>JAZLCU010000069.1:0-73497 GCA_045614325.1 Faecousia sp. | reverse complement strand
GACATCGGAAGGCTCCATATCGGAGTTGATGTAGTTGGAGAAATAGGGAGTGCCGTATTTTGCGGTCATCTCGAACAGCAGCTTATTGTTCTCGGTTTCGCTCCAGTCGAAATTGCGGGTGATGGAGTAAGTGGGGATGGGGTACTGGAAGCCACGGCCGTCGGCATCACCCTCAATCATAATCTCGATGAAAGCCTTGTTGACCATGTCCATTTCCTTCTGGCAGTCACCATAGGTGAAGTCCAGCTCTTTGCCGCCCACGATGGCAGGCAGATCACGCAGGTCCAGACGCAGACGGCAGCACATGGAGCGGACGTCGGAAGGCTCCATATCGGAGTTGATGTAGTTGGAGAAGTAAGGAGTACCGTACTTGGCGGTCATCTCGAACAGCAGCTTGTTGTTCTCGGTCTCGCTCCAGTCGAAGTTGCTGGTGATGGAGTAGGTGGGAATGGGGTACTGGAAGCCACGGCCGTTGGCGTCGCCTTCGATCATGATTTCGATGAAGGCCTTGTTGACCATATCCATTTCCTTCTTGCAATCGCCATAGGTGAAGTCCATCTCCTTGCCACCTACGATGGCAGGCTGGTCAGCCAGGTCGGGAGGACATACCCAGTCCAAGGTAATGTTGGAGAAGGGTGCCTGTGTGCCCCAACGGGAGGGGGTGTTCACGCCGTAAACGAAGGACTGGATGCACTGCTTGACTTCCTTCTGGGTCAGGTTGTCGATCTTGACAAAGGGAGCAAGATATGTATCGAAGGAGGAGAATGCCTGCGCGCCGGCCCATTCATTCTGCATAATGCCCAGGAAGTTGACCATCTGGTTACACAGAGTGGACAGGTGGCCTGCAGGAGAAGAAGTGATCTTGCCGGGAACGCCGCCCAGACCCTCTTGGATCAGCTGCTTCAAGCTCCAGCCTGCGCAGTAGCCGGTGAGCATAGACAGGTCGTGGATGTGCAGAGCGGCGCTGCGGTGTGCTTCTGCGATCTCCTCGTCATAGATCTCAGACAGCCAGTAGTTGGCAGTGATAGCGCCGGAGGTGGACAAAATCAAGCCGCGGACAGAATATGTAACGGTGGAGTTCTCCTTCACGCGCCAGTCGTTGATCTTCAGGTAATTGTCAACAATGTCCTTGTAGTTGAGCAGAGCAGAATTGACATTACGCACCTTCTCACGCTGCTTACGGTACAGGATATAGGCCTTTGCAACATCGGCATAGCCGCTGTCGGACAGAACCTTTTCTACGCTATCCTGAACGGTTTCCACAGCAATCTTGCCGTCTTTTACCTTAGGCTCAAAGTCGGCGCAGACCTGCAAAGCCAGCAGGTTGATGACGCTGGGGTGGTAGTTCTTTTCCAAGGCTTCAAAAGCCTTTATCATAGCAGCACTGATTTTGGAAATCTCAAAATCGACGACGCTGCCATCACGCTTTAACACTTGATACATCTCTTTGGTCCTCCTAACACGTGGAAATATAATAAATACAGGCACTGTCATGCCCTCATAAACGCGACAGTACCTGTATTATATCACCTGAAAAGATTTTGTCAATATGTTGTATGAATTTTTTCTTAAAAACACAATATCTTGTGTCTTAATCCACACCGCGGAGGCTCACAAGTTCTGCAAAAGGTGTGAGTTTTTGGGCATATTGGCGCATTGTATCGGCTTCCGGCGCGCTCAGACCCGAGAAAAGTACGCTATCGCGGTCGGTATAGCACTGCAGGAACCACTTCCCCGGTTTTGTGCCGTTGCCAATTCCCAACAGCCACCGGCCCATATCTTGTATAGCGTCTTCCGTATGCAGCTCTGCAACAACCGTGGTGCGGAATTCATAGTCCACCCTATTGTCAAGCAAATAGGCGACACTCTCCTCCACCTTGGACAGAAGGCGCGCATCCATTCCGGCGGTCTCGGGGTAGTTTTCGGGGCTGTTTTTGATGTCCATCGCCACATAATCCAAAAGGCCGGCCTCTACCATTTCTTTCAGCATTTTGGGGTTGGTGCCGTTTGTGTCCAGCTTGACGGCATATCCTAAGTTCTTGATGCTTTTTATAAGACCCGGCAGCTCCGGCTGCATAGTGGGCTCACCGCCGGTGAAGCAAACGCCATCCAGCAAACCGATACGCTTTTCAAGGAAGGCCAGCAGTTCCCGGTCGGTCATAAATGGTTCACCCTTCATCGGCAGCAGGTCGCTGTTGTGGCAGAAGGGGCAACGAAAATTACAGCCTTGTGTAAACACCGTACAGGCTACCCGTCCCGGAAAGTCCAACAGGGTCATTTTTTGTAATCCGGCAATATCCATATAAGAACTCTCCTTTTACACATATATCAACCGTTTCTTCTGTAGGAAACGCCGTCCTGCGCATAAAACCGGGACAGCTTTGCACCGGCATCGCTGGTATAGATCACGAAGTTATCGGCATAGATCGTATCGATGCCCTTTGCAGGCAGCGCCGCCAAGGACTCTGCGTTCAGCGTGTCGGCCACATAAACGGGATACAGCTCCAGCAGAATTTCCGCGCAGCCCTTGGTCTTGGAATAGCCAAGCAGGTCGCTGACTGCGGTTTTGCTCATACCGTCGGCAATGTCAATGTGGCAGGAGGTGACTTCGCCGTTATCCCAAGTGAAGTACTGCTGCACAGCCGACTCACTTGCAGGAAAATTCCGCAGGGACACCAAGGCTGAAACATCCTCATAGGTAAAGACCGCCGTCTGATAGACATTCTTCCCTACCCTGTCGAACAGATTCTGGCTGTAGCTGCCCTTGGTTGCACCAAGGTTCCGCTGGAAGCCGTCAAAGCTGGAAACAATGCCGCCTGTGAAGCCGGCCGCTTCCAGTTCTTCCGCTATATAGTCTGCGATGAATGCATTCTTCAGCCAATAAAAATCGATAAATTCGGTAATCTCATTGGCATTTGCAAACTGCAGATACGCCTCGGCCACATTCAGCTTTACCTGATTGCCGCCCAGCAGCTCCAGCTTTACCATCTGCTCGTCGCCTGCGTAGGCAAGCGCATCGGCAATGTATTTGGCTGCGTCCTCGTTTTTCTCGGGGTCGTAGACCTCGGCTGCCCAATCATCGTCACACAGGAACATTCCCACATAGTGGTCATAAACCGGCGCAAGATACAGCGCACGGTTTTTGTACTGCTCCAGCAGCGCAAAAGCCTTATACAGCACCTCCGGCACTTCCACCGCTTCGTTGGGGTGGGTGTTCAGATACTGCACATTGTTAACACCCTCAAAGCCTTCCGACTCGTGGAAGATCTGATAGGCGTCCCGGGCAACACGGTCATAAGCATTGGCCAGCTCCTGTTTTTCAAGGTTGGGGGCTTTGCCGCTGTCGCCCAAGTAATATTGGAAGTAGAAATCACCGCTGCAGGAATCCTGCACATCGATCTTCACGGTGATCCAACCGGGTTCAACGCTCAGATTCCTACCCAAAAAAACGGCAATCAGCGTCACGCCTATGACCAGCAGGGCTACCGCCAGCCATATACGCAGCTTGCTGTATTCCGGGTCTACAAGGATCTTACGAATGGGTCTATAATTTGCATCTTTCATAAAATTGCTCCAAAAAACAGCAGCCTCTAAAAGCCTTGCGGCTTTTAGAGGCGCTTTCATTTCATTCACTTACAGGACAGATCTCAGCAGGAACAGGCAGAACAACGCAACAACTGCACCAAAGGTGATGAGTCCCGCAATGGCGCCCTTTTTGCAGGCTTTAAAGTTGCGATAGTGACGGAACCGCTTAAAGATCGCGCCGGCAATCAGACCCGGGATGGGCAGCAGGAAGGACAGGAACTTGTACCAAGCGCTGCCGGTATCGTGCAGGGGCGTGTCCAGAATGGATTCTGTGCTCATATTGCTCTCTTCCACCGGACGCACTTCCTCTGCTTCGCCCTCGCCACGGATGGTGACGGACTTCACAGGGATGTTCTTCTCGCGAATTGCCGAGTATTCCTCGATCTCCTTCTTATTGCCGAACACCCAGTGATCGTGACCGATGCAAACCAGCTCCGGCTTATCCTCACTGTAATCGTGCTGGGAAGCGTCGTAGGTGAACAGCACCTTGTTCTTTTCCAGCTTGGGGTCGGGAATGGGAATGGCGGAAATCAGAGAACGTGTGTAGGGGTGCAGAGGATAGTCAAACAGCTCCTCTGCATCGGCGATCTCCACAATATCGCCCTTGTAAATAACGGCGATACGGTCGGAAATGAAACGCACGATAGAAAGGTCGTGGGCAATGAACAGATAAGTGGTGCCACGCTCTTTCTGGAATTTCTTCAGAAGGTTCAGCACCTGCGCACGGATGGAAACGTCCAGTGCGGAGATAGGCTCGTCAGCAACGACCAGCTCCGGCTCCATGACCATAGCACGGGCCAAGCCGATTCTCTGACGCTGACCGCCGGAAAATTCGTGAGGATAACGGGTCAGATGCTCAGGCAGCAGACCGACTTCCTCGATCATATTTTCCACTTTTGCGATACGATCTGCATCGTCCTTGAACAGGTGGTAGTTGTAAAGACCTTCGGAAATGATGTATTCCACCGTTGCACGCTCGTTCAAAGAGGCGGCAGGATCCTGGAATACCATCTGGATGTTACGAATGACTTCACGGTCCAGCTTCTTGGAGATCTTGCCGGAAATAGGCACGCCCTTATACTGGATCTCACCGGCGGCGCAGGGATTCACGCGAATGACTGCACGGCCGATGGTGGTCTTACCAGAGCCGGATTCACCAACCAGAGAGAAGGTCTCACCCTTATAAATATCAAAGGTAGCATTCTTAACTGCGCGAACAGCTGTATCGCCCTTGCCGAATGTAATATCCACATTCTTCAGAGAAAGCAGAACCTCTCTGCCCTGTTCATCCAACGGACCGTGTTCCGGCAATGTGGACTGCTTTTTTGTTTTCAGTTCTTTTTCACTCACAGTCATTGCCTCCTAAATGTTAAATGAGCGCATCAGCTTCTCGTGAATGTCCTGAATGATCTCGGGCTTCTCAACCTTCGGTGCTCTGGGATCCAGCATCCAAGTCTTTGCGAAATGGGTGGGGGTCACCTGGAACATGGGAGAATCCATCAGGGTGTCGATCTTCAGGCAGTAGGGGTTACGGGGAGCGAATGCGTCACCCACGATCTTGTTGTACAAAGAGGGGGGTGTGCCGGTGATGGAATACAGAGCGGTGTTTCTCTGTGCCAGCTGGGGCAAAGAGGACAGCAACGCCCAAGTATAGGGATGACGGGGATCGTAGAACACTTCCTCAACAGTGCCCAGCTCGACCACCTGACCGGCATACAGAACTGCAACACGGTCAGCCACATTGGCAACAACGCCAAGGTCGTGGGTAATGAAGACGATGGTGTAACCGAATTCCTTCTGCAGGTCCTTGATCAGCTTCAGGATCTGAGCCTGAATGGTAACGTCCAACGCGGTGGTAGGCTCGTCACAGATCAGGATCTTGGGCTGGCAGGACAGAGCGATCGCGATAACGATTCTCTGACGCATACCGCCGGAGTACTGGAAGGGATAATCATCAAAACGGTTTTCAGCATTGGGAATACCGACCTTTTTCATCAGCTCCAGCGCGCGGGCGCGGGCTTCCAGTTCGGAGCAATCCTGATGCTGCAGGATCACGGAGGTGATCTGCTTGCCGATGGTGATGATGGGGTTCAGAGATGTCATGGGGTCCTGGAAGACCGTAGCGATCTTGCCGCCGCGGATCTTGGTCCAGTCCTTGCCGTACTTGATCTTGGCCAGATTCAGAACGCAGGTGCCGTGGAGCTTTTCCTCGGTCTCGTCCAGATATCTGACGCGGAACACAACCTGGTCGAAGACCTGATTGCGCTGCTCCTCGTCGTACAGATCAACACCGATCTGCATAGCCTTCTTCATAGCCTTCTGCAGGCCATTGACCAGCTGCAGGCGCTTGCTCAGGCCGTAACGGCCAACGGACAGGTAGATCTCCTTGGCAATGATCACATTTCGCTCCATTGCTTCCTGAGAGATCTCGCCGGAGATCTGCTGCTGATAGTCAGCCTTCAGCTGTGCCATCTTTGCAGCATACGCAGCGTTGTACTCTGCGTCGTTCTTGACAGCGGCCTTGTGTGCTACGGCAGCGGCCTTTTCTTCCTTACGCAGCTGCTCGATCTTGGCATCCAATGCCTCGATCTCTACGCCGATCTGCTTGTAGCGCTCCTTTTCCGTCTTTCTGTCGACGGTCTGGCGCTGGTTGAACAGCTCGGTGCGCTGGAACTGAAGCTCGTTGATGGTGTTGGTCAGGTTCTGTGTTTCCTCTTCGCTGAGGCCTTCACGATCCTTCTTCTCCTGCTCCAGAGCCTTGATGGCGCGGTAGGTCTCAGCGCCCAGCTCCAGCTTGGAATACTTGTTGAGCTTCTTGATGGTAGAAGTGATAATGCTCTTGGAAATACCGCCCAGAGAGACACAGGTGTCAGACAACTCGTCGTCGCTGAACATAATGGTGCCCTGGTCGATATAGCCGTTGGAATCCAGCATACCGGCAAAGGTCTTAGTGAAAACAGACTTACCGGAACGGGACTCACCCACGATGGCGATGGATTCGCCCTCGTAGAAATCAAGGGAAATGCCGCGAATTGCGGTGAGGATTCTGCCGCGGACGCGGAACTTTACGTGCAGGTCCTTAACGGACAGCAATACTTTCTTGTTTTCCATAGTGCCGTCCTCCCCTTACATATGGGTTCTGGGGTCAGATGCGTCGCCCAGATTCTGGCCGACAACATACAGCACCACAGCGATGATAGATGCCACAGCGATGGGGCTCCAGAATTCAAAGCCCCAACCGGGGGTGATCATTGCGCTCTTAGCGGCTTCGATCAGCTTACCCAGGGACATATCGGAAAGACCCATACCGATATAGCTCAAGAACACTTCGTAGGAAATGTAAGAGGGAATTTCCGTTGCTGCCAGTGTGACGATAACAGAGGTCATAAAGGGCAGGATGTTCTTGGTGGCAATACGAACCAGAGGTGTACCCAAGCAACGGGAAGCCAGATTGTACTCCCGGTCGCGGATAATGATAACCTGCGTACGGATAAAGTATGCGATGGCGATCCAGCCGGTGATGGTCAACGCAAAGACCATGGACCAGAAGCTGGCGGACATAATCAAAACGATTACGGAGATCAGCAGAATATACGGAATGTTTGCAACGACGTTATAAACTTCCGTCATAAAAATGTCGAACTTGCGGCTAAAACCCCAAACTGCGCCGATGGCGATTCCTACGGTCATATTGATCGCAGCGCAAACCAGCGCCAGAGAAATGGAAATGCTGGAGCCGTACCAAATTGCGTCAAAGGTAGACTGACCTGCGCCGCCGGTACCCAAGATCCACTTCAGTTCGAAGCCGAACTTTTCGATAGCCTGCATAGGCTTCAGGTGGGTAGCGGAGCCGTCCATAACATGGATATAGGGGTCCACGGTAGCATCATAGCCGATGACCAGCGGATAGACGTAGGAGAACAGGACCAGAACCGCCAACAGGCTCAGCGCAATAATATTGATTTTTTTGCGGAAGAACACGCGGAACACACTGCGCCAGTAGGAGTAACGAGGTGCGGTGATCTTCTCGGATGCCAGCTTATCGTGGCTGACAGGAGCGAACAGCTCCTCTTCGGACAAACCGAATTCATCCAGATTCATCATATTTTCTCTCATATTCTATCACCTCTGCTTGGCCGTGAAGGAAATTCTGGGATCCATTACGGACATCAGAATGTCACCGAGGATAAAGGATGTTACGGACAAAAGTGCGTAGAACAGCGCAACACCGACGATAACGCCGTTATCGTACTTGTTGATGGCTTCGGTCAAAACATTACCGATACCGGGCACCATATACACACGCTCGGTGATGATGGCGCCGGTCAATGCGCCCAGCACACCTGCGGGGATGCCGTGTACGATGGGAATGATTGCGTTCTTCAGCACATGCTTGGTAAAGATCTGGCTTTCAGACAAGCCACCGGAACGGGCAAACTTAACATAGTCTGCGTTCATCTGGTCGATCATATAGCGGCGCAGCCACTTCATCAGGTTTGCGATGGAGGGCAGCGACAGAGAGATGACCGGCAGCACATACATCAGCCAAGTGGGTGTCTGCACGTTAAAGGTGGTGGGCAACTTCATCGCACTACCGATTGCGCGGAAGATGAAGATGTAGCCCAGAGAAGGCACAGCCATAATAAAGATGATATACAGCGTGCCCAGCTTGTCGATCAGCTTGTCCTTGTTCAGCGCCATGGTGATGCCCAGAGGCACTGCCAGCAGGTAAGCCAGAATGACGGAGATAATACCGATGACAAAGGAGTAGCCCATCTGGGACATGCCGGATTTTGCGTTGGTAACGCTGGTATAATCGTCCGTGTAGTACATCATATTCAGCTCGCTGTCGTCCCAGCTGCCGGGAACATATTTCAGCGAGTGCAGATCGTCTGCAGTTACTTCCTCAACACCGGAGGGATAGGTGACCAAGGAATGCTTCTGGGGACCCTGTGCGGAGGTCATCGTGTCGAAAACATCCTTACCGTTATTAACGGAGAAGGACAGGCCCAAATTGATGGTCACAAGATTCTGGTGAATATAGGGGAAGGTATTGTCGAAATACAGCAGATACTTATTGGTAGTGCCGTTACCCATAATGGCAGGAGAGAACTTTTCTCCGCCGTAGGCAGGGTCATACCAAGTAAAGGACAGGCCACGCTCGCCCACCACTTCCTCTGCGTTGTGGATGTTATCCACCTTGATCAGGCCGGTGAAATAGGACACCAAACGCTTGGCAAGAGGCACATCCTTATAAGCATACAAATAAGGCTGGCCGCCGTCTTTATACTTAACAGTACCGATTTTGATCTGGCCAGGCAGACGAACTACCTTGAAGCCTTCACTTTCATATTTTTCTTTAAAGGCTGCTGCCATCTGCTTGGTAGCAGCCGTGTCATCTGCTTCCTTTGCAGCGATAACTGCGGCAGCGTCATATTGTTCTTGGGTAATATTTCCGGCCTTCAATTCGTCAGCCAGATAGTCCGTGTAAAGTACATAGTCCACATAGCCGAACTTTTCCCACTGGCCCATCATATAGACTTCCTTCTTATTCAGAAGCTGCTTGGGATAGTTCGGGTCGCTGGCAAAGATCGCAGTTCTGTCCAAGCAGGCGTAGATCATTACCATAATTACCGCAATAACAAAGATAACTGACAGCAATGCCCGCAGGATTCTGTTGATCAAATACTTTGTCATAATCCGTCTCCTTTGTCTTATCCTTTAGGATATCTCAAATTGGTTGAAATATCCGGCAGTAGAGAACACTGCCCTGAATATTCCTTGGCAGAAAAACCACAAGGAATACTTAGGGCAGCATTTCCTACATAATTTTATTTTTGCCAAAACATTCATATGGGAGGATGGGCGTAATGCCCATCCTCCTAATGATTTATGCTCTATTTAACTTAGTGACCTAAATTAGAAGATACCCAGAGACTTGGTCATGTAGCCTGCGTAGTCAGGCAGCATGGTGCCCAGGTAGGTGGAAGGATCACCGTAGTCGGGACCCCAACCGGAACCGTCGTTCAGGTCGTAGTTAGCGTCAGAACCTACGTTGAAGCGGTAGGTAGCTGCCAGATAGTCGTCGCGAGTTGCGTACTCGACCAGGTTAACCTTGATGCAGCCGCCGGAAACTTCTTCGATGGACTTCTTCATAACGTTCTTCTGGTTCTTGGAAACTTCGGAGTCAGCACGGACGGGGAAGTCCAGGTAGATGGGGTTCTCAGCGCTGATGTTCAGGCCAGCAGCCTTCAGCTCTTCGATAGCCTTAGCCATCTCAGCGGCAGCAGCTTCCTTGTTGTACCAGCCGTCGAAGCCGGAGCTGGAAGTGCCGTTCCAAACAGTGATCTTAATGCCGTCAGCATCCAGCTGATCCTGGATGATCTTACCGTAGAAGGTACCAGCAGCGTAGGTCTTGTCAACGCCGTTGATCTTAACGGTAACTTCTTCTGCCAGGTTCACGTAGGTGCCGGGGGTGTAGGTGTTAACCAGAGAGTTGAACTTCAGATCTTCGCCAACGGACTGTGCATTGTAGGTGCCGCGGTCGATAGCCTGAACAACTGCCAGACGGAAGTGCTGGTTCAGCATTGCGAACTCAGCGCGAGCCTTGTCGGAGTCGGTCTTAACAGACTTGCCCAGCTCGTCAGCGCCGGTAGCGTAGGAAGTACGGTTCAGGTTCAGGAAGCCACAGTAAGTGGTAGCATCGGTCTCAGAAACGTATGCGTAGGTATCGAAAGTGCCCTTGGCCTTTGCGATCTCAACGCGCTGAGTGGTCATGCCCAGAGTGTCAACGACGCCATTGAAGAAGTCGTCGTACATCTTCTGATGGTCAGTGCCGTCAGTGTACATATAGGTGAAGGACTTCAGGTTGTTGCCGTCCTTGTTCCAGTAGAACTTGTTAGCCTCGCAAACGATGGTGTTGTTGGAGGTGAAGGAGGTGATGACGTAAGGACCGCAGTAAGCGATGGAGTCGGGGCCCTTGCCGTACAGGTAGGTCTCAGCAGTGTTGTCGTACTCTGCGCCGAACTTACCGCCCTTGGACTCATAGTAGGAACGGCTCATAGGTGCGAAGACGCCGTAGCCCAGCATGGTGGGGAAGTAAGAGGTAGCCTGAGTCAGAGTGTACTGAACAGTGTAGTCATCAATAGCCTTAACACCGACCTGGGAGAAGTCAGTAACTTCACCGGCGATGTATTCGTCAGCGTTAACGATGTTAGCGCAGCCAGCGCAGACCAGGTATTCCAGGCCGCCTTCTGCGTCCATCATGTGCTGCATACCAGCGACGAAGTCGTCAGCCTTCAGGTCAGCAACCTTACGGTTCTGGTTGTCAACCCAGACAACACCCTGACGCAGCTTGAAGGTGTAAACCTTGCCGTCCTCGGAAACAGTGTAGCTCTCAGCCAGAGCGGGCTTGGGCTGGTTCTCCATATCGTACTCGATCAGGCCGTCGTAGGTCTGAACCAGGATCTCGGAGTCAGCAGCGTAGGAAGTAGCCAGAACGTCCCAGTAAGTGGGGTCGGCGTCGAAGTAGAAGGTAGCGGTGTCCTTAATGGTGTAGCCCTTCTCGCCCAGGTAAGACTTAACCCAGGACTCGTAGGTGCCGGTACCAACCAGTTCGTTCCACTTAGCCTTCATAGCAGTGATGTCAGCTGCCTTGATGGGCTCGGTGGTGACGATTCTGTCGTGGAAACGATAGGTGTCGTTACCGAACAGAATGGGGGTGTTGGTGTAAGGAGCGATTCTGGTCATAGCGTAGTTACCGCCCTGAGAAGTGGTGGGCAGGAAGATACCTGCGCCCAGCAGCTTAGCCTCAGCGATAGCCATCAAAGCATAACGGGTAGAATCGTTAGTAGCCTTTTCAGCCTCTCCATAGTACTTGTAGAATTCGCCCAGGACGTCATCGTAAACTGCGCGAGACAGCTCGTCGTAGTCAGCGATAGAAGCATAAGGATCCTTGAAAGAATCTACAGCAGCGTTGCCCTTATTGCCAGTCTTTCCGCAAGCGGCCAGAGCGCCCAGCAAGCAGATAGCCAGCAACAAAGCAATGATCTTCTTCATGTTCATTTCTTTTCCTCCATGTAAATTTATTCTTCCGTTTTGCAACGGTAAGATACGATTTGGTGGACTTTGCCATCCGTTCTCCCCAAGAATCCCACCTACGCGGATTTTTGTCCGTCTGCGGTGGATTTCCTAAAGGATGCAGACATTATAGCACAACTACATTTCAGAATCAACCTCTAAATTCAAGAATTCGCAGGAAATTTTTCAAAATTTTATCGGGTATGCATCCTCCGTCTGCATAATTGCATAAAACTGTGATTTCTGGCTGTCCAAGGGCGTGTTTTTTGTCCTCTGCACAGCTTCAGCCCAGCATAACATCCAAAAGCATCATGGCCGCAAAGCCGAGTACGATCCCCACGGTGGCCGAATAAGGCTGCTCGGTTTTGTTCCGCTGACACTCGGGGATCAGCTCGTGGACGGCCACCAGGATCATTGCGCCGGCGGCAAAGGACAGGGCAAAGGGCAGCACCGTCTGCATACCGACGACAAGCAACGCACCCAAAACACCTGCCACCGGCTCCACCATAGCCGATGCCTGCCCCATAAGAAAGCTTTTTCTGCGACTGTAGCCCTCCCGGCGCAAAGGGATGGACACCGCCGCACCCTCCGGGAAATTCTGCAGGCCGATGCCCACCGCCACGGAAACTGCGCCCAGCAGTGCCTGCGCCGGATCTGCGCTTTGGGGGATCGCCCCGAAGGCAACTCCCACCGCCAAGCCCTCCGGGATATTATGCAGGGTTATGGAGAGGGTCAGCATCATAATGCGATTGATCCGCTGAGTGTCCTCTCCCCCGGCCCGGCTTCTTGCCCGGGTCACGATCTTATCGGAACACCACATAAACACCGCGCCGCACAAAAAGCCGGCCGTGGCCACAAAATAAGCCGGCAGCGTGCAGGCCGTTTCCGCCCGTTCAACGGCCGGCTGCAGCAACGACCAAAAGCTGGCGGCGATCATAACACCCGATGCGAAGCCCAGCATCAAATTCAGCTGTTTTGGTTCTGTTGATGTAAAGAATACAACGGTAGCCGCGCCGAGAGCCGTGACAAGCCAAGTACCCAAGGTCGCCGCCAACGCAAGTAAGACATAACGATCCATAGTGATCTTCACTCCAAGCACAATATTCTGCCCATTCTATGCGTGCCGGCTACAACTTGTGCGAAAAAGGCCGAAACCGGCAAATAGGACACCCCCGGAGGACTAAGCCTCCGGGGGGTGCCGCATATTTTACATGGAGTATTTACATGATATGTTATCGTTTATACATTATAATTATATTACGCGAAGCTTGATGTTGCCTGTGCTGGTGCGGATCTCGCATCTGGCGCCTTGGGTGTTGTTGGGCAGGTCGACCTTGCCGGTATCGGTGCTGACATGGTAATACTTGCCGGTCAGGAGGGTGCCGGTCACATCGCCTGTGTCGGTCTCTACGAAAATTCCGCCTGCATCTGCACCTTCAAACTTCACATCGCCTGTGGTTCGGGTGATGGTGAACTTCTCTTCGGCAATCACGCTGTCTAAGGTGATGTCGCCGGTGCTGCCGCTTGTCGTGAGGTTTTTGCAGGTCACATCTTCCAGCTTGGCCTTGCCGGTGGATACCTGAATGTTCAAGTTGCCCTTGCATTTCACATCCTCTACTGAGACATGGCCGGTGGTGACCGTCAGATCCACATCCCCGGCAAGAAGCTCCTCCAGCTGAATATCGCCGGTGCTGGTCTCCACGGACAGACGCTCCTGCACCGCGGCATAGACCTCCACATCGCCGGTGCTGACCGTGATGTCCACCTCAGAAAAGCGCATATTCTCCGGCAGCTTCACATCGCCGGTGCTCTGTTTGATCTTGAGGGTAGTGTATTCCGTCTGCGGCAGGTACACCGTAATCTTGGGGGTTTGGAAATTGAATCCGATCTGCTTATACCAAGGGCCGCTAATATGCTTTACCTTCAGCGTATCACGGAGCACGTCAACTTCATTCCGGGCGTCCTCTCTTTCGATGCTCTCGATCCGGCATTTGCCGTCCTTGGAAACGGCGAAGGTCAGGTCCGCGGTATCCGCATCGATGATAATATTACTAAAGGACTGATCGACCCGGTATACATTCTTTACATACCGGTCGGTAGACAGCTTTAAAAAGTCCCATTTCAGCATTGTCATCACACTTGCGAAAATCAAACAGCCTGTCACAACGAGGGAAGCGGCGATCAGAAGCCACAATTTTGTTTTGCTCATTATGCTTCCTCCTTTTTCACAAAGCAGTTTTTCGTCCACAGGACCAGCTTGCCTGTCAGTTTCAGGGTGAGCTCGGTCAAGATCTTACAGCCGCAGAAGGCGAAGATGGCAAGTCCTGCGCAGACGATCGCACCGGCCAGCATTACGATGCCGCCTGCCATATTGCCTTGGCACAGGAGTAAAACACCTGCCGCTGTGCCGCCAACGCTACTTGCAGCCACGGATGCAAACACCGCCCAAGCGGAGACCACCACGGCCCACCAAGATATGTAGAGGGCCAAAACCACCGCTGCTGCGGCCGCCAGCAGCGAAAACCAAACAGGAGAACCCAAAACAAGAAGCACGATCTCCCAAGTTTTTAATCTTTTTGACTTCATTTTCTCCTTGGCAAGCTTGCCCAAGGGGATCTCCGCAACGATCTGGTTGACGATCTGCCCCACAGAGCCGACAGATGCCACCGCCTCCTCTTCCGTGAGGCCTTCTTCCATAGCATCGGCGATCATTTCATTATAAAAATTCAGCCGCTCTTCAATATCTGCTTGGGGCAGGCCGGCAAGTCCTGCCTGCAGCCGGTCAAGAAATTCCTGTTTATGCATCGACCGCATCCTCCTTCGTTACGAATCGGTAAATGGACAATATCTCATTCCATTCCTCTTTAAAATCCGAAATGCGCTTAACGCCTGCGGCGGTTATGTGGTAGTATTTCCGCAGACGGCCGCCGTGTTCCGCCGTATGGACGGTGAGCAGACCACCTGTTTCCAAACGCTTCAAAATGGTATAAAGCGTGGATTCGGAAAGCTCGATATATGGCTTCATATCCTTGATGATCTTGTAGCCGTAGGAATCTTCATCCTTGATGGCTGCAAGCACACACACATCCAAAAGGCCGCGCTTTAACTGAATGTCCATAGAATACCTCCCCTCGTGTAATACATCGTATCACGAAGTATTGTTTTTGTCAAGGCTTTTTCGCATTTTTTGTAATATTGGGTTTGACAGACCGTGTGTTCTGTTTTACAATAAAACCGATATAACCCTTGCTGCATCAAGTTTTTTTGATGTGATCATTACAATATAAAAGAGGTTTTGTTATGGCAAAGACAACTTTCATCGCAGCCGGCGACGCATTTGCCACCAAACGGCTTCCCAAGGGCGGCTATGAAGGCTTCGCTGAGGTGCAGGCCTGCGTAAAATCCCACGATGTGGCTTTCCTGAATTTGGAGAGTACCTTCCACGACCGGGAAGGTATTCCTGCTGCCACCAGCGGCGGCACTTGGGCTATGTCCGACCCCCGTATTCTGGACGATATGAAGGAATACGGCTTTAACCTGTTCAACACCGCCAACAACCACTCCTGCGACTATAGCCAGAGCGGTGTGCTGGCAACCATCAAGCATTTGAATGATCGGGATATGATCTTTGCAGGCACAGGCAAGGACTTAGGCGACGCCTCCAAGGCCTGCTATATTGAAACCAAGCACGCCCGGGTTGCTATGCTTGCCTGCAATTCCTCCGGAAATGACTCTGCCCGGGCCGGCGCCCAGTCCGAAGATTTGCCCGGCCGTCCCGGCGCGAACCCTATGCGCTGTCTAAAGCGTTTCCACGTGGATCAAAAGCATTTTGATATGGTCAAAGAACTGGCAGAGGTGACTATGGTCAATGCCGCTGCCGAGCGGAGCATTGAGCTGGGCTACTCTGCCCCCTACCCCGAGGGTCAGTTCCCCTTCGGCGCCACCCGCTTTATTCTGGACGACCACAACTGGGTGGAAACCGTTCCCCACAAGGGCGATATGGATCGTATGATCGCCCGGATCAAGGAATCCAAAAAACAGGCGGACATCGTCCTCGTCAGCATTCACAGCCACTACTATGACGAGCGCAAGACCAACATCCCCTCCCGCTTCATTGAGACTTTTGCCCATAACTGCATCGACGCCGGCGCAGATGTGATCATCGGCCACGGTCCTCACGAGCTGCAGGGCATTGAAAAGTACAAAGACGGTCTTATCTTCTACTCCATCGGCAACTACATATTCGAGACCGAGACCGTGGAATATCAGCCTTGGGATGCCTATGTGAACAAAGGCTACAGCCCCGATATGAAGGTGGGCGAGTATATGGATCTGCGCTCTAAAAACGGTACCGCCGGTTACGGCATCCTGCCGGAGATCTGGAACTCCGTGATGGCCGCCTGGACAATGGAAGACGGCAAGATTACCGAGGTGCAGCTGTACCCCGTGACCTTGAATATGGAAAAATCCAGAAGTCAAAAGGGTCGCCCCGTTATGAACAAGAGCGAGGAAACTCTGAAATATTTGGCTGAGCTTTCCGCCCCCTACGGCACGAAGATCGAAATCGAAAACGGCGTAGGTTACATTCGTTTTTAAGGAGATAGGAATATGTATCAGACAATTATCAAAAAGGCTGAGGCTATTACCCCCGAAATGATCGCATACCGCAGAGACTTCCATAAGTACGCAGAAAGCGGCTGGCTGGAAATGCGCACCGCTTCCATCATCGCAAGACGCCTGACCGATTTGGGTTATGAAGTGCTGATGGGCGCAGATGTTTGCAAGACCGATGCCCGTTTGGGTCTCCCCTCCGAAGAGGTTTTGGAGAAGAACTACAACCGCGCCATTGAACAGGGCGCTGACCCGGAATTTGTAAAAGCCACCCGTGGCGGCTACACCGGTGTGATCGGTATTCTCCGTTGCGGCGAAGGTCCTACGGTTGCTATGCGATTCGACATTGACGCGCTGGGCGTGAATGAATCTATGGACGACGACCACTTCCCTGCAAGAGAGGGCTTTGCCTCTGTGAATGCCGGCACTATGCACGCCTGCGGACACGATGGCCACGCCGCCTCCGGTCTGGGCGTTGCGTCGGTACTGATGGACATCAAGGACCATCTGCACGGCACGGTCAAGTTGATCTTCCAGCCCGGCGAAGAGGGTCTGCGTGGTGCAAAGTCCATTGTGGAGGCAGGTCACTTGGATGATGTGGACTTTTTCCTCGCCAGCCACACCACCGGTCTGGGCGCAGAAAGCAGCGATATTACTCCCGGCTCTTACGGCTGTCTGGCCTCCTTTAAGTACGATGTTACATTCCGCGGTTTGGCCGCTCATGCAGGCAGCGTCCCCCACCTGGGCAAAAACGCATTGCTGGCTGCAGCCGCTGCGGTTACCAATCTGTATGCCATTCCCCGTCACGGCGCAGGCGCAAGCCGCATCAATGTGGGTCGGCTCATCGCCGGCAGCGGCCGGAATGTGATCGCAGACGAAGCCTTTATGGAAATGGAAGTCCGCGGCGAAACAACCGAAATTAACGAGTATATGAGCGGTTACGCAATGCGCATTTTGGAAAACTGCGCGGCTATGCACGATTGTACCGTGGACATCCGCCTGATGGGCGCAGCCCAATCTCTTGTCAGCGATATGCCGCTAGTCGAAAAGATCGCAGATGTCTGCGGCAACAAAATGGGTATGAAGGTCTCCGAAAAGCTGACTGTCAAGCTTTCCGGCAGCGAGGACTTCTCCTATATGGTCAACCGGGTACAGAGCCACGGCGGTCAGGGCGTGTTTATGAGAGTCCGCAGCGCCGTTACCTCCGGAAGCCACAAGCGGGATTATGATTTCGACGAAAGTTATCTGACCAAGTCTGTAAAAGCATTCTGCGGTATGGTTTACGAACTGATGAAATAATTTCAAAAAAGCGAGCATCGCCCGTCTGCTGACGGGCGATGTTTTTTGTTTGGCATTTACTTGCGCTTTATGCAAACCTGCGCTATAATGGAGGCATTGGGAGGTGCATCTATGGAACTGCAGCAATTAAAATACTTTAAGACCGTGGCCCATATTGGCAAAATATCCGAGGCGGCAGAGGAACTTTTTATCTCCGCGCCGGCGTTAAGTACATCCATATCCCGGCTGGAAAAAGAACTGGGTATGAATCTCTTCGACCGAAGCAGCAACCGCATCGTCCTCAACGCCCAGGGACAGATTTTTCTGAAATATGTGAATCAGGTGTTTGCCAGTCTGGACAGCGCCAAGCAGGAGTTGCAGCAAAGCGTCCTGCACCACGGCCCTCACATCTCCCTTGTGAGCATCAACTCCCTGATGTGGGTGAACCTGATCGCAGCCTTTACGTCGGAGCACCCCCAATTCACCCTGTCCTGCTCCGGCACTACGATCTCCAAACTGGCAGAGGACGGTCTTGCCACTCAGCATCAATTTTTGCTGGCGTATGAATGCGAAATCCCGCCTGCCTACGAAGAAAAGCTGGACAGCATCCCCCTGTTTCAGGCGACCCCCACGGTGATGCTCTGCAAGGATCATCCCTTAGCCCAGAGGCAGTCGCTGGATGTACGGGATCTGGCAAACGAACGGCTCTTCCTGACGATGCCCGGCTCTTCTATGTATGAACGGCTGCAGCAGCTGTTTGCACTCCGTGATCTGCCCTTCCCTGCCGATCAAACCTACACATTCCTTGTCCGGCAGAAAATGGTAGCGGAGAATCAAGGCATCTCCTTCTTCTCTGAGCATCCCGGCCACAATGCTCATCCCAATATTCGATACATTCCCCTTGTGGATCCCTTTGAGCCGTGGAACGCCCGGCTGTACTGGCGGAAGGATCGGCCCCTCTCGGAGGACGAGATGGCATTCCGGGATTTCACCCGGCAGTTCTATCAGGAGTTGCATTAAGTCTATGTTATGCTCCGCTAATTAACCCGATATTGCCCAACGCCTGCTTGTGGTGCTATACTGTTGTAAAAACCAGTCGCAAGAGGTGTTGTTATGAAATTAAACAGATCTCGCTTTGACTACAAATGGGTCATTTTAGCCGTCTGCTTTTTGATGGAGTTTTTGTGTCTTGGCTTCTGCAGCAGCAATAGCGGCCTGTACACCGTGCCGGTTACAGATGCCCTGCACATTGATCGGCTGCCCTACACCGTGGCAGGCAGCATCCGCTATGTGGTGCAGGTCTTTGTAGCGCTGTACTTCGGCGCTTGTGTCAACCGTTTCGGCATGAAGAAAATGGCCATTTTGGGCTTGCTTTCTTTGGGCTGCGCCTGCTTCACCCGATCTATGGCTACCTGCGTCTGGCACTTTTACATTGCAGCCGGATTGCACGGCTTAGGCATCGTTTTCTGCGGCGGCACAATGGGCAGCACCATCGTGCGGCGGTGGTTTAAGCAGGACATCGGCAAATATACCGGCATCGTCATGTCCGCCAACCGTGTTGGGGGAGCGATTGCCGCGCAGATCATCTCCCCCATTATCAACAACGGTGAAACATTTGGCTACCGAAAAGCCTATTGGCTCTCGGCGGCAATCTCCTTGGCCGTTACGATTGTCATTATCATTTTCCTGCGGGATAATCCCGGAGACAGCCCTGTTGTAGCAACAAACAAGAAAAAGAAAGCATCCCGCGGCACGATGTGGACAGGTTTGGAGTATGCTGCGGTTAAAAAGAAAGCCTATTTCTACGTTGCCGCCGCGCTGGTTTTCCTCACCGGCATCAGCTTGCAGAGCATCGGCAGTATCACCATTGTATATATGACGGATTTGGGCATCTCCCCTGCTTTCGTCGCCACTACGGCAACGGTAGGTTCTCTGGTGATCACATTCTCCAAATTTGGCGTAGGCGCAGTCTATGACAAATGGGGTCTGCGCGCCGCGCTGCTGATGTGCCAGTTTGCCGCCTTGGGCACCTTTGTTCTGAAAGGCTTGCTTACCAACTCCACGCTGGGACTGGTGATGGCAATAACCGCCACCGTGTTTTCCAACATCGCCGCCCCTTTGGAAACGGTGATCATTTCCGTGCTTACCAACGACCTGTTCGGCACGGCTTCTTATTCAAAGGTTCTTGGCATTTTCATGGCGATGAATTCTTTGGGTCTTTGCTTGGGCTCTCCCCTAGGCGAAGCGCTCCGCAAACTCACAGGTGACTATCGCCTCTGTTTCTGGCTCTTTGCCGTTGTGCTGGTTGCGGTAATCGTGGCATTCCAGTTTGTTCTGAAAGTTGCAAACAAGGAGAAACAAGCCGTTTTAGAAGCAGAAACTGTATAAAAACTCCCCTCGAAGTTTTCTTCGAGGGGAATTTCATAGCAACAAGGCGTTGACGGAATCCGTCAACGCCTTGCTTTTTGTTATTCGATGGTTTCTTCTTTCTTTTTGCTGTAAAGGGCCGTGGCAAGAACACCGCCGCCGCTTACGAACAACAGGGTGAACCACAGCATCTGATGGGTGCTGTCGCCGGTCTTGGGACTTTCGGGAACCGGGGGTGTGGGAGGCTCCGGCGTGTAATCATACACATTCTCGAAGGCTGCGACCACATCCATTACCGCCTGGCCATCCTGTGTCAGGGTCGCGACCAATTCGTTGGTCTGGGTCAGGTGGACAGATACCGTAATCGTATAGCTCTTGGTGCTGTAGGTCACATTTTCCTTGCCGCCGTTCAACTCGGTGACCTTATAGGTGTAGGTCTTGCCTGCATCCTCTTCGGTGTATACCAAATTGAAGTGCGCCTTGCCATTTTCGTCGGTCTTTACGGTGACCTTTTCGTTGGTCTCGGTGTTCTCCAGCTGGAACTCGAAGCCCTCGGGGCCTATAGAGTCGCTACCCTTATTCACCACGGTCTTGTCAACGCCGATATTGACGCTGGCGTCCTCCGGCTTGGGAACATAGACATTGGTGAAATCCAGTGCAGAAGCGGTTACGCTTTCGGTAGTTCCCGTCTTCACAATGGACATTACATGTGCTTCCATTTCACCGTGACCGTTATCCAGCACATTCACGGTGATGTGATACTCCGTAGCATCGTAGAACACCCGGCCGGTATCAGCAGGCACATACTCCTTGAGTACATAGTAATGGTAGCCTCTGTCGGCGCTTGTGTAATCCAAAGTGATGGTGAAGGGGCCTTCACCGTCTGCCACGGTCACATCCGCGCTTGTCACCAGCTGACCAATGGCGAAGCTGCTGCTTGCGTCATACAGGTCGATACGGAACTGGCCGCTACTCTGATTAAAGTACTTTGTGCCACCCAAGGTCAACTGGGTGTCGGCCGCTGCATAGCTGTTCTGGAACGCTACCTGAACATCGGTAACAGCTGCGCCGTCCAGCAGCACGGTCTTGGTCACGCCGCCGTTGCCGTCATCTGCCAGCGTTACGCTCAAGGTGTAGGTGGTCTTATTGTCGGAGTTGAAGGTGATGCCCTTCCTGTCCTCGCCGGCTGCAGGCACTACCTCTTTGATGGTGTAGCGATAGGTTTCGCTGAAGCCCTGTGTGCCGGTCACATCATAACGAATCGCAGGGAATGCGAAGTTGCCGTCCATATCGTTTCTCACCACGGTTACAGAAGGCATCGGTGCGTTGGGTGTTTCCGCCACGATCTGGAAGCGGAACTCGCCCTCGATCAGGTGTCTGCCGTTGAGGAGCTTGTTGCCGTTGATGACTACGGATTCCTGACCGTGGACCGCATAGGTATTGTTGAAATTCAGTGCGTTATTGGCGGTCAGGTTGCCGCTGCCGACCTTATGGATGCTGCTGACAGACGCGGACAGACCGGTCTTATTGTAGCTGATCATCTTGGCCACATCCACAGTGATGTGGTAAACGGCGTCATCGTAGGTGATGCCATCGGCAGTCGTGCCGCCGTTGGCTTCGCGGATCACCAGATACTTTGTTCCCTCGGCGCTGAAGGTGATGTTTTCAAACAGGTATGCGCCGTCGGGTGTCTGAGCATTCACCACACGGGTAGCAACGGGAGTCTTGCCGGTGATGCTGAAGGTGGAGTCGGTTTCATACAGCTCGATGGTGAAGCTGTCGCCGCTTCTCAAAGCGCCGCCGTTTAAGGTCTTTACACCGCCCAGCGCGATGCCGTTGGATACCACATTGTCATCATAGGTGTTGGTGACGGTCAGCGCAGAGGTAACGGCTGCGCCCACGCCGTTTGCGGCGCTTGCGTCATAATGATGGTATGTAACGACCGGCGCGTCATTGCCTGCATCAGACCAATCGATGGCGATCACATACTGAATGGCCGTTTCATAGGTCATACCGACTACCTGTGCGTTCAGATCCGGAAGGATCTCGCGCAGGTAATAGTATTTCGCAGTTTCGTAGTCACTTCTCTTTACAGAGAACACGAAGGTCGCGTTGCCGTTTTCATCGGTCATTGTGGTGTAAACAGGGGCCGTGGCATCTGCAGCTGCATACAGCGCGAACACAATGCCGCCGCGGTGGTCCTGCACGACCGTGCTGCTGTTTTCAACCAGAACCTGCTTTGTCACAGGAACGCGGACGGTCACGGACTGATAGTTGTTGTTAAAATCCTTGGTCACGGTCCATTGGTTATCGGCGGTCTCGCTTACGGTGGCCGTCTGCTGCTGCGCGGCAACATTTTCGATCACCAAAGCGCCGGTACCCTTGTCCGCAACGGTAACGGTAAAGATTGCAAAGCTTGCATCATAGGCAATGCTGTCCACATTGCCGGCCACCTCGTAAGCCACATAGCTGTATGTTCCGGGGGCCGTGTAGGTGATGCTGCTCATATCGATGCGGTAGTCCGGGCCGTCGGCCTTTTCTACATTCACGATCGTGGGCTGGCCAATTGCCACAACACCCTGTCCGCCGAAGCTTACCTGCTGCAGGGCCACCTGATAGATGTCTACCTGTGCGTCCCAAGCTCTGCCCTCCAGATACTTTTCGCCGATGACGGAGATGCTGGGAGAAACCGCGGCTGCTGTGTAGGTATTGATCAGCAGCGCTTCGGATTGGACATCGGTGACGATGGTGCCGGTCAGCTCTGCAGCCGCTGTGGTCAGCCTGTAGCCGGCAGGCAGATTGTTTTCACGGACGGTGTATTCCACGCCGTCGGGAATGTTGGTAAACAGCACATCACCGTCATTTTTCAGGGTAAATGCATAGGTGTAGGAATTGCCGGAGATTGCCGGAGTGAGGCCGGCAGGCGCGCTGATCTGCGCTAAGTCATCTGCATCGCCGACAAATTCTGCCACGATGCTAAAGTCCTGATTTGCGATCTCTGCAGGGATCGTGCTGAAGGGATAGCTCACTTCTTTTTCAACCAGCAAGTTGCCGTAGCCCTTGGGTGCATTGACAAAGTCAACTGCAGACAGGCTATGGTGGGCAACCGTTCCGCTGGCATTGGCGGAAGAAGCGGTGTAGTATGCGTTATAAAGTTCCTTTACCGTATAAGTGGTATTATCGGGAAGGTCATAGATGTATGCCACATCGCCGTCGGACAGAGTCAGGACGATCTTGCCGCCGGAGACCCGTGCGGTTGCGGTGGTGGAGGTTCCGTCGGCATGTTCAATGTAGACAGGATAAGAGGCCGCAAGGGCTACGCCGCCTAAGGTGATCTCGAAATCAAAGGCATCGGGCGCGCCGGCTACGGTCTGGCTGACGGTTTTGGTCAGCTTGATGCCCTGTGCCGGGGTTGCCTGCACCATACCGTTGTTGCCGTGGTAGTTCAGGATGTGGTGTCCGTTATGCTCCTCAGAGTCGTGGAGGACCAGCTTGGGATAGCCGGAGAAGCCCAAGGTCTGTGTGGGGTTCTCGGTCTTATGGCTGTGGGCCTGCTCGCCGTGGACCTCTTCACCGAAGTAGTACTGAGGTGTACCGGCCTTGATGAACCAGCCGGTCTTACCGCTGATCTGGATGATGTTATCCGGATCACTCAGCACCTCGGCAGCCACCTTATCGTATGCGGTCTTCAGCTCTGCAGCCGTTCCGTTGCCCTCAACCCAGCTGTAGGCGATGTAATACTCACCGGCGGCTGTGGGCTTTGCGCCGGTATAGACCTGATGGGATGCATTCAGGATCTGCACATTCTCGGTGTAGTAAAAACGCTGATTCTCCAAAGAGGGAATGAACTGGGTAACCGTTGTGTTGGTTTCGCCGTGGTAGAAGATGTGGGGGTCAACGGTATCGGGAATGGTAAATGCGTTGCCGTTAGCATCTCGCCAGCGGTTCGTATAGAAGGTGTAGATACCGTTTGCGTTCCTGTGGATGCTGTTGCCGACCTTTTCTTCGATGTTGATGGGCGTAATCTCGCTATCCACGCCCACTTCAAACAGCAAAGAAATAGGGTTCTTCTGTGCGCTGGTAATGCCGGTAATATTCTCGGAGGTCAGCGTGTCGCCATCTACGGTAATGGTGTAGGTCACCATAGGCAGCAGAGCAGCCGGTACATTCATATCCACGGTCTGATTGCCGGTGGCGATCTCCTCTCTTACGCGAACCAGCGCGTAGAGCATAGAGGTCTCAACATGGTTTTGTGTTACATCGCCCATATAGAAGTAGGAACGGACGATATACTTGGCATTGCTTTGCGCCGCCACGCCGGAGGCGGTGTAGGGAGCAAGGTAATTGTTTTCTGCATCGGCATACCAAGCGATGTAGTTGGAAAACTCTGCAGGAGAGGTGTAGGAAATAAAGCTGCTGTCCTTTGCGGAATTCAGAAGCAGAGCCGCCTCGGAAAGGGAGATGGTAAAACGCTCGGCTATCGCGTTGAGGATCTCGTTTTCAAAGCCGACCAGCTGGGAGTCATCGTATTGGGTGTTGTCATAATCCTTCACAGAGCCGGTGGTCACAAATTCCGCAAACATACCGCCGGAGACCAGCTTGCCGTCGCCGATGTAGATGCCCTTGACATCCTTCACTTCCATATAATCACCCAGTGCATCGGTGAAGGAAACGAAGCCGTCCTGTGCATAGTTTTTGCTGGTTACCAGTGTGCCGTAGTAACGGGACTGGATCACGATCTCATCCACGATGGCGTCAAAAGCCAGCTGCAGCTGAGAGGCCTGAGAAGCCTGCCAGAAGCGGTCAACATAGTCAAGGGTCGTGACCTGCTGAGGAGAGGTCAGTCTTGTAACTCTGAAGGCGGTCTGGTTATTATTGCGGATCGCAACCGTTTCATTCTGATCTGCTGCCAGATACTGGCCCGCATAGCTTATGAATTTCTGGGCGGATGCGTTGTTGGGGTTCATAGGATCCAGCACATTCAGGGCGTACTGGTGGTTGGCGGAAAGGGCGTAGCCCAAGGTGTAGAAGCGGGTGTCCATGCCATAGTGGGCGGTGATTTCCGCCTCCGCCCAAGCGGCGGTCAGCATAGTGCTGAAGGCGGTCACATCATCTTCACGGAAGTTGCTTCTGTCCACATTGGCGTTTGTGGCTGCATTGTATCGGTTGATGGTGCTGTTGGAGCCGGTTTGTGTGCGGTAGGAAGGCTCGCCGTCGCTCATCAGCACCATAATGGGGATGCGCTTGGTGCCGCCTTGGATCTTGCCGTCTTCGATAACGGTATCCGCATTCAGAAGCTGCTGGGCTGCAGTGTAGACGCCGCCCTGTGTATAGGTGCCTTGACCCTGTGCCACATAGGCAGTTCTGACGGTGGCGCCGGAGCTGTCCTTGATGCCGTTGGCAATGTAAATGCGATTTTCGTAGCTATAAGGATCCCAGCGGCCGCCGGAACCACCTGTTACACTTCTTTCAAACCGAAGGATGTCGCCGCTTGTCTCGTAACGATCCAGAGGAAGCAGGACGGAGGCAGAGCCGTTGTAGATGACAACGCCTACACGGTTGTAGTTATTCAGGCTCAGCAGACGCTTAACTGCCTCGTTGGCGCCGCGGACCATATCGTCCACGGAGGAGCTGGATTCGTCGCCGCTGCCCATACTGGTACTTGCATCCAGCACCAGCATAGTGTCGGTGGGGTTATGGGAGTAACCGTAGACCTCCGAGTTGGAGCCCAAGGCAGAAAGGGCGATCATAAAGTTCTCGTTGCCGAAATTGTCGCTGCCGAAGGTAAGGGAGTTCCGAATGTCCGCAAAATAGGCATCGGTTTTCGCCTCGGTGGCGGTGTAAACGGACTTATCTACGAAGATACTACCCGCTGCGCGGCTACTGCCCTCCGGGAACCAGGTGTGCCACTGGCTCAGGGTTTTGGGGTCAGCGATCGATGTGCCGGTGGATGCAGCAGAAGCTTTCAGCGCCCACACAGGCATATAGGCCATCAGCAGCGCCAGACAAAGCACTACGCTTAATACTCTTTTAGAAAGGTTGATTCTCATTTTTTGTCCTCCAATAATGGGTGAGGTAGGTTTTTGGTTTTTCAGCATTTCTGCAAAGCCCTTTCGCAGCTGCTTGATAGGGTCAGTTCTCATTTTTGTTCCCGCCCTTCTGTTGTTTCTCTTGCATTCTCGGGACAAGTGCATAGCCCGAACAGTTCTTCACTTTTTTGGAAATACAGGCAGTCGGAACAGCTGCTGTCCTCATCGTGCTTTCCGCTGAAGAACCGGCATATGTTTTGCATTGCCGTTATGATCGGTATGCCTTCCTCTGTATGGTGGGGATCTTTTGTAAAGTCCGGGTAGATGGGCATCGGTTCGTTAAAGGGCCCCTCCCGTTCAAAGCTCTCATAGTATCCATAGAGCAGCTTGAAGGTCTTGCCGCAGATGTTGATCTCCTTATAAAGATCGCCTTCCTTTGGCGATGAAGGTGCATCTTGTATTAAAATATCTTGGATCATACGCGCTCCTCTCCGGCAGGAAAAGAAAAATCTGCCATACTGTTTATGGCAACAGTATAGCAGATAATCCTTCTGTTCAACATCCCCGGAAGGATGTTTTTTCGGTCATGTTTTTTTGGGGGCGGTATAGCCGATTTCTTCCAAAAGTAGTTATAGGATCGCAGCGAAATTTTCTCTGGTCATACCCGTTTTGTTGGAGACATTTGTAACCGCCTGCTTCACCGCAGACAGGGACATATTCAATTCCTCTGCGATCTGGCCGTTCTTGAAGCCGAAGGCGGCCAGCTTCGCCACTTCCCGCTCCTTAACCGTCAGCGTTGTGGCCAGCTTCTTGCCGCGGACTGAGCCGCTGAGCTTCGTCCAACCTGCCATATAAACACGGTACAGCTCCTGCACCGTCTTCCAGGCAGCCGGGTCTGCCTTGGCCACTCTTTGCTCTAAAAGGGTGTCCAGTGTGCGGCCGTATTCAGCTAAAATGCCGAACAGCTTATCCGGCAGTGTCAGCGCCACCGCCCGATCGATATGGTAAATGGCCTGCTCCTTATTGCCGCAGGAATGATAGATCGCCGCGCAGGTCAGACGCAAATAGATCTCAGCAATGATCGTGCCGTCTGCAACCGCCTGCGAGATCATCGGTTCAATGGTGTTGGGGATCATCGTCAGCAGCGACAGACCCTGCACACCCTGTAATTTGAGTTGTTTTGTGGCCAGCGCATAGCCCATTGCGTACAGATACTTGGCATAGAAAACCTTAGCCGCAGGAAGCGCATCCTTGTGCAGCGGCTCAAAACGACCCAGCTTAAACCATTCGGGGAAGGACGAAACATTGTACAGAATGCTGTCGATAGCCGTGATGGAAAAGACGACAATGTCCCGGTCTGCCTCGGTTTTTGCCGGCGCTTCGGCAATATGAATCTTTGCCTGCCGCCACATGTTTAAGTCACCCCGCCAGATAGCGCACAGGCCCAAAAGCATGCCGGCGGAGATCACTGCGTAAAAGCCGGAGCGCTTATGGAGCAAATAATAGGCGCTGTCGTAGACCTTGTCGATCTGACCCTTGGAATAGGCCATTTCCGCCGCAAACAGCGTTTGCGCCTCCGGGTTATAGGCCAGCGCCGCCACGCTTTTTTCTGCCGATCCGGCTGTGCCGTACAAGTCTGTCATATGTAAAAACGGAGTCTTGCGGGGCATGGGCATATCCTTTTGAAGCAGCGCGGCTTTGTTTTCCTTGCCGGTTTTGGTGCGGCCGTCCACCGGCTTTTGGGTGTCCTTGGGGATCATCCACACCTTGCCGAAGCGGGTCGCGCCTTCCACCTTTCCGGCCGCGCACATTGTCTGCAGCCGACGGGGAGAAATGCCCCATTTTTCCGACAACTCTGTGATATTTAAATACTGCATAGTATCATCCTTTTGTTCTGCGTATTGTTCGCATACGCGCTTATTGTTGCTTTATTATACATCGTTTTTGCGAACAATGCAATCCCCTTTGTTTGCTTTTGCCGCAAAAAACTTCGGAAGCCGGCGGCTTCCGAAGTGCTTATGTCATATGGGCGGACGGACTTTCTACCTCCATTATTTGCGCCAGTTTTTCGAAGGTCACAAACTCGTATCCGTTTTTTAAGAGCATTTGAATGATACGCTCCACTCTGCGGTTATAGTGGCGGATTCCTTGCTTGATGTAATATTTATCGTAGCTTTTGAGTTCCTTTAAAAAGGGGATCTTTCGCCGTGTCAGTTCAAACGGATGCAGGTAGAATACATAATAATCGTGCCGGCGAATATAATAGGCGATCAATGTTTTGATGAAGCCCCAGGGGCTCAGCCGCACATAGCCGCCACCGGAGATGGGAAAATTCCAGCCAAAAACCCGCTCCTTGGCAAGACCGAATTCATAAAAGTCGTTCTTCCGGAAGATATTCTCCCCAACCCGGCGATAATCCGACAGCTTCATTCTTACCGTGTGCCGGGCCGGTGAATAGTCCAGATGACTGGAATCGTAGCGGAAGCCCAGCTCCTGCAGCACCTCCAGCCGCGCCTCATCCATACTGAAGCAGGGCGCTCTGAAGCCTTGCACCTCCACGCCGAACAGCGCTTCCATATGGTTTTTCGCCCGGCAGATATTCTCGCGAAACTGTTCTGTGGGCACACTAAGCGGCGCAATATGGGTATCGCTGTGCATAGCAAGCTTATGTCCACGGGCCATATGGGGCCGCAGCTGCTCCGCAAAGGAGGACGCCCGGTCCGCCACCGTAAACAGCGTGCCTTTGATGCCGTAACGGTCCAGTATCTTCAGATACTCGTCAAGTCCGTCCATCAGATTCGCGTCCACCTGCAGACCGGCGGCGCTGATGCACTCCGTATCGGCAAAGGTCTCTACATCGATGGTAAATACTGCGTATTTTTTCTTTTTCATCAGCTTGCAAAAAAGTCTATGATGGCCTGATCATACTGCTGGGTGTTGTTGATCCGCAGGTGGGAGTGGCCGCCCTTTTCAAACCAAACCAGCTTCTTATCCTCGGAAACACAGGCAGCGAACAGCTCCCGGCTCTTCTGGGGAATGGAGAAGATGTCCTTCTCACCGTACAAAAACAGCACCCGGCAGTCCGGCTTGATCTTGCGGATCGCCCGAATGGGCTTTTGGGTGTAAACATTTGTGCCGGTGTGCCGATAGATCAGCCACATAGCAAACTGCAGCACCGGGAACAGCGGACGCTTCAGGGCGATCATATGGCGTTTGAAGGTCTCACGGAAGGATACATAGCAACCCTCTGTGACCAAGCCGCGCAGATAATCCGGGCAACGGCCGGCCTCCAGCGCAAACAGGCCCGAGGAGGTACCGATGCAGATGCCGTGGAAGTAAACTTCCTGATTATGGAAACGCTCGTGGACCAGCTGCGCCCATTTCAGCACATCGCCGCTCTCTTTGACGCCGATGGTGTTGTACTTACCGTCGCTTTTACCGTGGCAACGGGTGTCCACCACCAGTACATTAAAGCCTGCCTTTTCATAGGGCGGCGCAAAGTAATAGGAGTATACCAAGCTTTCGCAACGGCCGGGCAGAATGATCACGCAGCGCTCCTTGCCGAAGTCAAAATACTGGCCGAACAGCTGCAGACCGTCGTTTTCAATTTGCAGTTCGGTGATGCGATCCTTATTTTCTTCCATCCAAGCGATGCCGTCGTTCCACATCTGCACCTGCTCTGCATCATTGGGGAACGAGCAGGTCCTGCCCCATTTCTCCGGCGATGTGCGGACCAGCTGCTCGGCATACACCTTTTTGGCAACGGAATAGGTATAGCCCAGCATAAAAACAAAGCCGCTGACCAGCACCGCTGCAACAATCAACAAAATCTCCGGCAAGCCCATAAATTCTCCTCCAAAATGATTACTTTTGTACAGTATATCACAGTTTTTTTGAAAACGCATTATAAATCCCAAAAAAAGTCGAAAAAAAGAAAAGTTTGTTGATTTGAGTCGGCCCCTATGGTATAATTGTTAAAATTATTTATTTAACGATTAAACAAGCAACAGCTTAAAGAAAGGAGTCAAATCTATGTCTGATTTTGTCATTATTCCTGACGCATCCTCTGATTTGACCCGTGACCTACGGGAGCGGTTTCACATCCCCGCCTATATCAAAGGCACACTTTATTTGCCCGACGGCTCCGAAACGCCCGTCGGTCTTGATTGGGAATTGATGAGTCCCGAAGAATACTACAACTCTATGTCCGGCAGAAAGACCCTTTATAAAACTGCCAGCGCCAGACGGCAGGACATTCTTGCCACCTTCGAGCCGTTTTTGAAGGAGGGCAAGGACATTCTCAATATCACCTTATCCTCTGCCCTTTCCGGAACCAACCAGATCTGCCGCAAGGTTGCCGAGGAGCTGATGGAGCAGTATCCGGGCCGCAAGATCGTGGTCGTGGATTCCCTGCGGTATTCTACCGCCCTGTCCCTGCTGGTGATCATGGCAAGCCAGAAGCAGCAGGAAGGCGCGACCTTGGAGGAAACCGCCGAATATTTGGAGCAAAACAAGCACCGCGTCCACCAGATCGGCCCTATGGACGATATGTTCTTCCTTTGTAAAACAGGCCGCGTTTCCAACTTTAAGGCCTTTTTCGGAACGCTGGTTGGCATTAACCCCGTTGCCGATTTTAACCGGAAAGGTATGTCTCAGGTTTTGGGCAAGTTCAAGGGCAAGCAACGGGCATTTGACGCGGTGATCGAATATATGCGCGGCACCATTGAGAACCCCGAAGAACAGATCGTTTTCGTAGCCCACTCCAACCGGGAGCAGGCGGCGAAAGTTTTGGCCCAACGGGTGCAGGAGGCCTTTTCTCCCAAGGAGATCATCATTAACCCCGTAGGTATGTCCTGCGGCGCGTCTATCGGCCCAGGCCTTTGCGCTGTCTTCTATCAAGGCAAGGAGATCAGCGAAAATATGGAGCAGGAACAAGCGCTGATGAACAGCATCATTGCAAGACAGAAAAATTAACGGAGGCCTATTATGAGAGATTATGTGATTTTGACTGACTCTACCAGCGACCTGACGCTGGAAATGCGGCAGCAGTACGGCATTGAATATGTGCCGATGCAATACATCATCGACGGCGTTGAATACAAAGCCTCCTTGGATTGGGAGCCCCACGACCCCAAGACCTATTACGATCTGATGCGCAGCGGTACGCGCGTTTATACCTCTCAGATCCTTCGGGAGACCTATTATGACGCGTTCAGCAAGGCCATCGCCGATGGCAAGGATCTGATCTACATTGCCTGCTCCTCTGCGCTGTCTGCATCTATCAATGTGGCCCGTCTTGTGGCCGCTGAGCTGGCAGAGCAGCATCCTGAGGCTGCTATTTACTGCATCGACTCTCTGATCAGCTCTCTGGGACAAGGCTATCTGGCTATGGAAGCCTCCAGGAAACGGGCTGCCGGTATGAATGCCGCTGACACCGCTGCTTACATTGAAAGCATCAAGCTTTGCATCAATCAGTGCGGCACGGTGGCATCTCTGGAATATCTGCGCCGGGCCGGCCGTGTAAAAGCCTCCAAGGCTTTCTTTGGCAATCTGTTCGGCGTAAAGCCCATCATCATCTCTGACATAAAAGGTCAGAACTACGCATACAAAAAGGCAAAGGGCATCGTCAATGCCCGTGTTGCCATTGCAGAGCATATTTGTCAGGCAGCAAACGGCGTATACGAGGAGCTGTTCCTGACCCACGCGGATTGTCTTGAGGACATTGAACTTCTGAAGGAAGAGATCCTGAAGATCGCGCCCTTCAAGAAAGTGGTCATCAGCACCATCGGCCCCATCGTGGGCGCATCCGTCGGCCCCGGAACCGTTATCGCGTTCTGCCACGGCACTGAAGTTACGATTGAAGGAAATGAGTAATATGCAAACCACATTGGACGGCATTGGCCTGCACAAGCTGTTTACATACGGCTATTTGAATTTAAAAAAGAATATGCAGGTCATAAACGACCTGAATGTCTTCCCTGTTCCCGACGGTGACACCGGCGCCAATATGGTAATGACCTTCGGTGGCGGCTTGGGTGCAGTGAGCGGTGAAACCGCCCACATCGGCCGGTATATGCAGGCCCTCTCCCGGGCGACGCTGCTATCTGCCCGGGGCAATTCCGGCGTGATCTTCTCCCAGTTTGTCTACGGCTTCGGTCGGGGCATCGCAGAAAAAGAGGCGATTACCTTTGCGGATTTGGCTGCTGCCTTTGCCTGCGCTACAGAAGACGCCTACCACGCCATTATCACCCCCACCGAGGGTACGATTTTGACCGTTATTCGGGAAGCATCAGAATTTCTTGCAGAAAATGCAGAGAAATACAGCAGCTTTGAAGAGGGCTTCACAGCTCTGCAGGCACAGATGGCCGCTACCTTGAAAAAGACCCCTGACCTGCTTCCCGTTTTGAAGGAAGCCGGTGTGGTGGACAGCGGCGGTGCCGGTCTTGTTTGCTTTATTGACGGCATCTGCGCCTGCTTGCGCGGAGAAGCGCTGCCGGATGTTTCGGAAGAGGCCGATTGGTCTGTTCCTGCACCTCAGACCTCCAATTTCGGCCCGGATAGCAAGCTGGAATACGGCTACTGCACCGAGTTTATTCTCCAGCTGATGCACTACAAAACCGATCTTGCCGCCTTTGACCTGCAGCGCTTTACCAAGCCGCTGGAGGAGATGGGTGATTCCATCGTGGCTGTACATAACGACGGCATCGTGAAGATCCACATTCACACCTTCACCCCGGAGACCGTGCTGGCCTACGGTCGGCGCTACGGTGAATTTATCTCCGTGAAGATCGAGAATATGTCCATTCAGCACAGCGAGGTACAAGCCGCGCCCCAACGGGAAAAGGTGAAATATGCTATCATCGCGGTAGCCTCCGGCGACGGCATCAAGGAATACTTTGAGTCGATCGGCGCCTCCTACATCATTGACGGCGGTCAGACCAACAATCCGCCTGTCAGCGCATTTTTGGAGGCCTTCCGGAAATTTGACGCAGAGCATATCATTGTGCTACCCAACAATTCCAACATTATTCTCACCGCCAACCAGGCGGCTGACGGCTATGCCGACAGCGATGTGCGTGTGATCCCCACCAAATCCATCGTGGAGGGCTATTCTGCCCTTTCTATGATGAATCTGTGGTGCGACACCGTGGAAGAGCTGGTCGAGGATATGACCGCCAGCTTGAAAAATGTGACCACCGGCTATGTGACCACCGCCATTCGGGACACCCATATGGACGGTCTGGACATTCAGCAGGGCGCATACATCGGCCTTGCGGACAAGCACATCCTCACCGCCGAGTGCGACCGGGTGGAGGCTGCCAAAACGCTAGTGCGCCGCATCACTGCACAGACCCCCAAGGATGTGATCATCTTCTTCTACGGTCAGGGTGTGACCGAGGAGGAAATTGCTGATCTTTCCGATTTCCTGCAGCAGGAGTATCCTATGGTGGATGTGGGCTTTGTGGACGGAAAACAGGCGATCTATGACTTCATCATCTCTTTGGAGTGATTTTATGACTAAAATCGTAATTGATACTATGGGCGCGGATATGGGCTTTGCCACCATCGTGGAGGGCGTTGCCAAAGCGCTCATTGAAAACCCCCGGTTCTTCCCGATCCTTGTGGGCCCTGCGGAAGAATCCCGGAATATCCTTGATAAAAACGGCATTGACCCTGCCCGTTACGAGCTGGTAGATGCCCGGGAGTTTATTCGGAACGAAGACCCCCCTACCTGCATTTTCGGCGATTGCGGCGGCAAGACCATGGCCGTTGCCTATGACCGATTGAAAAGCGACGAGACCTGCAACGCGCTGCTCTCTGCCGGCAACACCGGCGCGCTTTTGGTGGGCTCTATCTGCCGGCTGGGCTTGCTGCCGGGTCTTAAGTTCCCTGCGCTGGTGAGCGCTCTGCCCTGCAACGGCGAGAAGCTGCTTTGTCTTGTGGACTGCGGCGCCAATGTGGAATGTACCGCCGACAATCTGGTGCAATTTGCCCGAATGGGCCATGTGTTTGCCAAAAGCTACTGCGGCATCGACGCGCCCCGCATCGGTCTGATGAGCGTGGGCCGTGAAAAGCAGAAGGGCACGGAGCTGACCCGTCAGGCCTATGAAAAGATCGACAGCCTTGGTCTTAACTTTGTAGGCAATGTGGAGGGCAGCGACTTGGTCAGCGATTACGCAGATGTGATCGTGTCTGACGGCTTCAGCGGAAATCTGCTGCTGAAGTGCGCTGAGTCCGTAGGCAAGGCCGCTATGCAGATCGTGCAGAAGCTGGGCGGCGAAACGGCTATGGCCAAGGAGATCTGCGATACCCTTTCTCGTACCTTTGATTTTAATATGCACGGCGCTGCCACCTTCCTCGGCCCAAAGAAAACCGTTGTAAAAATGCACGGAAGCGCCAATGCGGATACGGTGGTGGCCTCCATCGCCCAGATCCTGCGGCTGGAGCAGAACACCTTTTCTCAGGCAATGGCCGAAGAATTTTCCAAATAAAAAAAGCAAATCGCCAAGTTACTTGGCGATTTGCAGCTTTTTATCGGTTTATGATTCTCTTGTACGCAGGGCGATAAAGGTAAATTTATACAGCCAGTAGCGCAGGGGGATGCAGATTAAGAACACCACATTGAATGTGATCCACAGAGGTATCTGCGGACAGCCGTATGCGGCGATCACGCAGCCCAGCATATACAATGCGTAGGCGATGATCTGATGGATCAGCAGGGTCAAGTGATCGTAGCAGCGAACCTTGCGGAAAACGAAGCATTCGTTTACCAGTACATTGACTCCGTAAGCCACCAAACCTGCGCTGGGAACGGTAAACAGCAGATGCTTATAACCAAACAGCACCGTTGCCACCGCCACCCAAACCTCCGCCACCACAAGGCCTATAAACAGGCCGATAGCCAGGCCCAACAGGCTGCGGTAGATCCGCACGGTGTCCTTCACCGGCTGGAAGTGGGAGGATTGGTTGTTGTTTATGTAGATGGCATCGATCATAACCGTGGAGATGGGAATGGCCTTTTTGGCTGCGTAGTACAACACATTCATCTCATAGTCGTACTTATCTCTTTCCACCTCAACAAGCCAATCAATATAGGAACGATCAAAGCCACGCAGACCTGACTGGTTGTCGGACAGGTAGCGCTTTGTCAGAAGCGCATATACCACCCGGGACAGGGTGTTGCCCACCCAGGAACGCAGAGGCATATTCTTCCTCTGTTTGCGCATTGTCAGCACGAACTTATGACCGGCCTGCAGGCGCTCGTTTACCCGGAGCACATCCTTTATCAGATGCTGGCCGTCTGCGTCGCAGGTGATAAAATGCTCCGATTGGGGCATATGGTCCCGGATGTAGACCATGCCTGTTTTTAAGGCCGCGCCCTTACCGCGATTTTCCTCGTGGGTCAGAATATGGGCATAGGGTTTGATTTCGTCAAAAATCTTCCCATAGGCCGAGCCGCTTCCGTCATCCACGACGACCAAGGCAAGGCCTGCCTCGTGCAATTCCTTTGCCAGCCGGATCAATTCCTCATCCGGTTCATAAGCCGGTATCAATACTGTATCCACTGTAACCTCTCTTCGTCCTTTTTTCAGGACTTCTCTTTATTTCTCTATGCTGCGGATCAAAAAATCGTGGATCTGCGCCACAAGTGCATCGTTTGCCGTACCGTCTGCATCATACAAAATATCGGTATGGCCGGCATCGCAAAGCAAATACTCCACATTGGATGATGGGATCTCTTCTCTGTATGCCACGATCGCGCCGGCATCCGTCGAAAAAGTCTCATCCTGCCTGCCGTGTACAACAAGCACCGGGACATTCTCCCCGGAAATGGCTTGACAGGCCTGTAAATTGACCGTATTCGCGCCGAACAGCAGTACCTGATAAAGCCACAGGAAGCCATAATTTCCATAGCTGATCGGGCCGATGGACTTGACGCTCATTTCCATGATCGCTTCCATTGCGCTGTTGACACCGCTGACGGACACAACAGCCGCCACATCCCGGGTCTGGTTCAGCGCGCAGCAGGCGGCATAAGCACCCCGGCTATGACCAATCAAAACAAGTTCATTATACCCGAACTTTCCGTTTTTTTCAACATAATTTAGCGCCGCCTCCAAGTCAGGGATCGCCTGTGCAAAACCGATTTGACTTTCCCCCTCCGACCGAAGCGTTCCCGTGCTGTCAAAGGTAAAGACGCCCCAGCCATACTCTGTCAAGCTATTGATGAGGGGCAAATAGTCGTCCCCACCTGCGTGGAAGCCGGGAGACAGCACCACAAGGCCGTGGGCTACTGCGGTGTCGGTGCCGTAGTAGTAACCGGTGAGCAGGTTCTCACCTGACGGGAATTGACAGATCTGCCGCCGCTCCACCATTTCGGATAGCGCGGCCGGAATATCCGCCGGTGCATCATAACGGGCAAACACCCGATCATAGACAAGCTTTGTTGCCGTCATGGAAACAACAAAAAAAGCAAGAATTACAGTGGCGATGATTATCCGTATCCTTTTGCGGTTAGATTTCTTTACAGATACCATCATTATCACCACCACTTTCATAAATTATAAGGGAGTCTTTTTATGAAAATATCCCCCAACTGTCAGTTTTCCGTGCTGAGTGAAGATGAATACACCCAGCAAATGCCCCACATTTGCAATCAGCTGGAACAGCTCCGGCAAGAAGGCACTTTCTCCGGCTTCGACGGGAAAGACCTTTATTACGAATATTTTCTGGCGGAAAATGCCCGTGGCACAGTCGTTGTTGTCCACGGTCTCAGCGAGTTTACCAGAAAATTTTATGAGTTTGCCTGGTATATGCTCAATCAGGGTTTCAATGTGTTCCTCTACGATCAGCGGGGCCACGGCCGTTCCTGCCGGCTCACACCCTGCGACGAGGTGCTGCATGTAGACCATTTTTCCCATTACCAAAAGGATCTTGCCTGCTTCGTCACCTCTGTTGTGCAAAAGGCGGTGGACGGGCCTATGTATTTGTTCGCTCACTCTATGGGCTGCGCGGCTGCCGCCCAGTATCTTGCCGGGCACCCCGGTGTGTTCGAAAAGGCCGTCTTTTCCGCGCCTATGATCGAGCCGCTGACCCGCGGTGTTCCGACCTGGGTCGCACGCACGGCACTTTCTGTCTGCACGCTCTTTACCAAGGGCAAGAAACGGTTCTGGTTCACAAATGAGTTTGACCCCGACTTCCCCTTTGAACGCTCTCACGACAGAAGCTACGCCCGGTTTAAACGAAATATGGACATCCGAATCTCAGATGCCCATTATCGCACCACGCCGCTGAGCCTGCGTTTGGCGCAGCAGACGGTGGTACAGCGTTTTAAACTGACCCGAAAGGGATTTCTAAACAAGATCACAACGCCGATTCTGATGATCTGCGCCCAATGCGAGGATATGGTTTCTACAGAAGCTCAATCGGTGTTTGCCGAAAAATGCGGCGTTTGCCGGCAGGTGATATTGCCGGACGCACACCACGGTATGCTCTGCGGTACGCAGGAAACCATCCGCGCTTATATGCAGTTAATACTGGATCATTTTTGCTGATTCTGCTGGGGGTTCTTTCGCTTTGCCTCTGCAAGGGCAGCTCTCCACAAGCCAGCCAGCACCCGTCTGACATGGGTAACCAAAATCAAGTCGTAACGAAAAACCGGCGTTTCCCCAAATGGGTCGCAGGCGATATCCACCTTACAGCCCCGCTCCCGCACATTAAAGTAACTACGCAGAAGATTGACAAACGAGTAGGTAACCGCGCAGGCTTGCCCATAATGGATGGCCGCCTTATCAACGTCATCACCGGTACAGCGAATGGTTATATGCACTCTGGTGATTTTACAAAGTTTCAGCAGATGCCATATCTCTTTGAACAGGCTCTTCAGCACGGAGTAACTTTCGGCAATGCTCTTTTGCAGGCCACCCACTCGAACACTTTCCTGAAGCGTTTTCTTGCTGATCCGGTCCACACCGCTGGCCGTTCTTAAGGTTTTCACAATGGGGTTATTGGGGTCTTTTTCCTCTCCGTAGGTCTTAAAAAGGAATTTATACCGCAAAATCAATTCGTTTTGCTCATCGTTTCTGATCAGGATCTTCACAGGCAGCAGCAAGATCACGGTAATCAGCGCCGCCAAAAAGCCGATGATGCCAAGTGCAATCCACATATGCTGTTGCCTCCTTCTTCTTTAGTAACTTCATTATATAGCATATCCCAAAACATTTCAACATTATTCACCGAAAGGACCTGTAAATATGCATTGGGCCGTCCGCGCGTTATCCGCGTTTTCTCAGCAGACGCTGGAGGAAACCTATGGGAATTTAACTCCCTCCCGAAAAGAGCATATTGACCGGCTGCAGCAGCAGGAGGACCGGCTTCGTTCTTTGGCCGCAGAAGCGCTGGCTCTGCAGCTTTTGCAGGAACACTACGGACTTACCGCCGCGCAGCTGCACCGAAAAGCCAGCGGTCAGCCATATTTAACCGGCTGTGAGCTGTATGTGAGCCTTTCTCATAGCGGCGATATGGTTGCCTGCGCGGTGAGTGACCAGCCTGTAGGCATTGACATTGAGCAGATCCGCCCTGTGAAACCCAATCTGATCCGCCGGGTTTGCGTGGCGGAAGAAGCAAACTATGTGCTTGCAGGCAGCATTTTGCCGGAGGGGCAGCCCTGCGATAATCCGGCGGTTTTGCGCCGATTCTTTGAAATTTGGACCGGCAAGGAGGCCTATTTCAAAAAGTGTGGCACCGGCATTACGGATTTTCAGGCCGTGAACATTCTGCAGCTGCCACGGCAAACACATATGGTGGAAGATTATCTGGTACAGATCATATAAAAAAGGACTTACGAATCGTAAGTCCTTTTTATTTTCCTAATTTCGCTCTTAATTTTTCCCGCACATCCTGCAGGAATGTGGAGCTTGGCTTTCCGAAGGCGCAATCGTTGACAAAATGCTCACAGTTGTTATGCAAAATATCATAGCCGCCCTCACCGAGTCGCGACAGGGCGATCCGAACGATTTCCTCCGCATCACGCATTTGCCGACGGGTAGCCCCATCCGGGACGGCTACCTCCACTTCCCCACCCTGCAAAAAAGCGCTGATGTCACTGCTGAGCACCTGGATCTGCTCGGCCGGGCGCATCGGGTCATCGGGAAGTCCGAACTGGATCACCTGCTGATCTGACACAAAAATGCCGTAATGATAGTAAAACCGCACCTTTGTCCGAATCAAATCCCCGTAAACCGGGGTCTTTTCTACCCACGCAATATTCATTTTTTGCTCTCGATGCAGGCGATCACATCCGCCACGGTACGGATCGCTACAAAATCCTCATTTTTGAATTTGATCTCAAACTCTTCCTCCACGGCCATTGCCATATACAAAAGGCCGATGGAATTGATACCTAAGTCCTCCCGCAGGGACAGCTCCGGTGTGACACCGGACACATCCACCGTATCGTCAAATGTGACCTGAAAGACCTTGATCAGTCTCTGAAATGTATCCATACGCTCGTCTCCTTATCTTACAGATGCTTGACGCATCGGTTCATTTCCTCGATCAGCTTTTGGGAGATCCGCTCAATATCCGCAGTTGACGGGAACTTCTTCTGCAAATACTCCCGGGGATCCAGCGCCTTGCCAATCACCACTACCCGACGCTGATACCAGCGCTTACCGGGCACGATGTACATAGGCACGATGGGGACACCTGCCTGCAACGCGATCAGTACCGCGCCGGATTTGAGGGCCTCGATTCTCTCGCCCTGTGCAATGCCGCCTTGGGGGAAGATGGCCAGCAGCCGGCCATTTTTCAGCAGCTGCACCGATCTGCGGATGGCCTCGATGTCCGTTCCCTGTCGGTCGATCTCCACCGCGCCTACGCCCTTGAGCAGCCATTTGCGGAGTTTGCCCTTCATAACCACTTCCGCCGCTAGAAAATGCATCCGCCGATACCAAACCGCCACACCCAACAAAAACGGGTCAGCAAAGGTTCTGTGATTGGCTGCAAGCACCGCGCCACCGCGAATGCGATCCCGGTAGGGCTGTCCCTCCGGCGTAATCCGCTTCATACGAAACAAAAGCAAAAGCGGCGCGCACACGATTCGGGCAACATCCATAGGCAGGTTGGCAAAAAAGCAACCGCTTCTTTTTTTCTCTTCTTTTTGCATACTTAGTTCAGTTCCTCTTTTAATGCGAAAACCTTTTCTTCCAAAAGCTTCGTCAGGTGTTCCAGCTGTTCTTTTTCGCTTAAGCCCTCCTTGCAATATTCAGCAAGGCAGATCGGCGCGCCGATCACCAGGCTCACCCGTTTTGTGAAGCCGTAGTTGCCGTCGGTATAGACAGGCACGATAGGGGCATCGGTGTGCATCGCGATAAAGGCCGTGCTCACCGTAAAGGGAAAATGCTGTCCCTTCACCGGCAGGCGGCCTTGGGGAAACACGCCCACGACGCCGCCTTTGTCCAGCACCTCCAGCGCATTAGACACGAAGTCAAAGGATTTTGCATCTCTGTCCACCTGGATTCCGCCAAGTGCGCTCAGAAACGCGGCCATCACCTTGCCCTTGTTGTACAAAACCTCTGCAATAAGGAAACGGATGGTTCGCACAGGAAACACCAGCAAGCACAGCACAAAATCCATCAGACTCATATGGTTGCTGACCAAAATGCAGGAAGAGGGCAATCTTCTTTTTGCGCCGGGAGCCAGACGCACCCGGGGCTTTAAGAAAAGCAGCGCCGGAATTGCGCCGGTGAGCTTTACAAAGCCTGTAAACAGCTTAACCAGAAACGTGTTCTTGTTCATATTGTAGCTTACTTTCTATATATTCGCAAATTTCTTTCGGGGTATACCGATATGTGTCACCACTGCTGTAATCGGTGATGGAAAATGCCTCTGCCAGCGCGGTCAGGATAGAGAAATACTGGATGCTGGTAGCGCCCAAATCGTAGAAAATGTGGCTGTGGGCATCCACCGCCTGCTCATCTGTCTCCAGTACCTGAGCGATAATCCTGCAGACCTGCTGCAGCAGCAGGGAGCTTTCGTCCCGGCCGGCAGCTTCCTTTTGGTAATCCCGGAAACGGGTCAGGGTCACCTGTCCATTTTCGATCTTCTTCTGCAGCTGCGCCCGGCTGACCTTCACGGCCGTGGGGGGTGCAAGCTCGTCTAAGGTGAAATAGAAGTTCTTGACGGCCGTGGTTTTGGCAAAGGCGTCATTCACCTTGTAGAAATATTCTATCACCCGGTCTGCTGCAGGCTTTGTCAAATAGGGGCTGATCTGGGCAACCAAGGACAGCTCTTGACCGTCCTGTCCGGGCAGGCCAAGCACGCAGAATTGCTGCACATTCATCGGCATAAAGGCTTTTTCGATCATATCCGGGTTGATATTTTCACCGTTTTCGCCGATCACCGTGTCGCTGAGACGACCCTGAATATAGTAACGACCGTCTTTGCAGGTCATACGGTCGCCGGTGTCAAACCACTCAGCGCGTGTGACCATTTCGCCGTTTACGGTCTTTTGGATGCACAAGGATGTGCCGGTGACCTGCAGGATACCGTCCTCGCTGAGCCGGTACTGCACGGAGTCAAAGGGCTTGCCGATGGAGTTGCGGTTTCTGTCCTTGGGGCGCAGACCCAGCTCCACCGAGGTGATGCCGATCTCGCTCATGCCGTAGCCGTTGTGCAGGCGGTAGCCCAAGGCATTGATCAGTTCGATGGCCGAATCCCGTAGGAAGCTGCCGCCACTGATGCAGAACATCACAGACGGTCCAAACAGCTGATCGGTGACCTGCCGCAGGATCCGTTTGGACAGGTTGCAGCCCATGCCGGGGAAGGCATTTTGCAGGGCGGTGGCTACGGCCATACCCTTGCGGAATTTGGCCGTTTTCTTTTCTCCCTGCTTGGCAACTGCCGCCCAGACCTGCTTTTCGATGGTGTGCCACAGCATAGGCACCGCGAAAATGTGGGTCACTTCGTGGCGACGGCAGGTTTTTAAGATGGTTTCTGCGCTGTAATCCCGCAGGAATACCAGCGTTCTTGCAAAGAAGGTGAACCAAAAATACACCGCAAACAGGCCAAACACATGGTAAAACGGCAAAAATGCCAATTGCTTCAGCTGACCCTTGTAGTGGTTGGCGATCTTCGGACTTTCCTTTACGATGCTCTTGAAGTTGAGGATCTGCGCGGCAATCTGACGGCCGGAGTAAAAGCAGATGACCTCGTTCATAGAGGTTGCCGAAGAGGAAAAGGCCAGCTCATCTTCAAAAACATCCTCGGGAACGGCAGGATTCCGGCCGCTTAATTCTGCGATGGTGATTGCTTGCGCGGACAGTTTAGTCGGCTGAGCGCACAGCACATACTGCACCTGCAGGGTGCTTAAAATGCCGTTTGTCAGGCTTTCCGGGTAGCGCATATTCACAAGATAGGGCTTATTTCCGCTCATTAAGATCGCCCAAAAGGCCACGATCCAATCAGGGCTGTTTTCCATCTCCAAGGCAACATAGCTGTGGGTCGCGCCCAGCTTGGCGTACAGAGCGCCGGCTGCCTGGCAAATGCGCTCGCGGATCTGGCCGTATGTATATTTTTGGATGCGGAAACCGTCATTGGTTTCGCACAGGATCTTATCCCGCAGACGGAACATAATATTAAAAATCGATTTCAGATCCATTTCAGAACGCTCCAGCAGCTCTCTGTTGGTGCTGAGGATCTGTCTGATCTCTTTATTCATAGTGCTTCCTTCCGATAAAAATTTCCGCCGGCAATGTGCCAGCGGAAACAGTTTGCTGATAGGCTGATCACACCTACATATTCATCTTTAGGCAAACAGGTTGATAAAGCCAAGAAGCAGCATCACACCGCTTACAATAATTCCGGCAAGGCCAATGCCGGAGCCTACCGAAACGGCAGCAGATGTATTGCCGGCGTTTTTGCTTTGGCCGGCCAGTATTTTGCTTGCGATACTAAGCGGCAAAGAGAAAATGCCATAGCCAATGGACATACCAAAGCCGATACCTTCTTCGGCCATACCAATCAGGGTAGCAAAAATACCAAAAATTGCAAAAACCAGGCCGCCGATGGACAGACCCATTCCCACAAAGCCAAGGACTTTATCCTTCGTGGAAACAACGATTTCCGCAGGCTTTGCAGGGACATAGTAAGGCTGCACGGTCTCTTGTGCGTATGTATTGACCTCCGGAGCAGCTTCGGAAACTTTCGTGCCGCAAGCGTTGCAGAATTTATCGTTTTCTGTAAGTTGGTTGCCACAATTGATACAATAAGACATATCAACACCTCCATAAAATTATTATAGAAATTATTATAGCATAGGGTATTTTGCTTTTCAAGCATTTTAAGTGTTCAAAAAAGCCATATCGAATGGCAGTTTGTTGACAAAAAGAAGAATTTGTATTATGTTTATACCATAAAGGAGGTATCTGTATGGCAAATGTACTGATCACAAACGGTCTTTCCAAGCGCTACAAAAAGCAGATGGCTGTTGACCGGGTGGATATGCACATTGAGCAGGGCGATATTTACGGCTTTGTGGGCGAAAACGGTTCCGGCAAGACCACCGTTATCCGGCTGATCACAGGGCTTATTTCCCCTTACGAGGGCAACTTTACCCTTTTTGATGTAGCAAACACCGACAAGCGCATCGGCGCTGCCAGAAGCCGTGTCGGCGCCATTGTGGAAAGCCCGTCCATTTATATGAATATGTCTGCCTATGACAATTTGAAGTCCCAATGTATGATCCTGGGCGTAAACTCTGACGAGAAGATCCGCGCTGTCCTTGCGGATGTGAGTCTGGAGACGCTTTGCGGAGAAAAGAAGCATGTCAGCGATTTTTCCCTCGGTATGCGCCAGCGGCTTGGTATTGCTATGGCACTACTCAGCGACCCGGATTTCCTGATTCTGGACGAGCCGATGAACGGCCTTGATCCGGCAGGCATTGTGGGCATCCGTGAGCTGATCCTGAAGCTGAACCGGGAACGGGGCATCACCTTCCTGATTTCCTCCCATATCCTCAGCGAGCTGTCGCTGGTGGCCACCAAGTACGGCATCATCTCCAAGGGCAAGCTCATCAAGGAGATCACCGCCAAGCAGCTGCACAACGAATGCACAAAGACCACTGCCATCAGCGCTGACGATCCCCAAAAGCTGCTTGAGGTTGTAAAAAGCCACACCGACAATCCTGTGGAATATACCCCCGACGGGGTCATGATCGCAGGCCAGCTGGATCTGAACGCATTGCTTGCTGCCATCATCGACGGCGGCATCCAAATTCTGAGCATCAACTGCCGCGAGACCAGCTTCGAGGATTACTACCTTTCGCTGATAGGAGGTGCAAGAAAATGACCGGCCTTTTAAAATCGGATTTCAGACGAATTCTGAAGGATAAGCTTTTGATCGTGGTGGGAATTTTGGCTGTGGTGTTTGCCATTACCCTTCCCCTACTCTACGCCGTCATCTTCTCCACCGCAGATATGCTGGAGGATGATTTGTTTGGCAATCTATTTTCTGCAAAGACGCTGTTTTTCAACGCCTTTTCCATGGGCAACAATTTGGGACTGGTAGCGCCGGTTCTGCTGGCGATCATTCTGTGCAAGGACTTTTCCTTCGGCACGATCCGCAACAAGATCATCGCCGGCAAAAGCCGCAACCAAATCTTTATGTCCCTGTTTATTGCCTGCGCTGTTGTGCTGATCGCCGTGATGATGCTCCACGCATTTGTCGCGCTGGGCATCAGCCTGATCTTCTTCGACTATCAGCAGACCCCCTTCACCATCGGCGATTTCGGCTATTTCCTCGCGTCCCTTGGCTTTGAGGTGCTGATCCTTTTGTTTGTGGCTGCGCTGCTTTCCTGGCTGTGCGCCAATATGAAGAATGTGGGTCTGGTGATCGTGTTGTACATCGCCATCGCTATGGTGCTGGTTTTGGCCGGCAGCATCCTGCAAACGGTCATCAGCGTTCTGGAATTCTCCCCCGGCAACGAGAAGATCCTGTCTGTTCTGGAATTCTTCAATCGGATCAATGTGGGCAACGGTGCGCTTTACATCGGCGTAGGCACTTCCTACACGCTGGAGGATGTGCTGTATCTGGTCATTCCCCCGGTGGTGGGAATCGCCGGCTTCCTTGGCTACGGCCTTTGGGGTTTCAACAAAAAGGATCTGAAGTGATCCATCGGTCAAAAACAACCCCGGCAGCGATGCTGCCGGGGTTTTACTAAGATATTAAACAGTAGAAGCTAGTACAGCTGAAACAACGAACAACGCAGCAGCCAAAACAAGGGTAGTAATTGCAGCAAACTTCGTTTTCGCAGTCTTGCCCTTAATCAGGGAGATAATCAGGGTAACGATAGACAATCCCACTCCGACAGAAGACAGAACCATTGCCAAAATAGAGCAAGATTCTTCCGGATAAAGATAGACGCTATACTTGCCAACATAAATATCCATTATAGCTACCGCTAAGGCAATACACATGCCGGTCAGGATATTTACAATGTTAGAGAGGAATACGAACAGGCTGGGTGCAAGAGGTTCTTTCTTTGCGGGTTCAGACACTCCCGTAGTAACCACTTTTGCGCCGCAGGAACTGCAGAAGGTTACTTCGGCTTCATACTTGGCTTCACAGTTGGGACATACGTACATAATATAATTCTCCTTTAATTTGTTGATAGTTTTATTATACAATTTCTACATTCTTTGTCAAGAAATACAAAAAAGAGAACCGAAAAATCGGCTCTCTTTTTTTATTCCATTAGTACTGGTAAACACCGCGGCCGGTCTTTCTACCCAGCCAGCCGGCTCTTACATACTTACGCATCAGGCTGTGAGCCCGGTACTTGGTATCGCCAGTTTCCTTGTAAAGCACATCCATAATAGCCAAGCAAACATCCAAGCCGATCAGATCGCCCAGAGCCAAGGGGCCCATGGGGTGATTTGCGCCCAGCATCATAGACTGGTCAATATCCTCAGCGCTGGCGATGCCCTCTGCCAAAATGCCGAAAGCCTCGTTGATCATGGGGATCAAGATGCGGTTGACCACAAAGCCGGGAGCCTCAGCCACTTCAACAGGCTTCTTGCCGATATTCTCAGCAATTTCCTTGACGGCGTTGAAGGTCTCCTCGGAAGTTGCCATACCCTTGATGACTTCCACCAGCTTCATAACGGGAGCGGGGTTAAAGAAGTGCATACCGATGACCTTGTCGGGGCGCTTGGTGGCAGATGCCACTTCGGTGATGGACAAAGAAGAGGTGTTGGTTGCCAAAATGGTGTTTTCACCGCAGATCTCGTCCAGCTCGGCAAAGATCTGCTTCTTGATCTGCATATTCTCAACAGCGGCTTCCACGACCAAGTCGCAATCTGCAGCATACTGCATTTCGGTGGTGCCGGAAAGACGGGACAGGATGTCCTCCTTCTGCTCTTCGGTGATCTTTTCCTTAGCCACCAGCTTGCTCAGGTTCTTGTTGATACCGGCAAGGCCTCTGTCGACGAATTCATCTTTGATGTCACGCAGGATAACTTCATAACCCTTTGCGGCAAAAGCCTGCGCGATGCCTGCACCCATGGTGCCTGCGCCCAAAACACAAATTTTCATTTTCATTTCCTCACTTTCGTTTATTAGTCGCGGCCTACGATGATGGCAGTACCCATACCGCCGCCGATGCACAAGGTTGCAAGACCAGTCTTAGCATCCTGGCGCTTCATTTCGTGAAGCAGGGTTACCAGAATTCTTGCGCCGGATGCACCTACGGGGTGGCCGATTGCGATTGCGCCGCCGTTTACATTGACCTTAGACATATCGAACTGCAGGTCTCTTGCAACTGCGATGCTCTGAGATGCAAAGGCTTCGTTTGCCTCGATCAGGTCCAGATCTTCTACGGTCAGATTTGCCTTTTCCAAGGCAGCCTTGGTTGCATAGAAGGGGCCGTAACCCATAATGGCGGGGTCCAGACCCTTGGAGCCGTAGGACAGGATTTTTGCCAAAGGCTTCAGGCCCAGTTCTTTGGCCTTCTCTTCGCTCATAATGACAAGCGCCGCTGCGCCGTCGTTGATGCCGGATGCGTTACCGGCGGTAACGGTGCCGTCTTTCTTGAAAGCGGGCTTCAGTTTTGCCATACCCTCGGCAGTTGCGCCGAAACGGGGATATTCGTCAGTATCAAATACGATGGGGTCGCCCTTTCTCTGGGGAATCTCCACGGCAACGATTTCGTCAGTAAACTTGCCGGCCTTGATGGCGGCCTCTGCCTTCTGCTGAGAAGCAGCGGCAAATGCGTCCTGCTCTTCACGGGTGATGTTCCACTGCTCGGCAATGTTTTCTGCGGTGATGCCCATATGGACACCGCTGAAAGCGTCGGTCAGAGCGTCATTGATCATGGTGTCGATCATGGTAGCGTTGCCCATTCTCTGTCCCCATCTTGCTTTGGGCATAGCGTAGGGCGCCATGGACATATTCTCGGTGCCGCCGGCAACGATCACATCGGCATCGCCCAAGCGAACCAACTGGGCAGCCAAGGAAACGGCGCGCAAGCCGGAGCCGCAGACCATATTCAGGGTGACAGCAGGCTTTTCCACGGGGATGCCGGCTTTCACAGCGGCCTGACGGGCCACATTCTGACCCTGACCGGCCTGCACCACGTTGCCCATATAGACTTTGTCCACATCGGCAAGTTCGATGCCTGCTCTTTTCACGGCTTCCTTAATGACAATTGCGCCCAGGTCGGCTGCGGAAATGTCCTTCAAAGTACCGCCGAAGGAACCGACAGCAGTTCTGACTGCACTGACAATAACAGCATCTCTCATAATTCTCTCCTCCTTGAAAATTACAGGGTCAGGCCCATTTTTTCTTCGTTGAACAATCTGGCGTCCATCAGTTTCACATCGCCGATGATGGGCTTGAAGTCCATCTGTGCCAGAACGTCCTTCTCCAGATCGATACCGGGGGCAATCTCAATCAGGGCAACGCCCTCTTCTGTCAGTTCAAAGACAGCGCGCTCGGTAATGTAGTAGACCTTTTGGCCCATTTCTCTGGCGTAGTCGCCACTGAAAGTGATCTGCTGGACATTCTCAACCAACTTATGGCCTCTGCCTTCCTGCAGAATTTCAACTTTACCGTCGCGGAAATCTTCCTTCAGGCCGCCGGCGGTAAAGGTGCCGCAGAACACGACCTTCTTTGCGCACTGAGTGATGTTGATGAACCCGCCGCAGCCGGGCAGCTTGGTGCCGAACTTGGAAACGTTCACGTTGCCGTTGCCGTCCATTTCTGCAAGGCCAAGGAACGCAACGTCCAATCCGCCGCCGTCATAGAAGTCGAACTGGTAGGACTGGTCGATAACACATTCAGCGTTGGCGGTGACACCGAAGCTCAGGCCTGCTGCAGGTACGCCACCGATAACGCCGCTTTCCGCGGTAAGGACCATGGTGTCGCTGACACCCTCTTCAGCAGCCACTGCAGAGATGCACTCCGGCATACCCAGACCCAAATTCACGATAGCGTTGGGAACCAGCTCCATTGCGGCACGGCGGGTAATGACCTTACGGACATCCATAGGCAGAGGTGCGATGGCATCCACAGGGATGCGGATCTCGCCGCTGTAGGCAGGGTTGTAAGCAACCTCAAAGGTCTGCATATGATTTTCCGGCTTGGAGATGACGATGGCGTCTACCAAGATGCCGGGGATCTTCACAAGACGGGTATCCAAAGAGCCGAACTGAACCACATTTTCAACCTGCACGATCACCTTACCACCGGAGTTCTTGGTGGCCTGAGCGATGGACAGAGCATCCAAGGTAACGCCCTCGTGCTCCATGGTGCAGTTGCCGTGCTCGTCGGCATATGTAGCACGGATAACAGCCACATCGATGGGGAATGCGTGGTAGAACAGCTTATCCTGACCGCGGATATTGATCACTTCCACGATATCGCCGGCTTCGGCTGCCATCTGATTGATCTTGCCGCCCTCCAAGCGGGGGTCAACATAGGTCTTCAGACCCACGTGGGTGATAACGCCGGGCTTGCCGGCTGCGATGTCACGGTACAGCTGGCTGATAACGCCCTGAGGCAGGTTGTAAGCAGCGGCTTTGTTTTCCAGCGCCAGCTTCTGCAGCTTGGGAACGAGTCCCCAGTGGCCGCCGATAATTTTAGAAACCAGACCCTCGTGACCCAAGTGGTTCAGGCCCTTTTCCTTGCTGTCACCCATACCTGCGCAGTACAGCAAAGACAGGTTAGCGGGGTGACCCGTTTCCAAGAAAGCGTTCTCGATTGCCAAGGAGACCTCTTCCGGGTGAGCAGATCCGATAAATCCGCCGAAGGTGATGGTAGAACCATCCTTGATATACTCTCTGACTGCATCAGAAACAGACATTACTTTTGCCATTTTTCTCCACCTCTCGTGTTAACTTTATTGCAAATCTCATTGCCAAAAGCCTGTTGCTTTGGCGAAATTATACTATATTTAATTATAACCTACCCACCCGGTTTGTCAATACGCCTTTTGGTAGATTCTTGTTAAAATGTGTAAAAAAACCCTCTGCCGCTTTGCAGCAGAGGGTGACAATTATTCTTTTGCAATGCAAGGTCTTTTGGCCACTCTGCGGAGGATCTCCGGATAGGCTTCCCGGTTGTTCCAGATCATCTGTGCGCCAAGGGCCATAGGTAGGTAAATACCGCCGTCAAAGGTGCCGGCAAAGCTCATTTCCACGTCGCACTTTTTGTTCTCTGCGATGTGACGGAGCATTTGGGCAGCTCTTGCGCCGCTTTGCAGCCAAAGAGCGGTGTAGCCACGCCAGCCGTTTGTACGCATTTTCCGGTCGTGGTCTGCAATGTCAGCGTGGTTTTCGCCCATTACATAGGGGCCTTGCTGATGGACGAATTTTGTCCAGTCCAGCATCATAACACCCTTAAACAGCAGTCCCACATTGACGCCGTCACGCAGAGCCAAGAGCTTCTTGGTAAATTCAAGCGTATCCTCGTATTTGGCTTCGTCCAGCACCAGCGGCGCATAGCCATAGGGGAACTCGCCGCAGTCCTCCCACAGGATCTGTACCCGGGGGTCTACCTTTGCGATCTCGTCCAGATGGGTGTGGACAGAGGATGCGTGGAGACCAAACTGCAGCTTCAGGTCGGGGTATTTCTTCAGCAGCTCGCCGGAGGTCATATTGACCAAGGAGGTAACCGCCTCGGCGATCAGGCGGCCGCCGATATACTCGTCCTTACGCTCGGTGAAGGACTGGAAATAGATGCCGTCGCACTGGGTCTGGGCGTACTTTTCCTCGTACTCCCGGATGATCTCATCCTTCAGCACAGACAGCGCTTCGTCGCTCACATCGGTGGTGCCGGAGCATTGGTTGGTAGACCAGCCCCAGCTGTAGCCCAAGTTCACGGCGATGCCGTAGGAGTGGGCATAGTCGATCACATCCCGGATGTTCAGAGGCAGAAAATCATTCCACAGGATCAGCTCGTTAAACTTAAGCCGCGCCATATTGTCGATGTAGGCCCGGTAATCGCTGATGGAGTGACCCCAAGTGAAGATGCTGCGGACCTTGTGGTCAGGTCTGTCTGTGTAGCAGCAGGGCTCCAAGGGTCTGTCAAAGACCATATCCGCAATCTGATTGGGGCAAAATTCCTGACTGTAGTGAGGCAGCAGATCATCAATGAAGCTGACCGCGCCGTAATACACATTTACGGGGGTATGGGCGGTGATGATCACGAAACGACCCTCTTCATCCTCCGGATTGGGGATGATCTTCACCAAGTAGCCATCGGCCGGAATTTCTTCTGCGGCGATCCACTGCCGGATGGCGGCACTTTCCTCATAGCAACCTACAAAAATCGTGTTTTTATTCGGGGCGCTGCCCTCTTTTTCGCAAGGCAGAACATAGATCCGATATACCTGCGGCTCACGGATCAGCCAGCGGCCAGCCTCCTTGGACAGGAAGTGGATGGCTTTTTTCTCAGGGCCGTCGTAGTTGTTGAAAATGATTTTCCAATCTGTCTGCTTCATAAAAACGCCTCGTTTTGTTTTTTACTTCCGCTTCAGATTTCGGTCGACCTGTTCCTTCAAAATAGCGCAGAACTCCGGCTCTTCGATGTCTTCACGGTTTACATACACGGAAACTGTGCCGAAGGTGTCCATCTGTCTGTAATAATCGTAGCCGCCCTCATAGGAGAAGGTGTTGAAGGAGATGTGATCGGTATCCACGGGGATGCCACAGCCGACAGCCTTGGCCACTCGGGCCCGGGTGCCCATTTCCTCCAAGCCATGGATGGGGTGGGCAAAGTAGTCATTCAAACGGATCACCGTCTGATAAGGCACAAAGTAGGGGTTTAAGCACTGACAAACGATCATCGCCTCAGGTTTGACTGCGGTCAGCGCATCGTAAAGCAGGCGGAAACGCTCCATCATAAAGCCCACGCCGCGGAAGCGATCGCCCTCCTGCGCCGGTGTCATGGCGCTGGTGAAGTCAAACTTCACGCCGTCGGCATTGTAGCAGCCCGGCTCATCGGACAGCATACGGCGGGCATCCTCACGCAGGCGTGCCTGCCAGACAGGGGATTCGATGTTATGGACATGGTTGCGGCATTCCTCTTCCGGCAAGCCGGCGGCAAAGGCGCAGACCCACAGAAGCACATGCCGTCCCTTTGCGTGCTGGGCATCTACAAAACCGCGCATATCCGGCCAGCGGCTCTCGTCCACTTTCCAAATGCCGTGCTGATTGGGGTCGCCCCAGAAGTCATCGATGATGATGGTGTCGCAATCCAGGCCAAACTCTTCCAAGGTGTCCAGGTAGTTCTGGTATAGCTCCTGGGTGCAGGCAAGCTTCTGAGAGTGCTGCCAGCGCCAGCCGCAGGCGGAAACACCGAACTGCCAATCGGGGATCTTGCGCTCCGGCAAAACCAGCTTGCCGGTTTCCAAAATAGTCTTTACATGGGCTTCCAGTACGGTAAATTCGTCCTCAAGATCGAAACGGAACACCAGCGCAGGAGAGGTGTACTCGGTGCGAGAGACCGATGCGCCGTGGTAGTCGATCTTCCACGCATACTGATGGCCAACACCGGGAACAGAGAACATAGCATAGAAATCCAGCTGCTCCTGTGTAGGCTCCAAGGCAAAGCCCATCCAGCGGTCGTTGGTCTGCTTTGCGCTGAAGCACCAAGGGGGCGGAGACATCAGACCGGGGGCCAAGGTGACCACCTCGTCGGGACGCAGGTAGTGGCTGACCGCCGCTGCCTCATCCTGATGGGTGGGGGTGAACAGCTCGTCGGTATAAAGAAGTGAGCCTCTGCCAACATATAGCTCATCGAATTTGATGGGCTCTGTGCCGGTGTAGGTGGCGGTCATTTCCAGCCGGTCCGGGTAAAAGCGCACGGTGGTTTCCAGCTGCTCATCGCAGCCGTAGGTCAGCTCCAGCAAATCGGTCTTTTCGCTGCAGGAACTCATTTGGGTCAGCAGACGGTAAGCGCCTGCCTCAGCGGTAAAGCCGGCGTCCGGCCGCAGGACCAGATCGGGGCAGCGCTGACCCTTTGCGTGGATATGAAGCCGGAATTCTCCGCTGCTGTGGCGGCGGATCATACAGCTGTAAGAGCCTGCAATAATATCAAAATTGTCCGAACCAAAGTGCCGATAAATCACTTTCTTTTCCATTTTCACTCTCTTCTTTCCCGCGCTTTTGCGCGTGATTTCTGTTTCAATATAGCACAACGCTGGGCTGAATGCAAGCCTTGGTTTTACGGGTTTAATGTCCAGCCGTTGTCGCCGTGGTAGATCATCAGTTTCGTCTGACCGCCGTCAACACAGATGTTTTCGCCGGTGATGAAACCTGCCTTATCGGACGCCAGAAACAGCACTATATTGGCAATATCCAAGGGGTTACCCACCCTGCCTGCAGGTTGTTGGACGGCATCCGCCCCTTCGTAGACCATATAGGCGGTATCAATCCAGCCGGGCGAAACGGAATTCACCCGCACCTTGCCGGAAAAACTCACCGCCAATGCGTGGGTCAGTGCCGCAATGCCGCCCTTGGCTGCCGTGTAACTCTCACTTTGGGGCTGGCTCATTCGATCTCTGGACGAGGAAATGTTAATGATGCTGGCACCTTCGGCAAAATACGGGGCAAACAACTTGCTCAAATAAAAGGCCGCGGTCACACCCACCGCCAGCGCATTTTGGAACTGTTCATAAGTACATTCGTCAATTCCGATGAAGCTGGGCGGCGCGTTATTTACCAGCACATCCACCCGGCCGTATTGGTCGATGACCGTTTTAGCAAAGGCCTCCAAGGTGGCCTTATCGGCAATATTGCCAACAAAATGGTCGCCGGGTGCTGTGTCGATCACGCATACCTGCGCCCCTTGCTTTTGGGCCTGCTCTGCAATGCACTTGCCGATGCCGCCTGCGCCGCCGGTGATCACAAACACCTTGTCTTGAAATGTGTTCATATCCATTCCTCCCAATTCGTGCCGTTTTCTACCATTATAACGAAACAACGGCACAAAATAAAGACCAAAATAAAAAGCCGCCCCGGTGGGACGGCTTTTTTATTACAGATTATAATACTTATCGAACTCTGCAGGATGGGGAATAGCGGAAAGTTCTCTGCATTCGGCCCGCTTCATCTTTATGAAATTACGCAAAAGTTCTTCGGGGAATACGCCGCCCTCGGTCAGGTATGCGTAGTCCTTTTCCAAGCAGTCCAGAGCCTCATCCAAGGAGGTGGGCAGACCCTGCAGTTTTGCCTTTTCTTCCTCGGGCAGGTGGTACAGATTCATATCGTAGGGGCCCCAGCCATTCTCGTGAGGATCGATCTTGTTCTTCACACCGTCAAGGCCGGCCATCAGGATCGCCGCATAGCAGAAATAGGGGTTGCAGGTGGCGTCCGGGTTACGCAGTTCGAAGCGGCGCTTGTCGGGACTCTTGGCATAGGCAGGAATACGGATGACCGCGCTTCTGTTAGAGGTGGCATAGCCAACGGTCACAGGCGCTTCAAAACCGGGCACAAGGCGCTTGAAGGAGTTGGTGCTGGGGTTGGTGATGGCGCACAAAGAGCCGATGTGCTTCAAGATGCCACCGATGAAGTAGTGGGCGGTCTGGCTCAGGTGGGAGTAGCCGTTATCGTCGGAGAACACGGGTTTTCCGTCCTTCATAAGCAGCATATGCACATGCATACCGCTGCCGGCTTCGCCGTAGATAGGCTTGGGCATAAAGGTTGCGCTCTTGCCGTATTTCAGAGCGGTGTTGTGGATGATGTACTTGATCATCATTGTGGCATCTGCCATATGCACCACTTCGCCCAACTGGGGCTCGATCTCAAACTGGCCGGAAGCCGCCACCTCGGGGTGGTGGTAGTTGATGTCGATACCGGCCTCCTTCATCAGCATACACATTTCGCTGCGGCACTCGTAGGACACATCAAAGGGCTTGGCAATGTGGTAATTTTTCTGCTTGGGGACGATCACACCGCGACCCTCGGTAGCAGAGTTCCAGTAGGACTGATTTGCATCCACGGTGGCGCCGATATAACGGCCCTCCACGCTCCATGTCACATCGTCAAACAGGTAAAATTCAAATTCGGGCAGGATCTTCATTTCGTCGGCAATGCCGCTATCCTGCATATAGGCAACGGCAGCCTTGGTGATATTACGGGGATACTGGGCAAGGGGACGGTTTTCGGGGGTGTCGATGATCATAGCATTGCCGGTCATAGACAGAGTGGGGATTCCGCAGAAGGGGTCAACGGTTGCGGTGTCCAAGTCGGGAATGAACACCATATCGCTCTTTTCCACCACCGCATAGCCGTAGTTGGAGGCGTCAAAGCCGATGCCGTACTTCATAGTTTCCTCAGAGAAGTTTTCGGCCGGGATCGTCACATGGCGGTACTGGCCGTTAATATCCACCATCTTAAAGTCGATCATCCGGATTCCGTTTTCCTTGATGATTGCAAGAATATCCTGAACTGTTTTTTTCATAGCGCGCACCTCTTTAAAATAAGTTGGTATTAGTATATAACAGCGGCAGTTTTTTTGTCAATATTTTTGCAAAAAGCCACTCCCGGCGAGGAGTGGCTTTTGCATTATCAGAACAGTTTTTCCTGAATGTGGGACAGACGGTCCAGCGCCTCGTTCAAGGTAGAATCCACCTTGGCAAAGTGCAGGCGGACGATGTTGTTGACACCTTCGCTGAAGAAGGAGCTACCGGGCACTGCGCCAACGCCCACCTTGCGAGCCAGTTCTTCGCAGAACTCCACATCTGTCTGACCCTTCTTCAGGTAGGGAGAGATGTCAGCCAGCACGAAGTATGCGCCCTGAGGATCGGTGTAGGGAATGCCGATGCGGTCAAGACCCTCGGTGAACAGCTTCTTCATATGGGCATAGTGGGCGCCGAATTCCTCATAATAACTATCGGGCATATCCAGACCCACCACAGCAGCCTCCATCAAAGGAGAGGGACAGCCGACGGTGTTGAAGTCGTGGTACTGCTTGATGCGATCCATAATGGGCTTGGGGGCGATGGCATAGCCCAAGCGCCAGCCGGTGATGGAGTAGGTCTTGGACAAAGAGGAGCAAGACACAGTGCGCTCCCACATACCGGGTAGGCTATTCATATAGATGTGCTTATGACCCTCGTAGACGATGTGCTCATAAACCTCGTCCATAATGGCATAGACATCGTACTTGATACACAGATCTGCGATCAGCTTCAGCTCGTCATAGGTGAAGACCTTGCCGCTGGGGTTGGAGGGGTTGCAGATCAGGATCGCCTTGATGCCCTGCTTGAAGGCGTCCTCCAGCACATTTGCATCAAAGTTGAATGTGGGAGGAACCAACGGAATGAAGATCGGCTCGCACTGGGCCATAATGGCCTGCGCCCGGTAGTTCTCAAAGTAGGGAGAGAACATAGCGATCTTGTCGCCGGGGTTTGTCAGGGCAAAGATCGTATCCACCATTGCCTCGGTAGAGCCGATGGTGACCACCATCTCCGTATCCGGGTCTAAGCTGCGACCCATAAAGCGGCCGCACTTTCTTGCCAGAGCCTGACGGAAATTGGGGGCGCCCATAGTGATGGGGTACTGGTGGGGGCCTGCGTAGCAGACTTCATTCAAACGGTCCAGCATAGCCTTGGGAGGGTCAAAATCCGGGAAGCCCTGAGCCAGGTTGATGGCGCCGCAATCAATGGAAATACGGGTCATACGACGAATGACGGAGTCGGTAAAATATTGGTTTTTTCTGCTCATTTCTTGCATAGCTTGTTACCTCGCTTGTGATTAGTGGATTCCCAGCTCTTCGTTGGTGACGGGAGCGATTCCGTGGCTATTCAGCAGAGCCACGAACTTATCCGGCTCGGCCACGCGGAACACGATATAGGCCTTGCCCTCTGTGTGAGTGAACAAAGAGTACATATACTCAATGTCCATATTGCCCTCAGCCAAGGTGGCCAGAACAGGTGCGATGCCTCCGGGCTGGTCGGGAACGGCAATTACCAAAACAGGTGTCATAGACAGCAAATAGCCGTGCTGCATCAAAATAGATGTTGCCTTCTCTGCATCGCCCACGATCATACGCAGAACACCGTAATCGGCGGTCTCTGCCACGGAGATGGCCCGCAGGTCAATATCGTTCTTGGCCAGAACGTCTGCAATTTCAGCAAACTGGCCGGCGCGATTTTCCAAAAATACAGAAATCTGATATACCATACTGTAACCTCCTCAGATCTTACGCTTGTCGATGATACGGACGGCTTTGCCCTCACTACGGGCGATGGTCTTAGGTGCAACAAGGCGAACCTTGGCATAAATGCCCAGCATTGCCTTCAATGCGTCTACCAGTTTCTTTTCCATAGAGGTGATCTTCGCCAGAGAGTCGGAGAAGTTCTCCGGGGTCATTTCCACCATAACCTCCAGAGTATCAGAATGGTTCACCCGATCCACGATGATCTGGTAGTTGGCAGGATAGCCCTGCTCAAGCAGAACCGCTTCGATCTGAGAGGGGAACACATTGACACCCTTGACGATCAGCATATCGTCGCTGCGACCCATAGGCTTACACATCTTCACGTGGGTGCGGCCGCAGGGGCAGGCCTCCCGGGTCAGCACGCAGATGTCACGGGTGCGGTAGCGCAGCAGAGGGAAGGCTTCCTTGGTGATGCAGGTGAACACCAGCTCGCCCTTTGCGCCCTCAGGCAAGACCTCTTCTGTTTCCGGGTCGATGATCTCTGCGATGAAGTGGTCTTCGTTGATGTGCATACCGGTCTGGGCTTCGCACTCATAGGCTACGCCGGGGCCGGAAATTTCAGTCAGGCCGTAGATGTCATAGGCTTTGATGCCGAGGCCCTTTTCAATGTCCTCGCGCATCTTTTGGCTCCAAGCCTCAGCGCCGAAGATGCCGGCCTTCAGCTTGATCTTATCCCGCAGGTCACGCTCGTGAATGGTCTCGGACAGATAGGCTGCGTAAGAGGGTGTGCAGCACAAAATGGTAGAACCCAGATCGGTCATAAACTGCAGCTGCCGATCGGTGTTGCCGGAGGACATAGGCAGGGTCAGGCAGCCCACCTTGTGGGAGCCGCCGTGCAAGCCGGCACCGCCGGTGAACAGGCCGTAGCCGTAAGCCACCTGCACCACAGCTTCCTTGTCGCCACCAGCGGCCATAATGGCACGGGCGCAGCAATCCTCCCACAGATCAATATCGTGCTGGGTGTAGAATGCCACAACGCGCTTGCCGGTGGTGCCGGAGGTGGAATGGATGCGGACGCATTCAGACATAGGCTTGCCGGCCAAGCCGTAGGGATAAGCCTCACGCAGGTCGTTTTTGGTCAAAAAGGGCAGCTTGTGCAAATCTGCGGTGCTTTGAATGTCGGCTGGGGTCAGGCCCCTTTCTTCCATCTTTTTGCGATAGTAAGGCACATTGTCCCAGACATGCTGCACCTGCTTGACTAAGCGCTCATCCTGCCAAGCCTTGATCTGCTCGCGAGAGGCAGTTTCAATTTCAGGTTGATAATACTTTGTCATTTTTTCTTGCCTTCTTCCTTTATGCCTTGCGACCCAGCCGGAAGGCGGTCTTATTCAGCTCCAGGAACTTTGCCGGGACGCTCTTTTCGATGGCATCCAGCCACTCCTCCTCGGCAAATTCGAAGTAGCGGGACAAATAGCCCATCAGGACGATATTGACCGCCTTGGAGGAACCGGCCTGCTCGGCCAGCGCCAGCGCATCAAAGGCATTCACATCAAGGCCGGCGGACTGCATCTGCTCCACAAGACCCTGGGGATATTCGGCTGCGCCGGTGATCACCGGCATAGGAGAAATTTTCTGGGTGTTTGCCACGATCTTGCCACCGGGCTTTAAGTATTCCGTCCAACGGGCGGCTTCCAGCAGTTCAAAGGAAACGATAATATCAGCCTCGCCCTTATCGATCACGGGAGAGTAGACCTTATCGCCGAAACGGACATAGGTGACCACGCTGCCGCCGCGCTGGCTCATACCGTGGACCTCGGAAACCTTGATGTCATAGCCCTTCTGCAGCAGCATGCGGCCCAGCAGTTTGGAGGCCAGCAGACTTCCCTGTCCGCCAACACCAACGATCATAATATTCTGTGTTTTCATACTTAGACCTCCTTTGCTGCCTGCAGCGCATCCAGCTTACACAGCTGAGCGCAGACACCGCAGCCGGTGCAGAGGGTGTTATCGATCTTGGCCTTGCCGTCAACGATGCTGATGGCCGGGCAGCCGATCTTCATACAAGCCTTACAACCAACGCACTTATGGTCATCGGCAATGATGGGCTTATTGTGCTTGACATATTTCAGCAGCGCGCAGGGACGACGGGAAATGATGACAGAAGGCTCATCGACCGCAGTTTCTTCCTTGATGGCTGCATCGCAGGCGGCCAGATCATAAGGATCGACCACTCTTACCCGGCGGATACCAACGGCACGGCACAAAGATTCCAAATCGATCTTTGCGGCGGGGTCTCCCTTCAGGTTGAAGCCGGTGGTGGGGTTCTGCTGGTGGCCGGTCATACCGGTGATGGAGTTATCCACGATGATGACAGTGCCGCAGGAATCGTTATAGGCCATATTCACAAGGCCGGTCATACCGGAGTGCATAAAGGTGGAGTCGCCGATCACGGCAACCACCTTCTTGCCCTCAGCGCCGCCGGCCTTTACGAAGCCGTGCATGCCGGACACGGATGCGCCCATACAAATGGTGGTGTCCAGCGCAGCCAGAGGCGGCACGGCACCCAAGGTGTAGCAGCCGATATCGCCAAGAGCGGTCACCTTGTTCTTAGCCAAGGTGTAGAACAGACCACGGTGGGGGCAGCCGGCGCACATAACGGGAGGACGGTTGGGAATGGCGGCATCCAGCTTTGTGCCGGAGGCGATCTCCACACCCATCTTTTCAGCGATCAGGTTCTGAGAAAATTCGCCGATGCAGGAGAACTTCTCCTTGCCTACGCAGGCAAGACCCAGCTGCTTACAATGGTTTTCGATAAAGCTGTCCAGCTCCTCAACCACGACCAAGGTGTCCACAGAGGCGGCAAAATCCTTGATCTTCTGCTCAGGCAGAGGCCAGATCATACCCAGCTTCATAACCGGGTACTTGTCGCCGCAGACTTCCTTCACATACTGGTAGGAGGTGGAGGAGGTGATGATACCCATAGAGCGGTCAGCGCCCTCTTCGACGCGGTTAATGTCACAGGTTTCTGCCCAAGCTACCAGCTTACGGGTGCGCTCTTCCACGAAGGGGTGGCGCATTTTGGCGTTGCCGGGCATCATAATGTACTTCTGAGGATTCTTTTCATAGGTCTTGCTGACCTCGATGCGCTCGCCGGGCTCCACAACGCTCTGGGAGTGGGATACACGGGTGCACATTTTGATGAACACGGGGGTGTCAAATTCTTCGGACAGCTCGTAGGCCAGCTTGGTGAAGGCGATAGCTTCGGCAGAGTCTGCAGGCTCCAGCATAGGGATCTTGGAGGCTCTTGCGTAGTGACGGGAGTCCTGCTCATTCTGAGAGGAGTGCATACCGGCATCGTCTGCAACGCCGATGATCATACCTGCGTTCACGCCGGTGTAGGCAATGGTGAACAGAGGGTCAGCCGCCACATTCAGGCCAACGTGCTTCATAGCGCAGAAGCTGCGCTTGCCGGCAAGGCTTGCGCCAAAGGCTGCTTCCATAGCTACCTTTTCATTGGGCGCCCACTCGGCGTAAACTTCTTTATAGGTGGCGATGCATTCGGTGATCTCGGTACTGGGAGTGCCGGGATAGCTGGATACGAAGCTACAGCCGCCTTCATACAGACCTCTGGCAACGGCCTCGTTGCCAAGCATCAGGGTTTTCATTGTTTCACTACCTCCTTGGTATCTTCGGAAGAATCATAGCAGGAGAAGACCTGCTCGATATGCTTTGCATCAGGTTTTTTCGTAAACAGGCTGACCGCAGGAACAAGGATCAGTCCCGCCAGCATACAAAAGGCGCCGGCATTGATGGGAGAGCGCAAAAGCACGGGGAAATATTGGGGGAAGATGATGTTGCTGAGCATCACGACCGCAGAGAACACAAAGCTGGTCCATACAGCGGCCTTGGTGGTCTTCTTCCAGTACAGGCCGAACAGGAACGGCGCCAAAAATGCACCGGCCAATGCGCCCCAGGAAATGCCCATCAGCTGGGCGATAAAGGTCACATTAGAGTTATACTGGATCAGCGCCAGCACAACAGAGATGAGAATGAACACCAAAATCAGCAGACGAATGGTAAGCAGCTGCTTCTTTTCGTCCATTTTCTTGGCGATGTTGCCCTTGATGAAGTCCAGCGTCAGAGTGGAGCTGGAGGTCAAAACCAGCGAAGACAGCGTGGACATAGAGGCAGACATAACCAAAATGACCACCACGGCGATCAAAAACGGAGACAGGTCCGAAAGCATCGCAGGAACGATGGCATCGAAGCCCTCCGTCGCCACATCCACACGGTCGGAGAACAACCGTCCGAAGCCGCCTAAGAAGTAGCAACCGCCTGCCACAATGAGGGCAAACAGGGTGGAGATCACCATGCCTTTATTGATGGCCTTTTCGCTTTTGATGGCGTAGAACTTCTGCACCATCTGAGGAAGTCCCCAAGTGCCAAGAGAGGTGAGGATCACCACGCCCAGCAGGTTTTTGGGATCCGGGCCAAGAAGCGAATTGAACGCGCCGGGGTTTTGGTTCGCACCATCGGTGACCTGTCCCAAACTTTCAAAGGCTTCGGCAAGCCCCCCCTGCCCTTTCAGGACTGCGGCGATCACCACGATGATGCCCACGATCATAATGATGCCTTGGATAAAATCGTTGATGGCCGTTGCCATATAGCCGCCTACGATCACATATGCGGCGGTGATGACCGCCATAACGATGACGCATACCGCGTAATCGATATTGAAGGCCATACCGAACAGGCGGCTCAGACCGTTATACAGTGACGCGGTGTAGGGGATCAAAAAGATGAAGATGATAGCGGAAGCGGCCAGCTTCAGGCCTTTGCTGTCAAACCGCTTGCCGAAGAATTGGGGCATCGTCGCACTGCCCAAATGCTGGGTCATAATGCGTGTGCGGCGGCCAAGGAGCGCCCAAGCGATCAGCGAGCCGATCAAGGCGTTGCCAATGCCCACCCAAGTGGCGGCAATGCCGTACTTCCAGCCAAACTGGCCCGCATAGCCCACGAACACCACCGCAGAAAAATAGGAGGTGCCGTATGCAAAGGCGGTCAACCACGGGCCCACGCTGCGGCCGCCCAAAACAAAGCCGTCCACATCGGTGGCTTTCTTTTTGCAATAGATGCCGATGCCGATCATGATCGCAAAGAAGATTATGACCATCGGCAGCTTAATGAGAAGATCCATATGTAACGCTCAGTCTTTCTGCAGCGCCGTTTGGAATCAGCCTGTGATCTGCGACTCCACCAAACGACCCTGACAATATTTTTCACGCAGCACCGGCTTTTCGATCTTGCCGGTGGGATTTCTGGGAATGCGGTCGAAGATGATCTGCTTGGGACGCTTATATCGGGGCATACCCTCGCAGAAGGCGTTGATCTCTGCCTCGGTGCAGGTCACGCCGTCCTTGATCTCCACGATGGCTGCGGCAATTTCGCCCAGACGAGGATCGGGCAGGCCGATGACCGCCACATCCTTGATCTTATCAAAGCCACGGAGGAAGTCTTCGATCTGGACAGGATACAGGTTCTCACCGCCGGAAATAACCACATCCTTCTTCCGGTCAACCAGATAGATGAAGCCCTCTTCGTCCATACGGGCCATATCGCCGGTCCACAGCCAATCGCCCTTGAGCACCTCGTCGGTAGCCTCGGGGTTTTTGTAGTAGCAAAGCATCACGCCCGGGCCACGGACAGCCAATTCACCCACTTCGCCCTGAGGCACCTCGTTGCCTTTTTCGTCGATGATCTTGGACTCCCACAGGTAACCGGTCTTACCGATCGCGCCGACCTTATGGGTGTTTTCCACGCCCAAGTGGACACAGCCGGGTCCGATGGACTCAGACAGACCGTAGTTGGTGTCATACTGATGGTTGGGGAACTTCTCCATCCAACGGCGGATCAGGCTGGGCGGCACAGGCTGGGCGCCGATGTGCATCAGCCGCCACTGATCCAGATAATAATCGCCCAAGTCGATGCGGCCGGAATCTACAGCATCCAAAAGGTCTTGCGCCCAAGGCACCAGAAGCCAAACGATGGTACACTTCTCTTCTGTGACAGCACGCAGAATCCACTCGGGCTTCACGCCACGCAGAAGAACCGCCTTACTGCCGGAAAGGAGTGAGCCGAACCAGTGCATCTTTGCGCCGGTGTGATACAGCGGCGGAATGCACAGGAACACATCATCACGAGTCTGACCGTGGTGGTTCTGCTCCACCTGACAGGCCGCAACCAAGGCTCTGTGGTTGTGCAGGATCGCCTTGGGGAAGCCGGTGGTGCCGGAAGAGAAGTAGATGGCGGCGTGATCGTTCTCAGTCAACGCCACAGGAGGTGCGCTGGAGGAGCAGAAGCCGGTGAGCTTCATACAATCCTCTGCATATGCAGGGCAGTTTCTGCCCACAAAGAACTTCATTTTCAAGAAGCCCAAATTAGGCTCCACCGCATCCACACGGCTGACAAACTCAGGGCCGAACACCAGAACCTCCACATCCGCCAACTCCAGACAGTACTGGATCTCATCGGAGGAGTAACGGAAGTTCATAGGCACAGCGATACAGCCGGCCTTCAAAATGCCAAAGTAAATGGGCAGCCACTCAATGCAGTTCATCAGCAGCACCGCCACCTTCGTGCCCTTGGGCAGGCCGCGGCTAAGCAGCAAATTGGCGAAACGATTGGCCCGGCGGTCAAAGTCCTTCCAGCTCATTTCCCGGCGGTAGGGTGCGTCGGGATTGGCGTTCTCGATCAGGTTAAAATCACGCCAAGTGACAGCATTGTCCCGCTCCTCAGAAGGGTTGATTTCCACCAGCGCAGACTCTGCGCCATATAATCTGGCATTTCGCTCCAAGTAATCTGTAATTACCATAAAATATGCCCTTTCTAAATCCTGATAAAATAAAAAAACCTCTGCTTACAGCAGAGGACGAGTTTTACCCCGTGGTACCACCTCAATTTACCGCAAACGCGGCCTCATCCGATCCCAGCAGACCGTAAGCGCAATATCGGGCGCACCCGTCTCCGCCTACTAAAATGCGTTCAGCAGAGCCGCTCGGAAAGGAATTCGGCGCTGTCCCTCTGCTGCCTTGCACCAAACGGCAGTTCTCTGATAGAAGGATGGGGCGCGTACTGGTTTTCGTCATCGCGTTTATTTCTAATAATCTATCATTTTTCTGCAACAAAGTCAATGTTTTTTTCAAAATAAGACCGCGATAAAAGCCTGTAATCACAAGATTTTTTCAAGTTTCCTCCTTTTTTCGCCGCCAAACGACCATTTTTGACCCGCGCACAAATGTTTTTTGCTCAAAAACAAACGCCACCCCGGCTGGGGTGGCGTTTGTTTACATCGTTTTTTGGTAGGTTTCCAGATCCTGCTCCACACGGTAAGTGGGGTCACCGGGGTGGATGCCGTTCATACCCTGCATAATGTGGTAGGCATCTTTCTGCATTTTGCGGATTGCCTCCAGCTTGGGCAGGTCTTTATCGTGGAAAATGGGATCGCCGATATTCAAGTCAACCAGCGGGCTTCTGCCAATCAACTTCCACAGACCCTTTCGCGGACGGAAGGAAAGTGTTATGGGCAGAATCGGCCGGTCATAGTTGACCGCATATTTGAAAACCGCTTTTTTCAGCGGACGCAAATCCGGGTAGTAGAACCACATAGAGCCTTCCGGGAAGAAATGCATCCAATCGCCCCGGACGAACACCTCGTCCATAGCCTCCATAAATTTGGTCATGGAACGGAAATTGTCCGTAGGAACAGGAATGCCACCGGCCATACGAATCAGTGGGCCGTTGGGGCCTTCCAGATTGATTTTCCACGCAGGGAAAAAGCCTAATCGTGGGCGCAGCGCCACCATAATGCAAATATAATCCCACATAAAAACATGGTTGGAGATGGTGAGCAAGCCGCACTTAAACAGTTCTTTGTTGGCCTTTAGCTTTTCCTTGCCGTGGATGTGCAGACCGTGGCGCACCCACAGAACAATAGGTAGCACCGTATACTGACAAATGTGCAGCAGCACACGCTGGAAGCGAAACCAACCGCTCTTTTGCAGGTAGGGGTAGTTTGTGTCCAGATTCACATCCCGAAGGTGCTTCACATCAATCATATGCTCATCACATTTATCCGGGTATTGATAATTTAGGTTGTGTCTGTAATACATGCCGGCACTCCATTTCTCTCTTTTAGAAAATTATACCATAATTCGACAATTCGCACAAGCAAAAATGTCGTGGGCAAATTTACCCACGACATTTCCTCATTTCACAGTTAAACGATCTTCAGAGCAATCAGCACCTGTAGCACAACAAATGCTACATAAATACCCAGCAAGGTAATGCCCTGCCAGCGACGCAGCTTGCCCTTGAATACTGCCGGCAGCGTCATCAGCGCCATCACCGCTACCATCAGCGGAATCTCGATCAGCTGGGAGGTGTTGTGGCCAAACAGCTTGCTGCCCTCCGGAACGGCAAACGGAGAAAGCGTGACCGCTGCGCCGGAAACCAGAACCAGATTGAAGATATTTGCGCCAATGATGTTGCCCAAAGACAGGGCGCCGTGGCCCTTCAAAAGTGCGGTGACGGCGGTGACCAGTTCAGGCAGAGAGGTGCAAAGCGCAACGATCGTAACACCAACCACCTCTGTGGGGATGCCGGCCATTGTGGCCAAAGACACGGAAGAGCCTTCCAGCATATCTGCGCCCACAGCGATCAGCGCAGCGCTGATCACCAGCACGATCAGATCCTTCAGCAGGGAGCCGCCCTCGGCTTCCTCCTCGGTCTCCTCAGGCTGGGTGGGATTCTTGAAGCCCTTGGCAATGGTCATAGCCATATATACAGCAAAGACCACCAGCATCACAATTCCCAGCCATCTGTCGAAGCGGCCGAAAATGTATGCAGCGACCATATAAATGGCAGCAGATACGAAGAAGAACACCACAGGGGTGGTCACAGCCTTTTTGTTAACAGGAGCAGGACGGATCGCAATGGTCAGCGCCGCGATCAGGGATGTATTGCAAATAATAGAGCCGATGGCGTTGCCATATGCAATGGCGCCGTTGTTGTTCATAGCCGCGGTAACAGAAACCATTACCTCCGGCAAGGTGGTGCCGATGGACACTACGGTAGCGCCGATGATGATCTCCGGCACTTTGAAGCGCTTAGCAATGCCAACTGCGCTGTCCACAAACCAGTCACCGCCCTTAATGAGCAGTAAAACACCTACGGCAAACAGAAGCAACGACCCCCACAACCCACCGGTCAGGCCGTTATACCAGGCAAAAAATTGTTGAAGCATATGTATCTCTCCCTATCTGTTTTTACATATCAAAGCATTATAGATGCGCCACAGTTCAATCCGTGCGGCGCATTTCCCGATGGGTTAATACTAACACCGCGCGCGCCATATGTCAATGCTAAACCGCCTTGCAGATCGGAATTCCGGGCAGATTCAAACAGAAAAAAGCCATCCCGGTTGGGATGACTTTTTCTTTTCCGGTCGGGTCGGCAGGACTCGATTTGCATTTTCGCCTATGGCGAAAATTAAGGTAGCAACCAGTGTTTGCACTGGTTGCAGGAACTGTCCACCGGACAGTTCCTCTGCTATGGGTTCGAGTCCTGCGCCTTGCGAAAAGAGAAAAGAAAAAAGCCATCCCGGTTGGGATGACTTTTTCTTTTATGGTTGCGGAGGCAGGACTCGAACCTACGACCTCCGGGTTATGAGCCCGACGAGCTTCCAACTGCTCTACTCCGCGATATTGGTGCCTCAAGTGCCTAAGTATTGTACCACGGGCAAAGGGCTTTGTCAACCCTCATTTTATCGACACCTTTGGATGTTTTTCGGGGCTGCCGAAAAGGCAGCCCCGTTCATTTTACGCTGTGGTCATCCCACGATCTTTTTTACGATTGCGTGCATTTGCTCCCACTTTTTCTCCATATCCTCCACCAGCCTAAACTGGGTGCGGCAGCGATCCAGATTCTGACCCGGTCTGCGGTTTGCAAAATAGTGGTCGCCGTCTAAGTAGTCCGTCAGGAAGCGGACGCCCAGCTCCAGCGCGATCGTCTTGGCACCCACAGGCAGCAGCTCCAGCTCCAACGGTGTCAAGTCGGGGCAGGCACTTAAAAAGCCGCGTGTGTATGCCTCAAACAGCTCCAGACTCATCTCCATACCGGACAGATTTCTCTCGTCTTCCTCGGCGGTGGCTGCGCTGCAGCGGACGGCATCGCCGTAGTCATACAGGCTCAGCCCCGGCATAACCGTATCCAGATCTATCACGCACAGGGCGGTTCTGGTGTCCGCGTCCAGCATAACATTATTGATCTTGGTGTCGTTATGGGTAACGCGCAGAGGCAATTTGCCTGCCTCCAGCAGTTCAACCAAGGTAGCCGCCTCCTCTTCCCGGGCCAGCGCAAATGCGATCTCCGGTTGCACTTCCTTTGCCCGACCCAAGGGGTCTTCTTCCAGCATTTCGCGGAAGATGCGGTAGCGGTCACGAGTATTATGGAAGTTAGGGATCGTCTCCTGCAAGGTCTCCGCAGGAAAGTCCCGAAGCAGATGCTGAAATTCGCCAAAGGCCACGGCGCACTGGTAGACATCCTCCGGGCATTCCGGCTTTTGCAGGCAAATGGAATTCTCCACGAAAACAAACATCCGCCACGCCGTACCGTCGGTATGCCGCAGGTAAGGCTTACCGTCTGTGGTTTTCACCAGCCGCATAACACGGCGCTCATCGTCCGTTTGCTTGCTTAAGTGTGAGGTGACCGCCTCTAGGTTAGCCATAAGTACATCGATATTCTTAAAAACCGAGGTGTTGACCCTTTGCAGAATATAGCCTTTTCCGCTGCCGACTGTCACGCGGTAGGTCTCGTTGATATGGCCGTGACCGTAGCGCTCTGCGAACACCGGCTGCTCCGGCAGGTCAAACTCCGCCAGCACCTGAGCGATATAGGTATCCATTGGTTTTGCTCCTTTATATGGAAGTGGGCATTTTCGTTATGTTACCACACTTGTCACAATTTTACAACCCTTGTTAATTTGTACATTTTATTGTACTGTTTATCCCTTATACTGCAATTGCTCCGGCGCAGACAGCAGGCGAAAAAGCGTTCGAGTTTTTTCGACAAATGGTCTTGACAAGTACTTGTTCGCGTACTAAAATAAAGGTGTAATTCCCTTGTTTGTACGCGGCTAAGTACGATTTGCCGCAAAAAACAGCAAGGTCGAAAAATCCCCTGTTTTGTCGGAGGTAGTATGATGGACAATTTATATGCGCGCATTCAATCGCTTTGTGAGGAAAGCGGTATCCGCCCGGGTCGCCTTTGCGACGCGCTGGGCCTAAGCCGCAGCTTGATGACCGATCTGAAAATGGGTCGGAAGAAAACGGTCAGCGCAGAGACCGCGCAAAAAATTGCCGGATTTTTCCGGGTATCCGTTGAATATCTGCTGGGGCAGGAAGCTGCCGGCACGCCTGCCGGTCGGGACATTTTGGAGGAGGTCGATGTGGCCTTCTACGGTGATTTTAAAACATTGAATGAAGATGAGAAAGAAACTGTCCGGGATATGGTGCGACTCATGCGTGAAAGGCGGACAGTTAAGCAGAGGAACTAGGTCGTGTTTGAGATTTGTGATTTTTATGAGTACTGCAAGGACAAAAATGTAGATGTGATCCCCTACGATGGCTGCCCTCAGCCGGGGGCGACGATCCGGGACGGAGCGGATTATGCGGTGTTTTTGGATTTTACCAAAATCCGCTCCACCCGGCTTTTGCGGGGTGTTTGCCTGCACGAGTTGGGCCACGTGGCCACCGGCGCGCTGCACAAGGTGGACAGCCCCTTCGAGCTGGTGGAACGCAGCGAGCATCGAGCCAACCGCTGGGTAACGGAAACTTTTCTGACAGAGGAAATGTTCCGGGAGGCCTTTGCGGCCGGGTATACAGAGCTATGGGAGCTATCCGAGTTCTTTGACCTGCCGGAAACTTCTGTGGCCGATGCCCTCACCTACTGGACGGTGAACAAAGGCGTTGCTTTTACAAAATAAACGGGTGTGTTGCCAATGACAACGCACCCGTTTTTCTTTACATATTTGACTTGATAGTGGAAATTAAGATATCACCGGCCACCACACGGTCTTCCGCGGCAAAGCCGTCTTCAAAATTGTCCGAATATAGCACCTGGGCATTGGGAGGAAACTCCTCATCCCCGGCCCAAGCCAAAATCTGCATCCGGTAACCGCCCACCAGTTCAAACAGGTAGCCGGCATCGCCATGGGGCACAGGGGTAGCGCCCATCTTCTCGGCAGCTGCCCGGAAGGCGTCCAGCCGTGTACCGAAGGTAAAGGCCGCCCGGGTCAGGACTCTGCCTGTATAGGGTTTGATATACATCTCGCCCCAGGGCATTTCCCGGAATGTCTTCCACTGGCTGCGCCACATAACATCCTTGCTCTCCAGCAAGTAGCGGAGCAGGAAGGTCTGGGTGGGCAGAGGCGGTACTGCACCGCCGTCCTTGGCTGTGATGGCATATACGGGATGGGCGATCTCAAATTCACGACCCAAAAGCTTTACAGTAAACACCGCTCCGTCCCATTGCACTTCAGCCAAGCGCACCTGCACATCGGCCGGGTCTAACTCGCGGAATTTTTCCTCGTAGTAGGCAAAGGGGACTTCTTCTTTATGATTCTCGATTTGCATATTACATCTCCTGTACGGAATTGGGGAACAAGCTGCTGTCGGTATGGGGAATGAAGCAGGCCGCCACAAAGGAATCCATATAGCCGGGGTAGGTGGACAGCTCCAGATAGGTCATATTGGCCGCCACCTCGTGGCATTTTGCAGTTGCCTGATCGCTCATTACCATAGCGTAAGCGCCGGTAAGAGAAGAGTTGCCGATGTAATGATATTTTTCCAGCTCCACATCCGGCAACATTCCGATATTGACGGCGTTTTTCATATTGATGCCGCTGCCGATACCGCCGGCCACATACACCTTTTCGATGCACTCAGGGGTCATATCCACAGACTGCAGGAGCGTGTCAATGCCGGAGTAAATGGCGCCCTTGGCGCGGATAAAGTTGTCGATATCCACCTCATTGATGGACACTTCCCTGCCGGTCTCGGACTCCTCTGCCGTTGCCAGCACATAGCGGCCCATACCGTGCTCATCACGCTTCACACGGCTACCCTCCCGGGCAAACAGGCCTTTGGCATTGATAATACCGGTGCGGAACAGTTCAGAAATAATATCAATGATGCCGCTGCCACAAATGCCCACGCACTTCTGGCCGGCTTCGCCCACAATAGTGAGCGTGGGCTCCATCGTATCCTTATCAATGGTAACCGCTTCCACCGCGCCGTCGGTGGCGCGCATACCGCAGGAAATGTCGCCGCCCTCAAAGGCAGGGCCGGCAGAGCAGGCACAGGACATCAAAAAGTCCCGGTTGCCGAAGACGATCTCGCCGTTTGTACCCAAGTCAATGAAGAGGGTCATTTCGTCGGTATCCCACATCATAGTGGCCAGTGTGCCGGCGGTAATGTCACCACCCACATAAGAGCCGATGTTGGGGGCAATGATTACCGGTGCCAAGGGGTTGGCTACCAGCTTCAAGTCCCCTGCCTTCAAGTCTTCCCAGGCAAAGAAGCTGGGAATGTAGGGATCCATACGCACCGGGTCAGCATCCACGCCCACCAGCAGGTGGTTCATTGTTGTGTTGGCGCCGATGGCCAGATTCACAACGCTTCTTGCGTTTACATTCGCTGCTTTGCAGAGGTTGCCCAGAATGGGATTCAGGGTCTCTTTAACGATGGCGTCCTGCAGCGCCTTCTTGCCGCCGGGCTTGGCGCTCTGGATGATGCGGTTGATAACATCTGCGCCGAAGCGGATCTGTCCGTTGCCGGAAGAGCCTTTGGCCAGCAGCTTGCCGCTGGTCAGGTCAGTAAGTACGGCGGTCACAGTGGTAGTGCCAATGTCGATGGCGCAGCCAACGATAGCCGTATCGTCGGGGACGCAAATATCCATACAAATGAAGGTGTCGCCCTGCAGCTGACCCTTTACGCAAACGGCAAAACTATGCTCACGCAAGGTCGCAGCCAAGCGCACCATAACGGTAAGGGGAATTTTTACGGACGCCACACCCAAGGCTTCCTGAATCGCCCAAGTGAGGCGCTCGTTATCGGGCATGGTATCGTCAGCAGTAGGCTCAGCCATTCCCAAGACCACAGCGCGGAAGGAATTGTCCAATGCGATGCCGCTGGCCTGCATCTGGCTTTGGCACTGCTCAAAAATAGCAATTTCCTTGGGGCTGCTGAGGTCCGCAGTCTTCATGCGGCTTTGGTAGGCAGAGGCGATATCCGGCACGAAAACGGTGCAATCGCCGATGACCTTACAGTTGCAGCTCAAGCGCCAGCCGGCCTCGAACTCTTCCTCGGAAATATGCCGGGAGGGAATGGTCTGAAGCTCACCCTCCACCAGCTTTACACGGCATTTGCCGCAGGAACCGTTGCCGGAGCAAGGAGCGTCAATAGCCACATTGGCTCGTCTAGCCAGCTCCAGCAGGTTATCGCCTGCGTTGCAGGCTACCTCAACTGTTGCTGCGCCTTCAATTTGAAAAATCACTTTAGGCATTGAAAAAACCTCGCTTTTCCCATTTTCTTTCGTGATTATAACATAATTTTTTTACTGTGTCTACCGCGACCTTGCCAACAAACTATTTCCCTGCTATAATGCAAAGAAAAAGGATGTGGTATTATGAAATTAGTAATCGTTCGCCACGCTGAACCGGACTATTCTATTGATTCTTTGACGCCGGTAGGTTGGAAGGAAGCCGAAATTCTGTCTGAACGGCTGTGCAAAATGCCTGTAAAGGAATTTTACTGTTCTCCCTTAGGTCGCGCTAAGGACACCGCCTCTTTTACTTTGCAAAAGCTGGGACGCACAGCAGAGATTCTGCCCTGGCTCCGGGAGTTCCCCGCTCCGGTCACAAAGCCCCACAGAACCAAGCCGGGTGTGGCTTGGGACTGGTTGCCTGCAGACTGGACCAATGAACCCGACTTCTTTGATATGCAAAGATGGACGCAGGTAGATGCTATGGCCAAGGGCAATGCCGAAGAGAACTACCATTATGTGGTGAAGGAGTTTGACAACTTCCTGGCGCAGCACGGTTATGTGCGAGAGAACAATCTTTACCGGGCGGTTGCGCCCAACGAAGATACCATTTTGTTCTTCTGCCACTTTGGACTGGAGTGTGTGCTTCTCAGCCGTATTTTGAACATTCCTCCCATGCTCCTATGGCACGGTACCTGTGCCGCCCCCTCCTCTGTGACCATCGTAAACACCGAGGAGAGAAGAGAGGGATACGCCTACTTCCGAATGAGCACATTTGGTGATACATCCCATCTGTATGCCGCAGGACAGGAGCCGTCCTTTGCTGCTCGTTTCTGCGAAACCTACGCCAATTTCGACAATCAAAGAGATAAATAAAGAAAAGGCTGTTGCAAAATTGCAACAGCCTTTTTTATAGGGAAGCTTACATCAGAGGATCCAGACCCAGAACCGGGTGACCCTTCTCGGTCAGCCAAGTCATCAGCTCTTCTGCATCGCAGGTGACGGTTTCGTCAGCTACCATGTCGGAGAAGTTCTCGATGCCGTACAGTTCCAGAGCGGTCTTGTTCAGGCGCTCAGCCACATCGTCCTTCAGCTCCTTGGGCATCCAAACGATACGCTCGATACCGCCTTCAGCAGCCAAGAACTTCTTGGAAGCGATGAAGTGACGGCCGTGACCCATGAAGCCGGGAGTCTGTACACCGCCGCCGGTGCAGGAGGCCAGTTCGCCGAAGGTCATGCCGGCAGGAGTCATGCCCTTGTACTCACGGTTGACAACGATAACGCCGGAGGACACAGCCTCGATACCGCAGATACACTCGAAGCAGCCGCAGGAGGTCATGGGGTCTTCCAGAATGGAGTAGAGAGTAACATTCTCAACTGCGCCATGGGTAGCGTCCTTGATCATGCGGTTGACTTCTTCGTAACGGCCGGTACGCTCGTCGATCAGACCCTTCTTCATGATGGGCTGGCAAGGACCGTTGGGATCCAGCTCGTTGGTAGCCTTAGCATCCAGCCAGGAAACAGCGCCACACAGACCCAGACGCTCGGGAGTAACCACGCAGCAGTGGGCAGGTGCGAAGGACTGGCACAGGATACAGGTGTAGTAACGGTCGACGGATTCGTCGGTCATAGAGGCCAGACGGTCATCTCTTTGTGCATAGCGGGGCATTGCCATTTCGTCACGGAACTTGGCAGCCTCGGCAGCGTCGGTGATCAAAGTGATCTGGCACTTGTCAACAACTGCGTCGAACTCGTTCATAATCATTACGTACAGAACTTCAGCGAAGTCCTTCAGGCGCAGGCCTGCCTCATAAGCAGCGTTGGAAACACGGACGCGAACCTGGTTGCGCTGACCGGTGTGCATAACGCCTTCCATATAGTTAAACCATGCGTGGAATTTACGCTCGATAACGGACTCGAAGTCCACCTGCATCTTCTTGCCGGCAACCTCAACGAAAGTGGCCAGAGCCAGTTCCTTTTCGGCATCCAGGTCAGGTCCGATGACGGTGATCTTGTGATCCTCGACCTCGTTCAGTTCGCGCATAACAACCAATTCTGCAGTGGGGTTCTTGGAAGACCAGAACTCGTTGTGCATATCGGCCTTACGGATGATTTCGCCCTCGAATGCAGCAGCGAATGCTACGGGAATGGGCAGTTCGGTGGTCTTAATCTTGATGTTGCGCAGTTCCAGAGACTTCTTAACGGTGTCGTTATGGTCGCAGACGGACTCCAGAGCGCCGGGAACCTGATTCTCGCCCAGGTCGATGTCAACCACTACGGGGAAGCCCAG
>JAZLCU010000068.1:0-5162 GCA_045614325.1 Faecousia sp. | reverse complement strand
TTGCGATACCCATTGTATGCGGATCTGTGAGCGTTTGGGCTTGTCTACGGGCAGAGAGCCTGAGAAAGTAGAAAAGCAGCTCCGGGCCGTCCTACCGCCCGAGGAAAGCAGTGATTTCTGCCACAGAATCGTTCTGTTCGGCAGAGAAATTTGCACTGCGCGGAATCCTAAGTGTGCTGAGTGCCCCTTGGCGATTTACTGTGACCAGATCAATAAAGGATAATAAATCCCCCTTGTCCACATAGACTTGGACGAGGGGGGATTTGTTTGGGCAAAAAACTTCCGATCTTTTATAATGCCATGCTGCTGACAACGGTGAATCTGGTGCTGCGGCTTGTTTCTACCGCCTTTCAGGTCTATCTGTCCGGACGGATCGGCGCGGCAGGAATCGGTCTTCTGCAGCTGGTTTTATCCGTTGGCGGTCTGGCGATGACCGCCGGAATGGCCGGTATTCGAACGGCTACGATGTACCTAACCGCTGAGGAGTTGGGCAAGCGCCGGCCGGAGAATGTCCGCTGGGTGCTGTCGTCCTGTATGCGTTACAGCTTGCTGTGCAGCGGCCTGATTGCCGTTTTGATCTGTGTTTTTGCAGTACCGATCGCAACCGGTGGGATAGGGGAGAGCGGCGTTGTTGGAGTGGTGAGGCTCTTTGCATTTTTCCTGCCGGTAAATTGTCTGACCGGTGTTATGGTAGGATATTTTACCGCTGCAAATCGAATTGGCACGCTTGCAGCAGTTGAGGTAGCAGAGCAGTTCTGCACATTGGGCTCAACCATCGCACTTTTAGAGCTGCTGGCGGATGGTGACCCGGTTCGGGCCTGCGGCATTGTTGTAATGTGCGGCGGTTTGGGTGCTTGCTTTACACTTTTGTGCCTGATATATCTACGGAAAAGGGAGATCTCGTCTGTTGGTGCGCGAATTCCTGTACGCAAAAGACTTCTTTCTACCGCCGTGCCGTTGGCCCTTGCAGATGACCTGAAATCCGGCATATCCACAGTTGAAAACCTGATGGTGCCGAAACGGCTGGCCCTGTGCAATAAGATCGGCAATCCTCTTGCTGCATTCGGCGTAGTTTGCGGCATGGTGTTTCCTGTGCTGATGTTTCCGGTGGCAATTTTATATGGACTTGCTGAACTGTTAATACCCGAACTGGCCCGGTGTGCCGCTGCGGGTAGTCAAACAAGAATCTGCTACCTGGCAAAAAGAAGTTTGCGGCTTGCTATGCTCTATGGCAGCCTGTTCTGCGGTCTGCTGTTCTTGTTAAGTGATGATTTGTGTATGAAGTTGTATGATAATCAACAGGCCGGCATTTACCTGCGGTGGTTTTCACTTCTTGCACCGATGCTTTATTGCGATGCCATTACAGACGCGATGATTAAGGGCCTGGGGCAACAGACCGCCAGCGTCAGGTATAATATTCTCACTTCCACAATGGATGTGCTGTTCCTGTTTTTGCTCCTGCCAAAATACGGAATGGAAGGATATTATTTCAGTTTCCTGGTTACCCATGTAATCAATTTTGCATTGAGTGTCAGAAGACTATTCAAAATAACGGGAGAACTTATGAACATACTCACACCAATTTTAGTGGCTGTTGCAACGGCAGTTGCTATATTGTTGGCCGGATTCGTTACAGCGCCGGCATTTCGTGGCGTAGCCTATGTTTTTCTCCTCGGTAGTTTGTTGTACCTATTCCGCGTCATCAGCCGCGAGGATTGTGTTTGGCTCATCGGATTAGTAAGAAAAAAAGAACAGTCACAGAACTCAACCTGTGGTTGCGGACACTAAAACTATTATGTTATACAAAATGGTGCAATCTCTGCTATAATACAAATACAAAGTACTTTGATAAAATTTACAGGAGAGATTTGCTATGCTGAAAATAGGTGAAAAGATTAAAGACTTGAGGAAAAAGCAAGATGTTACGCAGGAGAAACTTGCAGCATATCTGAACATTTCCTACCAGGCGATTAGCAAGTGGGAAAATGGTACTGCACTACCGGATATAACACTCATTCCCGGAATCGCAAATTTCTTTGGTGTGTCCACTGATGAACTGCTTGGTATGAAAGATACAAAGGAAACCGAAGAACTCAAAGAGTTCGATAAAATATATAGCGAAAACTTTTGCTTGGGAAAGACATACGATAATATCATATTAAGCCGAAAAGTATTAGAAAAATACCCTCGTAATTACCAATGGATGATGAATTTAGCGTGTGTGTTATGTAGTTATAATGACACAGATGAGCACAGCAGATTCAGTAAAGAACACGATTTTCGCGGTGAGGCGATTCGCTTGTGTGAGCGGGTACTGGAGGACTGCACAGAAGAGTCTGTTCGGCACAGAGCAATACAAAATCTATGTATCGAATATCCCAGAGTGGGTAAAAAGGAACAGGCAATTAAGTTGGCAATGGATATGCCGAACATCTATGTATGTCAGGAACAATTGTTGTCCCATATTTATGAAGGCGAAGAACGCATTGCAGTTTTGCAGAATATGCTGCTGAAATTTTTGGAGCGATGTGCAGATAGTATATGGCTGCTTACACAAGATCCGCTTATGGGCAAAGAATTGACCACTGAGCAGAAAATTGAATGCATGGAGATTGCGTGTAATTTGCTGAATTTTGCATTTAAGGATGATGCAGATACCGAAGGTCATAATGAAATGTTTCATTTGGTGTGGTTGTCAAAATTGTGGTGCGAACAGGGAAATGCAGATAAGGCAATGGAAACTCTGCTGCAGGCCGAAAAGACAGCAAGAAACTTTGACAAATGGGCCGGCTCTACTGTGCCGACAAAATATAAGTCCGTTTTGCTAAACCGTTGTTTCAACGATCCGAAAGGCCTGGGAAAAAATTACGAATGTACACAGTTGGATATATTCCGCAGAGAAATCAGAACCAAGGAATTTGACCCTATCAGAGATATGAATGCATTCCAAGATTTGTTGGAAAGATTGAAAGAAAATTAAATGCATATCAAAACATTCGGCGAGAGCAAGCCCTCGCCCTACTAAATGTCAGTGACTTTATCGTAGGGCGGGGGTTTACTCCCGCCGTTTTATTACTATATAATTTTTTATAGCGCTTTTAAAACTTCCAACAAAAATTCCCAGGTGCGTTTTGTGGATTCAATTTCCAAGCGCTCCCGGCTGGTGTGAATATCCTGCATATTGGGGCCGATAGAAACGCAGTCAAGGCCGGGCAATTTCTCGGACAGCAGGCCGCACTCAAGTCCTGCGTGAATGGCAACCACCTCGGGCGTTTTGCCGAACATATCGGAATAGACGCGCACCATAGTGTCCCGCAAGGTAGAATCTTTCTTATACTCCCAAGCGGGGTACTGACCGTGGACATCGCAAGTCGCACCGTAGAATGCGGCAAGTTCCTTTAATTTCTCCAGCAGTTCTGTTTTCTCCTTGTTGACGGAACTTCTGACCGCCCAGGTCAGGCTGAGGGCATCGTCAAGGGTAACAACACCCAGATTCAGACTTGTCTGCACAAGACCCTCGATGTCCTCACTCCAGGCTTGCACGCCGTTTGGTGCGGCATTGAGAAGGGCAATTACTTTGGAAGAACATTCGGTGGTCAGCGCGTTGCCGCCCAATGCGTCCACATCGTCGCCCCGAATGATCACATTCGGCTCGTCGTATTGCTCGCGAATTTCTTTTTGCAGAGTTTCCGCAATATCGTTGATCCGCTCGATGTACATACCCAGCGCAACCAATGTAACCTGGCAGGAACGGGGAATTGCGTTGTCTTTAGCGCCGCCCTGCAGTTTTGTGATGCAAACGGGCATAATAGATTGCACGCGGCTTAAAAATTCGCCCATAACCTTGTTGGCGTTGGCCCGGTTCTTGTGAATTTCCACGCCGGAGTGACCGCCTTGCAGATTCTCAACTGTCAGGCGCACGCAAGGACCGTAAACAGCTCGACGCTCAATAGGCATCTGAATATTCGCTCTTGCGCCACCTGCGCAGGATACGGTAAAGATACCCTCTTCTTCGGAGTCAATATTCAGCATTGTGCGGCCTTTGAGACTTGTTAAATCAATGCCTGCCGCGCCATCCATACCGGTCTCTTCGTCAACAGTGATAATGACTTCCAGAGGAGGATGGGGAATCGTGGGGTCGGCAAGGATCGCCATAGCATAGGCAACGGCAATGCAGTCGTCACCGCCAAGGGTTGTTCCTTTGGCAAATACCCATTTGCCGTCGTGGGCAATGTCCAGACCCTCTTTGTCCATATCAATGGGGCAGTCTGCGTCTTTTTCGCACACCATATCCATGTGTCCCTGAATAATCACAGGCGCGTGATCTTCGTAACCGGGTGTCGCGTCAGCAAACATCAGCACATTGTTAAGTGTATCCTGCACATAGCGGATATTATGCTCTTTGGCAAAGGATACCAAATAATCGCTGATCTGCTTGGTATTTCCGGACCCGTGGGGTATGGAACAGAGTTTTTCAAAATAGGTAAAAACCGACCTGGGTTCCAAGCCAGCTAATTTAACGCCTTCCATCAAAAACGCTCCTTCACTTTTAAGTAAGCATATTCTATCACAACCAGAGGTAAAAGTCCATAAAAAAAGGGACGCGGTAAACGCGCCCCAAAATGTTTACTTCTTGCGGAAGGACATGCAGTCGGTGCACTGATCCACAGTGGGATTACCTTCATGAGTGCCCACCATAATGCGATCCAATGCGCAGTAGTTTACATCCTGGCAGTGGTTAGCACACTGGTGAACGGTGCATTCAATGCTCTTGTTAGCCTTGTCGTTCATTTTGCTTCCTCCTTTTGTTGTGATGGGATTAGTATGGCGTATTTTTTCTTTCATATACGCACCGATTTTAATTGACAATTTGCCCTAAAACCTATATAATATTTGCGGAAAATATGAAGACGGAATACCGTTTTTACAAAGAAAGGAAAATTTGCCATGATTTATAGTGCAGAAGTACAGCATATGTGCTCCGTTGGTAAGGGCGCATACCATGGCCCCGCTCCCATTCCCGAAGAGGGCAAGTGGGTACAGGCCAAGCAGATCTCCGATATCAGCGGTTTTACCCACGGTATTGGTTGGTGTGCACCTCAGCAGGGTTGCTGCAAGCTGACCCTGAATGTTAAGGAAGGCATCATCGAAGAAGCTCTGGT
>JAZLCU010000067.1:0-18457 GCA_045614325.1 Faecousia sp. | reverse complement strand
CTACGCTAAAGGCGGCAAGATCGGTCTGTTCGGTGGTGCCGGCGTTGGCAAGACCGTTCTGATCCAGGAGCTGATCTATAATATCGCCACTGCCCATAACGGTTACTCCGTGTTTACCGGTGTTGGCGAGCGTACCCGTGAGGGTAATGACCTGTATAATGAAATGACCGAATCCGGCGTTATCAAGAAGACCGCCATGGTCTTCGGTCAGATGAATGAGCCTCCCGGAGCAAGAATGCGTGTGGGCCTGAGTGGCCTTACCATGGCTGAGTACTTCCGGGATGTGAAGCACCAGGATGTGCTGCTGTTTATCGACAACATCTTCCGTTTCACCCAGGCCGGTTCTGAGGTTTCCGCTCTGCTGGGCCGTATGCCCTCCGCCGTCGGCTACCAGCCCACCCTGGCAACGGAAATGGGCGCTCTGCAGGAGCGCATCACCTCCACCAAGGACGGCTCCATCACCTCCGTCCAGGCGGTTTATGTGCCGGCTGACGACCTGACTGACCCGGCACCTGCGACGACCTTTGCCCACCTGGATGCCACCACCGTTCTGGATCGTGGTATTGCATCTCTGGGCATCTATCCTGCGGTGGACCCCCTGGATTCCATTTCCCGTATCCTTTCTCCCGAGGTGGTGGGTCACGAGCATTATGAAACCGCCCGCGGTGTGCAAAGTATCCTGCAGCGGTACAAGGAACTGCAGGACATCATCGCCATTATGGGTATGGACGAACTGAGCGAAGAGGACAAACTGACGGTCAGCCGGGCACGTAAAGTGCAGCGGTTCCTGTCCCAGCCCTTCTCTGTTGCGGAGCAGTTTACCGGCTATGAGGGCAAGTATGTGCCGCTGTCTGAGACCGTTCGTGGCTTTAAGGAGATCATCGAAGGTCTGCACGACGAAGTGCCTGAGTCCTGCTTCCTGTTTGCCGGTACCATCGACGATGTGGTCGCAAAATGGAAGGGGCAGGGAAAATGAGAGACTTCCCTTTGACGATCGTAACCCCCGACGGCCTTGCGTTTGACGGACAGGCCCAGGAGCTGATCGTCCGCACTACCAGCGGCGATATGGGCATTCTGGCCGGCCATGTGAACTGCGTAGCGCCCTTAGGTATGGGCTTGGCTACGGTGGTTGCCGACGGAAAAAAGCGCTATGGCGCTTGCATCGGCGGTATGGTTTCCGTGCTGAACGGACAGGTCAAGTTGGTGCCTACCACCTTCGAGTGGGCAGAGCAGATCGACGCGGCCAGAGCGGCACTTTCCGAGCAAAGAGCCAAGACGGTGATCGCGGACAAATCTTCCAGCAGCACCGACCTGCGGCTGGCAGAGGCCAGACTCAAGCGTGCGCTGGTTCGCAAGAGCGTTGCCGAGTACAAATAAAAATCACACCCCGTCTGCCCTTTGGCAGACGGGGTTGCCCTTTCTTGCAAGGATGCCTTGTAATTACGCGAAAGGTGTGGTATGATGGCGAAAAAGGAGGTGGCGCGTTGCGAAAGCTGTGGATTTTTCTTTTTGCGGCAGCCGGCTTGGTTTTGCTGGGGCTGTGCTTTTATTCTATGCCAGGCTTCGATTTTTCCGGTCTCGTCTGTATGGGTTTAGCCGCGGTGGCGGTTTGCTACTGGGCGCTCTTCCGATTCCCCGGTAAGGTTATGAAATGGCTGCGGCGAATCTTCACGGTCTGCTTAATTCTGGGGCTTACCGTGGCGGCGGTCACCGGTATTTTTATCGCGAAAGCCGGCAAGGGTACATCTGATGGCAAATGCGACTATATCATTGTGTTGGGCGCAGGCATCAACGGCACAGAGCCGTCCCTGATCTTGTCGGAGCGGCTGGGGGCAGCCAAGGCGTACCTGACGGAGAATGAGGATGCTATCTGCATCGTATCCGGCGGACAGGGCGAGGGTGAATTGATCACCGAGGCGGCCTGTATGCAGGATTATCTTGTGAAAAACGGCATCGATGCAGACCGCATTTGGATGGAGGAAGCGGCCACCTCTACTTGGGAGAATCTGGAGTTCTCTTTGGCTTTGATCGAAGAAAAAACCGGCGCGCGGCCCGATCGGGTGGGTGTGATCTCCAATGAGTTTCATATGTTCCGTGCCGGTCTTATGGCCAAGGAAATGGGCTTAGAAATGGTAGGAATCCCGGCGAAAACCTCGTGGGTTTCTTTGCGGATCAACTATTTTGTGCGCGAGATCGTAGGCGTTTGGAAGCATATTATATTAGGAGGATAAGACGATGATGGAAAAGTTGTATGCGGATTTTGCGTGGGAGCAGGCAGCGGCGCTGCTGAATATCGACTCTCCCACAGGCTTTACGGAAAAAGCAGCGGCCTGGGTGAAAAATGCCTTCTCCGCCTTGGGCTTTGATGCCCACACCACCAATAAGGGCGGTGTTTTGGTGGATTTTGGCGGCACAGATGGGGAAAATGCCCTGATGCTGGCCGCCCATGTGGACACCTTGGGCGCGATGGTCGCGGCAATTAAGGGCAACGGCCGGCTGAAGGTGACCGCCCTTGGCGGTATGAATGCCAACAACGGTGAGGCGGAAAATGTCCGCGTCTACACCCGTGACGGCAGAACCTATGAGGGTACGCTGCAGCTGTGCAACGCGTCGGTTCATGTAAACGGCGATTATTCCGGGGCAAAGCGCAGTTTTGATTCCATGGAGATCGTGCTGGACGAGGATGTGAATTCCGCGGCTGACACCAGAAAGCTGGGCATTCAGGAGGGTGACATCGTCTGCTTTGACCCCCGTACACGGCGCACGGCCTCCGGTTTCTTGAAGAGCCGCTTTTTGGATGATAAGCTGTCTGTCGGTGTTTTGCTGGGTTTTGCCAAGTATTTGGCAGACACCCAGACCGTTCTCAAGCGTCGGGTCTATGCCCATATTACTGTGTATGAAGAGGTGGGTCACGGCGGCTCCGGCTCTGTGCCCAATGGTGTGACCGAGGCCATCTCCGTGGATATGGGCTGCGTGGGCGATGGCCTGCAATGCACCGAAAAGCAGGTCTCTATCTGCGCCAAGGACTCCGGCGGCCCTTACAGCTATCAGGTGGTGGGCGACTTGATTGCGGCGGCCAAGAAGGCCGAGGCCGACTACGCGGTGGATGTGTATCCCTACTACGGCTCCGATGTGGAGGCCACCCTGCGTGGCGGCTATGATCTGCGCCACGGCCTGATCGGCCCCGGTGTTTACGCCAGCCACGGCTATGAGCGCAGCCATATCGACGGTGTTTATAACACCTTGAAGCTGATCGCGGCCTATTTGGATTGTTAATAAGCAAAGCCGACAATCTTACGATTGTCGGCTTTTTATTATAGGCGGATTTCCACGGGGTTTTGGATAACCATAGTGTCAGGTGTAATGGCGCAGTCCATTGCCAAGATCTGCACGCCTGCGGCCGCGGCTTCCCGGAGGGCAGCGCCGAAGGCCGGGTCGGGATCATCGTTGGGGTGAAGATACCGAACATCGGACATCTGAATGACGAACAGCACATATGCGCCGTAGCCTTCGTTACGCAGCCGGGTCAGCTCGCGCAGGTGCTTTGCGCCCCGTTCGGTGGGTGCGTCGGGGAAGGCGCAGATGCCGTCGTTTTCAAGGGTGACACCCTTTACCTCCAGAAAGCAGGGGGTGCCGTCTTTTGTAAAAGAAAAATCGAATCGGGAGTCGCCGAAACGGCTTTCCGGCTTTAAGCTTTCGATTTGCCCCAAACCGCCGGACAACAGCCATTCGTAGGCGGCGGCATTGGGTGCCTGGGAGTCCATATTGATGATGCGGTTGCCTTTTTGCACGGCGATCAGGTCGTAACGGGTCTTTCGGGTGGGGGAGTTAGCGTCCAGACACCAGACCCTTGCGCCCTCCGGCAGCAATTCCCGGCAGCGGCCGGTGTTTTTCACATGGCAGATTTCCAACCTGCCGTCAATTTCGATGTGGGCGATAAAACGGTTCGGTCGGGCAAAAAAGATGCCGGGAACCATATTGTTGTACTGCATTTTTTAGCCCTCCTTTTTCTTTAGAATAGCAGATTTATGGATGTTTGACAAGGGAAGGACTTGACATTTTTTAAGAATGTGTTATAATCAAATCCGTTCCACGGAGGCTTAGCTCAGCTGGTTAGAGCGCCTGCTTCACACGCAGGAGGTCGATGGTTCGAGTCCATTAGTCTCCACCAAACAAAACACCCCATCCATTGGATGGGGTGTTTTGCTTGAGATTGGCATTCAGACGAATGGACTCGAAAGGCGGCTCTTAGCAAGTGTCCGGTGGACACTTGTAACCGCCGTGGCTTTTCCGCAGAAAAGCGAGTCCATTAGTCTCCACCAAACAAAACACCCCATCCATTGGATGGGGTGTTTTGCGTTTATATGTTATATTTTTGTGAAATGTAGGGAAACGAGGCGCCAAAACCTATGGAATCCGTTGAAAAACCGCGAAATTTGTGATATACTTATGCTGAGAAAGAGTGGGCGAGGGAAAATGATGCATATACAGACAGATCGCTTGATTTTAAGAAATGCAAGGCCTGCCGACGCTACGGCCTATCATAAATTATGGAACACCCCGTCGGTGCAGAAGTTCAATGTGATGAATCCGCCCACCTTGGAGCGGGCTATGGAGGCTGTGGAGCGGGATTCCGGCTCGGAGCGTGTCCTTTACATTCAGTTAAAGGACGGCGCGCAGATGATCGGTCAGATCCAGTTTGATGATGACGAGTTGCGCTATGATACCGGCAGCTGCAATGTCAGTTATTCGCTGATGGAAGCGTATGCAGGGAATGGCTTTATGACCGAGGCGCTTGCTGCGGCAATTGGCTATGCTTTTGATACATTGGGTGTGCAGATGGTGGCCTCCCGGGTGTTCCGGGAAAATGATAAGTCCCACCGGGTGCTTAAAAAGCTGGGCTTTGTGCAAGAGGGTGTTTTGCGCCGGGCGGTCAAAGGGTTAGACGGCACAGTGTTTGACGATGTGGTCTATTCCTTGACTAAGCAGGAGTATGAAGCACAAAGACCCGGAAGGGCAGATTGATCGGAAGATTTTTCGTGTAAGAAGGGATTCTACAGTATGGATTATAAAATGATGATTATTGGCGCCGGTGTTACCGGCTGCTCGCTGGCTCGTGTGCTGAGCCGGTACGAGGGAAGCCTTGCGGTGCTGGATCGGGGTTTCGATGTGGCAGAGGGCGCGTCCAAGGCTAACAGCGGCATTGTCCACGCTGGCTTTGATGCCAAGCCCGGTACACTGAAGGCCAAGCTGAATGTGGAGGGCGCGAAGATGTACCCTCAGGTCTGCAAGGAGCTGGGTGTGCCTTATTCCGAGCCCGGCGCGTTGGTCATCGGCTTTGATGAGGAGGATCGTCAGACCCTTTTGAAGCTGGTGCAGCAGGGTGTGGAAAACGGCGTGGAGGGCGTGTGCCTTTTGGAACGGGACAAGGTTTTGGAATTAGAGCCCAACACCAACCCGGAGGTTGCCTGCGCGCTGTATGCGCCCACATCGGGTCTTACCAGCCCCTATGAATTGACCTTTGCGCTGGCGGACCACGCGGCGGTGAACGGCGCGGAATTTTTGCTGGGTCAGGAGGTTTCGAAGGTGGAGCGCGTTGATGGCCTGTGGCAGGTGACCACCGACAAAACCGTCTATACCTGTGAGATTCTGGTCAACTGCGCCGGCATCGGCTCTGCGAAGATCCACAATATGATGAGCGAGGACAAGCGCAATGTGATCCCCCGTCGGGGTCAGTATTACCTGATGGATCGGATGGAGCAGCTGCCCTTTACGATGACTATGTTCCAATGCCCCACCAAGATGGGTAAGGGCGTTTTGGTCAGCCCCACGGTACACGGCAATTTGCTGTTGGGCCCCTCTGCGGAGGATATTCCCGACGAACGGGATGTGTCCACCACGGCGGAGGGCTTGGCCTTTGTTTTGGACAAGTGCCGTCTGACCTGGCCACAGGTCGGTATTCGCGGCGCGATTACCAACTTCTCCGGCATTCGCGCCCACGAGGAAAAGGGCGATTTCGTCATCGGCAAGGTGGCGGAAAAGGCCTATGAGACCGTGGGCATCGAAAGCCCCGGCCTGTCTTCTGCGCCGGCTATCGCGGAAATGCTGGGCAAGCAGATCGCGGATGAACAGAATTTGCAGTTAAAGCAGGTGTTCGTGCCTGCTCCCAAGCGGAATAAGCCCTTCAGCCATATGACCGGCCAGGAGCGCCGGCAGGCAGTGGAGGAAAATCCTCTGTACGGCAATTTGGTTTGCCGCTGTGAGGTGGTCACCGAAGCCGAGATTCGGGAGGCTATCAGAAGACCTGTAGGCGCAACCACCGTGGACGGCGTCAAGCGGCGCACGCGCAGCGGTATGGGTCGCTGTCAGGGCGGCTTCTGCAGCCCCCGTGTGATGGAAATTTTGGCGGAGGAATTGGGAATTCCTATGACCGAGGTGACCAAGTGCGGCGGCGAGAGCCTGCTTTTGTCCGGCGACATCAGCAGCGCGCTTAAGGAGGAACGGAAATGAATGTAGATGTATTGGTAATTGGCGCAGGCCCTGCCGGCTTGGCGGCGGCAATTGCAGCCAAGGAAAGCGGCATCGACAATTTGATGGTACTGGAACGGGAATCCACACCCGGCGGCATTTTGAAGCAGTGCATCCACAACGGCTTCGGCCTGCATCGGTTTGGCGAGGAGCTGACAGGCCCTGAGTATGCCCAAAGGGATATTGACAGGGCGGTAGAATTGGGCATCTATATTCAGTGTGACACTACGGTTTTGTCGGTGTCGGAGGATAAGGTAGTTACCTGCATCAGCCGGGAATTCGGCTATCAGGAGATCAAGGCCAAGGCCATCGTGCTGGCTATGGGTTGTCGTGAGCGCCCCCGGGGCGCGCTGGGTACGCCCGGTACCCGTTGTGCCGGTATTTACTCGGCAGGTACGGCCCAGAAGCTGGTGAATCTGATGGGCTATATGCCCGGCAAGCGCTGCGTGATTTTGGGCAGCGGCGACATCGGCCTGATCATGGCGCGCCGTATGACCCTGCAGGGCGCAAAGGTGCTGGCCTGCGTGGAGCTGATGCCTTATTCCTCGGGTCTGAACCGCAATATCGTGCAGTGTTTGGAGGACTATGACATTCCTCTGTATCTGTCCCACACAGTAGTGGACATTCACGGCAAGGAGAAGCTTTCCGGCGTGACGGTGGCGCAGGTGGATGCAAATCGCAAGCCCATCCCCGGAACGGAAATAAAGTTTGATTGCGACACGCTTTTGCTGTCTGTTGGTCTGATTCCCGAAAATGAGCTGTCTGTGGGCGCAGGCGTAAGTCTGTCTGCGGTCACCAGCGGCGCAGAGGTGGACGACACACTGCAGACAAATATTCCCGGCATTTTTGCCTGCGGCAATGTGCTGCATGTTCACGATCTGGTGGACCATGTGTCCAACGAGTCCTTCAAGGCCGGCCGCAGCGCGGCGCAGTTTGTGAGGGGCGAATTTGCGGTTGGCGAAACGGTGGCGGTGCTGGACGGACAGGGTGTCCGGGGCGTTGTGCCGCAGCGGATCTGCAAGGGCGAAGGCAAGGCTGTGGAGCTGATGTTCCGGCCGGCAAGCGTTTATCGCAACAGCCTGTGCGTGGTCAAGTGCGGCGACAAGGTGGTCGCCAAAAAGAAAGCACCCATCTTCACCCCCGGCGAAATGGTGGTCGTGAAGCTGCCTGAGGATGTGGTAGCCGGTCTTTCCGGCGATCTGACTGTCAGCGTGGAAGGAGGACAGTAATATGGAAATCGTATGTATCAACTGTCCCGTTGGCTGCCGGCTGAAGGTCAAGGTGGAAAACGGCGCGGTTACAGAGGTGGTCGGCAATGCCTGCAAGCGCGGTGAGACCTACGCCCGGCAGGAGTGTGTTGCGCCTATGCGTATGATCACGGCGGTCATTCCCGTTGCAGGAAGCAAAACGCCCCTGTCTGTTAAGACCCGTGAGCCCATTGCCAAGGAATTGGTCTTTGCTTGCATGGAGGCATTATCAAAGGTACAATTAAACGCCCCAATTGAGGTCGGAAGTGTGGTTTTAGGGGATGTTTTGGGTACAGGAGTGGACATTATTGCCACAAAAAGTTTGTAAAGGCATTTCATAAGGTTGGTAAAATGTTGGGAAGATTTTTTCGTTTTCCTGTGATATAATGATAATGCCGAAAGTAGACAACTGAAAAACAAACGGAGCGTCAGATGGGATTCTGATGCTCCGTTTTTTGTTGGGGAGGAGGAGATGCTGGGGCGAATATGTCAAAGAAGATTTCTGCGGAACAAATTATGAAGGAGCTGGCCGCCATCGCCTTTGCCAGAGTGCCGGACTATCTGGTGGTGGAAAAGGGCGAGGTGAGCATCAAGGAGCATTTAAAACCGCTGGCGCGGGCAGCGGTGGCATCCATCGAAAAATCCAGCACCGGCATCAAGGTGAAGTTTTACGACAAGATGAAGGCGCTGGAGCTGCTGGGGAAGCACTATGGCCTGTTCGAGGCAAAGGATGCACAGGAACAGAAAGAGGAAAACAATCTACTGGAGGCAATTATCAAGGCAACGCAGCAGGAGGTGGATACCCATGATGTATCAGAGCTTCAGTAAGCGGCAGATGCTGGCGATGACTTGGTGGAATCGGCCGAAGCTGCGGATGCTGGACGGTATTCTTTGTGACGGCGCGATCCGTTCGGGAAAAACCTTGAGTATGGCCACGGGCTTTTTCCTGTGGAGTATGACCAGCTTTCGTGGGCAGTGCTTTGGCCTTTGCGGCAGGACCATCGGCGCGCTGCGGCGGAACATTGTGGACAATCTGCACGCGTGGCTGGGAGAACTGTTCACCATTCGGGAGGTGCGCAGCGAGAACAAATTGGTGGTGACAGGACCGGGAGGCCGGAGCAACACATATTATTTGTTCGGCGGTCAGGATGAGAGCGCCTACAAGCTGGTGCAGGGCGTGACTCTGGCAGGTGTGCTGCTGGACGAGGCGGCGCTGATGCCAAAGTCCTTTTTGGAGCAGGCCTGCGCCAGATGCTCGGTGGAGGGGTCAAAATTGTGGTTTAACTGCAACCCTGAAGGGCCGGAGCATTGGCTGTACAGAGAATGGCTCCTGAAGGCGAAGGAAAAACGGTTGCTGCATCTGCATTTTACGATGCAGGACAATCCGGGCTTATCGCCTGCCATCAAGGCGCGGTATGAGGCTATGTACACGGGCCTTTTTTACCGGCGGTATATTTTGGGCCAGTGGTGTATGGCCGAGGGCCTTGTGTATGACTTTCAGCCGGACAGGCACATCACGGAAAGGCTTCCCACCACTGGGCGGTACTACATTTCCGTGGACTACGGCACGCAAAACCCCTTTTCTGCCGGTCTTTGGTGTGTGGCCGGCGGTGTGGCGGTGCGGATCCGGGAGTTTTATCACAGCGGCCGGGAGTCGGGGAGAATGTACACGGATGAGGAGTACCACGATGCGCTGGTGGCGCTATCAGGCGGTCTTCCGGTGGAGCTGGTGGTGGTAGACCCATCAGCGGCGTCCTTTATCGCCACCATTCGCGCCCACGGCGTTTTTTCCGTCCGCAAGGCGAAAAACGATGTGCTGTATGGCATCCGGCTGGTGGCCGGGATGCTGCAAAAGGGTGTTCTGCAATTTTCGCCGGCGTGCAAGGACGCCATACGGGAGTTTTCTCTGTATCGCTGGGAGGAGGACGGCGCTGCCGACCGGGTCTGCAAGGAAAATGACCACGCAATGGATGACATTCGCTATTTCTGCGCCACCGTCCTTGGCAGAAATAGAGAGCTACGAAGACAAATCTAAGGAGATGCAAATGAAAAGATGGTTACAAAATAACTTCCTGCCTATGTGGGCCAAGGAAACGCTCCTGCGGGACAAAAGGCAGCTGGAAAAAGAAAATGCCCAGCTGCATCAGAAGATTCGGGAGCAGGAGGCTTATATTCAGGGAGTACAAGCAGGTTTACGGGTCAACAATCGGATCAGCGTCGTAAACCACGGAGGGAAACAATGAGTATTTACAAGTATGAACAGGCCTTTGGTGCTTACGACAAGACCAGCGCCTTGATGCGAAAGGCCATCGACCGGTGGTTCGCGCTGTACTATGATGATGGAGCAGACGACAAAACCGATGCTTGCCAGCGGATCCCCTATACGGTGGTAAATAAGCTGGTCAAGTCTGTGTTCGGGGAGTATCAGGCCACCGCAAGCACGGCCTTTGGAACGAAACTTCTGAAGGCGCTGGACGAAAAGAAGCGTCTGGCGGTGCAGCTGGCGCTGGTGGGCGGCGCGTGTTACATCAAGCCCTGTCCCGTGGACAACGGCTTTGATTTTGCGCTGGTGCCCAGAAATCAGGTGCTGATCTTCGGCAGAAACGGGGCCGGTGAGCCGACGGATATGGGTTTTGTGGAAAAGAGCGTATTCGGCAATCACTATTACACGCTGCTGGAGCGCAGAAGCGTAGATGGGGAGGGTTATCTGACCATCCAATATAAGCTCTTCCGCAGCAACGACGCCCAGCAGCTGGGCGCGGAGGTGCCTTTGGAGAATGTGCCGGCTTACAGCCGCCTGGCGGAGTTTTACTGCTTTGAAAAGCCGGTCGGCTCGGTGGGCCTTGCGGAGGTGAAGCCGCCTATATTCAACTGTGTGGACGGCTCTGCCGACGGCGTGGCGGCCTTTGCTGCGGCAGAGGGTCTCATTCGCAACATCGGTCGCAACGAGGCTCAGATGAACGGCGAGTTCAGCCGGGGCGAAAGCCGCATTATCGCGTCCAAGGATCTGCTGGACAAGGATTTGGGTCTGCAGGATCATCTGTTTATCGGCTTGGATGAAGACCCGGAGCGCGTGGGCTTGACGGTGTTTTCACCGCAGCTGCGGGAAGGGTCGTTTTTGGCCAGAAAGCACGAGTATTTGCGGAATGTGGAGTCGGGTTTGGGTCTTAAGCGCGGTATGCTGTCCGATGCCAATGTGGAACTGAGAACCGCAACGGAGATCGCCTCCAGCGCCGCTGAGTTTTCGCTCACGGTGATGGACTATCAGCTGATGTGGCAAAAGACCGTAGAGCAGGTGCTGGCCCTTTGCAAGATCTTGGCGGAGCTTTACGGCTTCCAAATCTGCGACACGGGTAAGCTCACTATCGATTGGGGCAACGGCACCCTTTACGATCAGGAGAAGATCTGGGCCGACTATATGCAGATGGTGGATAAGGGCATTTTGAAGCCTGAGGTGGCGCTGGCCTGGCGCTTTGGTCTGCAGGATGCAGACGAAAAGGTCATTCGGGAAAAACTGATGCCCGGCAATTAAATATTTGGAAGACGGCACGGCGCAAAAGCGCGGTGCTTTTTTCATACGCCTTAGGCCGGCGTAAAAAGGCCAAACCGTTTGGGATGCGACCCCGTAAAAAGCGTAATACGAAAGGAGATTATATGAAAAGAGAATTTTTGCAAGGATTACAGGTGGAGGGCGCACCTCTGCCCAAGGAGATCATCGATGCCATTATGGCGGAAAACGGTCGGGATATTGAAAGCATCAAAAACCATTATGCCGACTATGACGCCATCAAAGAGCAGTTGGCGCAGGCGGAAGCTGCGGCGGAGGCTTTGGAGGCCGCAAAGGTCTACGAGGAACGGTACAACCAGGAAGTGGAGACCCATCGACGGGAAATGTCGGAACTGATTTTCAGCCACAATCTGGAAAAGGCCATCCTCACTCAAAAAGGCCGCAACGCCAAGGCAATCACTGCTCTGTTGGATGTGGATAGCCTTAAATCCAGCGAAAATCAGCAGGCCGATCTGGAGGAGGCGTTGCGCAGCCTGAAGCAGGAGCATAGCTACCTCTTCCAATCGGAGACCCCGCCCCCTTACGCAAGGGGCACCGGCGCGGCTGCGCCAAATGAAAACAAAAGTCCTGCCACCCTGGCAGGCGCATTACTTGAAAAATTTGAAAGGAAGTAAAAATTATGGCTATTACACTCGCAGAAGCAAAGGTCGGCATGGCCGACAAGGTCGATCAGCAGATCGTAGATATGTTCCGTCGCAGCTCCCTGCTGCTGGACAATATGGTATTTGACAATGTCATCTCTCCCGGCACCGGTGGCAGCACTCTAACTTACGGCTACATTCAGCTGAAGTCCCCCTCCACTGCGTCCGTTCGTACCGTGGGCGGTGAGTACACCCCCGGCGAGGCCAAGAAGGAGAAGAAGACTGCCAATGCCATCATTATGGGCGGCTCCTTCCAGATGGACCGCGTGATTCAGAACACTGCCGGCGCAGCCAACGAAATGGCATTCCAGGCCGAGCAGAAGATCAAGGCTACCGCCAACTATTTCCACAATCTGGTAATCAACGGCACCGGCGACGCTGCCGGCGAAGGCTATGTGACCGGCACCTTTGACGGCTTGAAGAAGCTGCTGACCGGCACTGCTAACGAAATTACCAGCGAAGTCAGCCTGAAGACCTCCACCGAGCTGGACGAGAACTACAACGCGTTCCTGGACGAGATGGACAGCTTTATCAGCACCCTGGACGGCACTCCCTCCATGCTGCTGATGAACAGAGCAATGCTGGTGAAGCTGCGCTCCATTGCCCGTCGCGCCGGCTACTATGAGCGCACTCAGGACGACTTCGGCCGCACTGTGGAGACTTACGCAGGCGTGCCCATGGTGGATATGGGTCAGTACTACAACGGCACCACCGTTGAGGATGTGATCGAGACCGACGCAAACGGCAAGACCGCCATCTATGCGGTTTCTCTGGGTCTGGACGGCTTCCACGGCATCTCCCCCATGGGTGACGGCGTGATCCAGTCCTACCTGCCCGACCTGAACACCCCCGGCGCTGTGAAGACCGGTGAGGTGGAACTGGTTGCCGGCGTTGTGCTGAAGAACACCCTGAAGGCTGCTGTCCTGAAGGATATCGCCATCGCAACCGCCTAATGCTGGAGGCGCTGCCTATGGTAGACTACGGATTCTACACAAATGATTACCTGGGCAGCGTCATTCCGGAAAAAGCCTTTTCCGGTGTGGCGGCTCAGGCGCAGCGATACCTTGACAAGTTCAAGCAGGTTTATCGCGTGGCATCTTCCGGCGAGCAGGCTGAAAATCTGGCCGTCTGCGCTATGGCAGAAACCCTGTGGGACAACCGAAACAGTGGCCTATTCTCTGCAAGCGCAGGCAGCGCATCGGCACGATATACGGCCGGCAAGACCAGCCTGAAACGGGAACTGTTTGACAAGGCATCCATCTATCTGGACATTTACCGAGGGGTGGGCCAACCTGCTGGGCAATTTGCAGGTTAACTGCAGATGTCGATTTGCCATTCAGCAAAAACCGTCGGCGTTGCCGCGTACACGATTACCTTGGTCGCGGACTTTGTGAAAAACTATCAAGCAACATAAAAAGGGGAGGGCGCAAGCCCTCCTCTTAAACAAAAGGAGAGGACTTTATGGAAAATATGACCAATGTGGAGATGTCGCTCTCCACAATCGAAAAACTGGTCGCTTCGGCCGTGCAGAAGGCACTGGAGGAATGCTGCACCGATGAATTCATCGGTCAGGCCGCCCAGCGCTATCAGCAGAAGACGGCTGTGGTGAACGGAGGTGCCTTATGAGAGGGACAACGGATCTGTTTTTGATCGATGGCCAGCCCATTGTGGTTCCGGACAGCAACCTGAAATTGCAGTTGCAGGATCTGGAAAGTTCCGATTCGGGTCGGGATGAGAGCGCGGTGATGCATCGGTTCCTGGCCCGGCAGGGCGTGGGCCGGTGGACCTTTTCCTACGGGGAAATCACCGCGGAGGAATATGCCTATATGGAAGCTCTGTTTGCAGGTACGGCTGAATTCCTGTTCACCCGTTCGGATGCAAGGACCGGCTTACAGGTCACCACAAAATGCTACCGAAGCAACCACCGCATCGTTTGGAGCAACGCGGCGGCCGGGAAATTCCGGGATTATAAATTTGAGATCACAGAATGTTAGGAGGTGGCGCAGTTGCTGAAAAATTTGATCGTGCTTCCCGACGGAAGTGAGCTGTTTTCCGGCCCAGGGACGATAAATGCCATTCAAAGCGTGAATCTGACCCAACGAGTGAACAGCGGAACGGAACTGACCTTGGGGTCGACCTGCGCCGCTATGCTGGAGGCCACGCTTTTTACACCCAACGGAGCTTTTGAGCTTGCCCACGGGGCGGAGGTGTCCCTGTACAAGGTGGACAGCAACGGAGCACGCACCTTGGCTGGTATTTTTACGGTGGAAAAAATCACCAGACCCAGCAAAAACCGCTGCCAAATTACTGCCTACGACCGCATCAGCCGGCTGGACCGGGATTTGACCCAATGGCTTGAGAGCCTGAACGGGTGGCCCTACACCCTGAAAACCTTTGCCCAAATGGTGTGCACTGCCTGTAATCTGACCCTTGTAGAGGACACGCTTCCCAATGAAAACTGGCAAGTGGAAAAGTTTACTGTGGGCAAGGTCACCGGCCGCAAGCTGATCCAATGGGTGGGACAGGCCTGCGGACGCTTCTGTAGAGCGACTCCGGATGGAAGGCTGGAATTTGCTTGGTACACGCCTAAGGATATTGCGGCCACGCCCGGCGGACAGTGGTTCTACTACAGAGACTCTCTGCAACGGGAGGATTACCAGGTGGCACCCATCGACAAGGTGCAAATCAAGCTGACCCCTAAGGCTGTGGGCGTAAGCTACGGCGACGGACACAATGCCTATGTGCTCACAGGTAACTATTTGTTGGCTGCCGGCACACCTGAAGCGCTTACAGCGGTGGCAGAGCGCCTGTACGAAATTCTGAAAACGGTGACATACACCCCTTGCAGGCTGGTTATGCCTGCCAATCTGGCTGTGCAGGCCGGTGACATCGTGCAGGTGACCGACTACAATGGCAAGGCTTTTCCTGTGTATATTATGTCCAAGACCCAACGGGGGCAACGACAGACGCTGGAGGCTACGGGCAGCGCCCTCCGGGACAATGTGGTGGAGGTCAACAGCTCCCAATATGATGAGCTGCAAGGGCGCGTTTTGGAGCTTCAGCTGGACACAGAGGGTCTCCGGGTGGAAAACCGGAGTCAAAACGAAAAGTTATCCAAGCTGGAGCTGTCGGTGGAGGGCATCAAAACAAAGGTGACCTCTCAGGAAACCGACTTGGAGCAGGTGATCAATCGGGTGTCGATGGCAGAGCAGACCGCCGAGGGCATTTCTCTGCGTGTGCGGAGCATTGTGGAAAATGGCACCGATCGGGTGATCACCTCTGCCGGCTACACCTTTGACGAAACGGGCCTGACGGTGCGAAAAAGCGGCAGAGAGATCAAAACCCAGATCACCGAGGACGGTATGACCGTCTATAAAAACAGTAACGCGGTGCTTACCGCCAACAGCGAGGGAGTCAACGCGGTGGACCTGAACGCATCCACCTATCTGATGGTGGGTGGCAGAAGCCGCTTCGAAAATTACGGAACAGACCGGACAGGCTGTTTTTGGATAGGAGGATAATATGGCATTACAAACAAAAACAGTTTCTACAGGCAGCTACGCCTGGCAGTCCTGGTCTAACGGCTATGTGATCGCCCTGAAGCTGACGGAGGAATCCACTGACGCGCAGGCAAATACATCTGAGGTTTCCTACCTGTTTACCATCAGCAACACGGACAACAACCGCTTTTACGACTATTACTACAGCTGGGACATTTCCATCGGCGGACAAGTGATCCCCATTCGCAGCTTCTATTTTGACCTGCGAAATAACCACACCACCCAGACCATCGCCTCAGGCCGTATTACGGTGGCGCATAACGCCGACGGCGCACTGGATATGCCTTACAGCGTATCCATACCCAACATTAAGGCAAGCAACCAATATGGTCCTCCGGCGATGTCCCTGTCCGGCACTTGGACTCTGACGACGATCCCCAGAGCGTCGCAGGTGCGCTGCCCGTCCGGCACGATCGGAAGCACAGTGAATATTACCATCGAAAAGGCGGAAACGGGTATGACCCACACGCTGACCTATATCTTTGGCAGCCTCAGCGGAACCATTGCCACGAAAACAGAGCAGGCGTCGGTTGCGTGGACGATCCCTACTGCGTTTTATCTTCAGATGCCCAGCACAACGGCAGCGCTCGGCACGGTTTATTGCACCTGCTATCGGGGTGACACGGCGCTGGGAACATCCCAAAGCCAGTTTTACGCCTATGCCTCTGAAGCGGCTGCAAAGCCCTCCCTTACAGCCAGCGTAGCGGATATCAATCCGGCGACGCTTGCCGTAACCGGCGATGAAAACATTCTGGTCCGCTATCACAGCATCGCCCAGGTCAGCGCGGTGTATGAGGCCAAATACGGAGCCCATATCACCGGCTACACCATACGCCACAATGCGAATACATATACCGCGACCCCCGTCACCATCGAGGGCGTGGAAAACGGTGGGTTTTCCTTTGCGGTCACGGACAGCCGCGGCTATGTGACGGAGCTTGCCCAGAGCAAAACGGTGATCCCTTATGTGAAGCTCACCTGCAACTTCGCTGAAAGCCCGATGGATGCCGACGGCAATATGCAGATCAATTTGTGGGGCAGTTGTTTCACCGGCTCTTTTGGTGCGGCGAACAATGAAATTACGGTGGAGTACCGCTACCGAACCGCCAACAGCAGCTACGGAGAATGGCAGTCTATGCCGGCGGTGATCGGCGACAACGGTTACACCGCTCAAATCAATCTAACAGGCCTCAACTATCGGGTGGCGCATACCTTTCAGGCGCGGGTGACAGACAAGCTGGAAACGGCCCAATCTTCCAACTATAAGGTGCGCATAATCCCCGTTTTCGACTGGGGCGAAACGGACTTTAATATCAATGGCACGCTGAAAATCAACAACACCCCCATCGCCGACCATATTGTGGATCAGGGGACAAGCGGTGTGTGGTTTTACCGGAAGTGGGCAAGCGGCCGGTCAGAATGTTGGGGTACACCGGCCCTTCAGTCAGGCGTATGGGATGGCGAAAACAATGTGTACTACGCCACAAAACGGATTTCGTTGCCTTCCGGTGTTTTTGCGCAAGCGCCCTGTGTGGTGCAGTCAATCAAATATGCAGGCGGTGCGGTTGTGACGCCGGCTACAACAAGACCGCTGAGCAAAACGGAATACCAAACAACCTTTGTGCGCTTTTACGGCGGCACGGACGATGTGTCTCTGGAACTGTCAGTATACGCTTATGGCTGGTGGGAATAAGGAGGAATTATGGCGATAAAAACTTATAAAAAGGGCGACAGCACAAAGGTGTCTGCTAATTTTCGGGCAAGGGAATTTGACTGCAAAGGCGCAAATTGCTGCTGTCAAACCCAAATTGACGAAAAACTGGTAGAATACTTGCAGAAAATCCGCGACCGGTTTCAAAAACCGGTGTATATTCTCTCCGGCTACCGCTGCGCAGGCCATAACGCAAATGTTGCCAACGCTTCGTCAACGTCCAAACACCTGACGGGCACAGCGGCTGACCTCGCCATTGACGGGGTTGATCCGCTGGAAATTGCAAGATATGCCGAGTCCATCGGCGTTTTGGGCATTGGCCATTATGATGATTTTGTCCATATCGACACAAGGGCTAAAAAGTCCTTTTGGTACTCCCACGCCCAGGTGTATCGGGACGGATTTTTGGGATATACATTAAAGCAATTTGTAAGCGATGTGCAGGCGGCCGTCGGCGCAAAGGTTGACGGCATTGCAGGCCCGGAAACCCTGTCAAAGACGCCTACGGTTTCCCGGTGGAGAAACAGAAAGCACCCGGTGGTCAAAGCGGTGCAAAAACGGCTGCAGGCGCTGGGGTATACGCAGGTAGGAGAAGCCGACGGCATTGCCGGCCGGAAATTCGACACGGCCCTGAAAAAATTCCAAAAAGAACACGGCTGCGTAGCCGACGGTGAAATAACTGCCGGTCAAAAAACATGGCGTTGCCTGTTGGGAATGGGGTGAAGGATATGGCAGAGGCGGTTTTGACAGCGCTGATCACAGGCGGACTTTCTCTGACAGGTGTCGTGATCACCTGTCTGGCAACAGCCAAGAAAAACGAAAACGCAATAAAGATATCTCAGGCAGTCACCGACACCAAACTGGACGAGCTGACCCGGGAGGTACGGGAACACAACGGCTTTGCCCGGCGGATGCCGGTGGTAGAGGAGCAGATCAAAGTCATCAATCATCGGTTGACAGATCTGGAAAGAGGAGGATAAAATGCAAAAGCTTTTGGAAAAGATCGGAAGCCTGATCAAGGTAAAGACCATCGTGACCTTTGTTGTGGTGGCGGTGTTCTCTGTGCTGGCCCTGCAAGGCAGGATCCAACCGGACAATGTGATGATCATCGTGTCGATGGTGGTATCGTTCTATTTCGGTACCCAGCACGAAAAGGCTGAAAAATGAGCAAACGGCGAGACAAGGTCTCGGGTGCGCGGGGG
>JAZLCU010000066.1:0-16559 GCA_045614325.1 Faecousia sp. | reverse complement strand
TGCGATATTTCTTCAGGTTTTCGCCTAACTGCACAAGATCACATCCTTTTTTGTTCTGATACTAGTATATTCCTTCTTTAGTTGAATTGCAAGCAAAATATTGTTGAACGGTATGGACAAATCAACTGCAGGTTTATTTTAAGTGGCGGTTGCATATTTTGAAAAAAGATGTTACAATGATAAGGATTTTGAAACTAAAGGACGAGAAACTATGGAAGAAATGACGTTTCGTGACCTGGGTCTTTCCGAAGAAATGCTGAAGGCTCTGGAAAAGAAGGGTTACGGTTATCCTACAACGATCCAGCAGCAGGCCATTCCTCACTTTATGCAGTGGAAGGATGTGATCGCCAAGGCACCTACCGGCACCGGCAAGACCTTTGCTTTCGGCATCCCGATGATCGAGCATATCGATGCTCAGTGTGGCGATGTGCAGGGTCTGATTTTGGCACCGACCCGGGAACTGGCGATTCAGATCGGCGATGAGCTGCGTGGATTGCTTACATATTTTAAGGGCATTCGGGTTGCTGTGCTATATGGCGGCGCCGGTATTGTGGGTCAGGCTAAGCAACTGGAGAAAAATCCTCAGATCGTGGTGGCAACACCCGGCCGTTTGATGGATCATTATAACCGCAAGAATATCCGCTTTGACAAGATCCAGACTGTTGTGCTGGATGAGGCTGATCGGATGCTGGATATGGGCTTTTTCAAGGTTGTGACCCGGATTATTGAGAAAGTGAAAAACCGCAAGAATTTGGGCCTGTTTTCTGCAACTATCTCTCAGGAGGTTATGACTGTTTCTTGGATGTACCAGCACGACGAGGTGGAGATCACCGTCGAGCCCAAGTCCGAAGACCGTCCAGATATCGATCAGTATTCCATTTCCGCAACGCCCTTCGAGAAGGCGGAGGTTGCCCTGCGCCTGATCCGCACCCAAGGCTATGAGCGTGTGATGATTTTCTGCAATACAAAGCATATGTGCCAGCGCTTAAGCGATGAGTTCAGCCGGGCCGGCGCAGATTGCGATTGCATCCACGGTGATATTCGCCAGAGCCAACGGGAAAAGACCATGCAAAAATACCGCGACGGCAAGCTCTCCATCCTAATCGCTACAGATGTTGCCTCCCGTGGCATCGATGTGGACGATGTGGATTGCGTTATCAACTACGACGTTCCCGAAGAGAACGAGTACTATGTCCACCGCATCGGCAGAACCGGCCGTGCCAAGCGTAAGGGTGTGGCGTGGTCTTTGGTCAGTAACCTTTTGGAGAAGGCAAAGCTGGATGAAATTGCCAAATTCTCTCAGTATACCATCCGTCCCATGCTTCTGGGAGCCGACGGCAGCCTGACCGAACAGGTCGTGGCGGCGCCTGTGGTAAAGAAGCGTTTTCGATGAACGCCAAGGAGCAGGGCTTCCTGCTGCTGACCTGTCAGTTGGGAGACCCTGAGCGTAGGCCCTTGAGCGTTGCCCAGTTCAGAAGCCTTGCCAAGCGTATGCAGGCCGCGGAAAGACCTACAGAAGCCCGGGAGTTGACCGCAGAAGATATAATTGCCCTCGGATACGATCGTTCTATGGCAGACAGGATCGTTGATTTACTGAATGACGGCTTTATATTGGACAAATACCTGTCCCGGGGTAAAAAACAGGATTGCTGTCCCATAAGCCGTATTAGTGAGCAGTACCCCGAAGCCGTCCATCGGCGCCTTGGTCTGGATGCCCCCGGTTGCCTGTGGGCGAAGGGCGATGTGGCTTTGCTGGAAACGGAAAAAATCGCATTGGTAGGCAGCCGCGAGCTGGCTGAGGCGAATGAAAAATTTGCAGAACAGGTGGGCGTTGAAGCCGCTCGTCAAGGATTTACCTTGGTCTCCGGTAATGCCCGAGGTGCAGACCGCGTGGCCCAGCAAGCTTGTTTGGAAAACGGCGGCAATGTGATCAGCGTCGTAGCCGACGAACTGTGCAATTGCCCCGGACAGAAAAATGTCCTGTACCTTTCTGAGGAGGGGTTCGATCTGTCCTTTTCCGCAATGCGCGCTCTAAGCCGCAATCGGGTGATCCACGCGCTGGCCAGCCGAACCTTTGTGGCCCAATCGAGCTTGGGGGAGGGCGGCACTTGGAGTGGAACAACAAAGAACCTGCAAAAGCTCTGGAGTCCTGTGTTCTGCTTTGATGACGGAAGCGCCGCAGCTACCGAACTGGCGCAAATGGGCGCAGCGCTTGTTAAGCCTGAGCAATTATCCAATATTTCCGCTTTGTGCGCGGATGTAAAATCCTTCTTTGATTAAAACGAAAGCCGCAGGCGTTTGCCTGCGGCTTTTTGGCGCGAATGAGACGGTTTTGCCGATATTCAGCTACCCCTAAAAATCTTCAAAATGGATATTGACTTTAGCGCGTTAAAGTGGTAGTATAGTGAAGTACTCTTAAAAACGAGGTGCTAACTATGCATAAGCTTCATTGTGAATCCGTAGATAGATTATTCAAATCCATTCTGAGTTTACAAACGATAGAAGATTGTTACGCATATTTTGAGGATCTTTGCACCATTAAGGAGATTCAAGATATGTCCCAGCGGTTGGATACCGCCATTTTGCTTTCCAAGGGTATCAGCTATCAAAAAATTGCTGAGCAGGTGGAAGTCAGCAGCGCCACCATCGGCCGCGTGAGTAAGTGCCTGAATTACGGCGCAGGCGGCTATCAAAAAGTGATCGAACAACTTTCGGCAGCGGAGGAAATGTAATGGATCTGTCTCTTAGTTTTCAGGAAAAAGTAATTTTCGGCTTGCGTGCGCTTTACCGCAGCTATGGCTATGCCCAGTACAAAATGAGTAAGTTCGAAGAATATGACCTTTATGCGAAAAACAAGGATTTTTTGATTTCTGACAGCGTAATCACCTTTACTGACACCAACGGCAAGCTGATGGCGCTGAAGCCGGATGTCACCCTTTCTATTATCAAGAATATGAGCAGCCGTGACGGTGAACTGCACAAGCTGTTCTATAACGAAAATGTCTACCGCATTTCCAAGGGCAACCAAAGCTATAAGGAAATTATGCAGGTTGGCCTGGAGTGCATCGGTGATGTGGGCAATGGGGATATTTTGCAGGTGTTGATTCTCGCTGCGAAAAGTCTGCAAAGCATTTCTCAGAATTGTGTTTTGAATATCACCAATTTGGACTTGTTGACGCAAGTGCTGGCCGGTTTAGACAAAACCGACGAACTGCTGACCTGCGTGGCAGAGAAAAACGAAGACGGCTTGAAGAAGCTGGAGCTTCCCGAACAGGTGCTGACCATGCTTACCGCCCTGATTCGGGCTTGCGGCCCTGCGCAGGAGGTGCTTCCCGGTTTGATTGCTGACCTGAAAGGTTTGTGCGATGTATCCTCGCTGGAAGCCTTGGCTCAGATGGTCGGCGCAGTAGAAGAAAAAGAAATCCGGGATATGCTTCAGGTGGACTTCTCCGTGGTCAGCGATATCAATTACTACAATGGTATTGTTTTCAAAGGCTTTGTGGAAGGCGTTCCCAGTGCCGTGTTGTCCGGCGGCCAGTACGATAAACTGATGAAGAAAATGAGCCGCAGCAGCAGCGCCATCGGCTTTGCCGTATATCTGGATATGCTGGATATGGTGGAGGAAACCTCTGTACCCTGCGAAAAGACCCTGAACATTGCTCTGCCCAAGGGTAGACTGGGTGAAAAGGTCTATGCCATTTTTGAGAAGGCCGGATTCCCTTGTCCCTCCATCAAAGAAAACAGCCGCAAGCTGATTTTTGAAAACGAGGAAGTGGGCGTCCGCTACTTCTGGGTAAAGCCCTCCGATGTGGCAATCTATGTAGAGCGCGGCGCTGCGGATATCGGCGTAGCCGGCAAGGATATTCTGCTGGAGTATAAGCCGGATGTTTACGAACTTCTGGATCTGGATATTGGAAAATGCCGTATGGCCGTAGCCGCCAAGAAGGGCTTTCGGGATAACACCGATCGCACCCTGCGTGTTGCTACTAAATTCTCCGGCATTGCCCAGCAGTACTATTTGTCCAAGGGTCGGGATATCGACATCATCCACTTGAACGGTTCTATCGAAATCGCGCCCATTTTGGGACTTTCCGATGTAATCGTGGATATTGTGGAGACCGGCACCACCCTGAAGGAGAACGATCTGGAGGTTATCGAGACCATCGTTCCCATCAGCGCCCGGCTGATCTCCAACAAAGTCAGCTACCAATTTAAGAGTGATAAGATTCAGCGGCTTATGCAGCAGATTTCCGCACTTATGGAGGAATCCCAATGATTAAGATATTGAAGTTTGGCGAAGTGAGCAACGACGAAATCTTCGCCAGAGTGGAAAATACAGTAAATGTAGAGCAGATCGTGGCCGATATTATTGCCAATGTCCGCAAAAACGGCGACAAGGCTCTATACGAGTATTGCGAAAAATTTGACAAGGCTAAGCTCACCAGCTTACTGGTAACGCAGGAAGAAATGGACGAAGCGGTAAGTCTTGTAGAGCCTCGCTTTTTGGACATACTGCGCCGGGCGGCAGAGAACATCCGGGATTTTCACCGTCGTCAGGTGCGAAACAGTTTCATTATCAACGACAAAAACGGCATCGTTGTGGGTCAAAAAATCATCCCTGTAGACCGCGCCGGTCTGTATGTCCCGGGCGGCACAGCAGCTTATCCTTCTACGGTGCTGATGGACTCCATCCCTGCAAAAATCGCCGGCTGTCGGGAAGTGGTCATGGTGACACCGCCCTCTGCTGACGGCAAAATCAATCCTGTTATTTTGGCAGCAGCCAGCATTGCAGGCATCGATAAAATCTACAAGCTGGGTGGCGCGCAAGCCATTGCTGCGTTGGCCTACGGCACAGAAAGCGTGCCCAAGGTGGATAAGATCGTGGGTCCCGGCAACGCATTCGTGGCTGAGGCGAAAAAGCAGGTGTTCGGCGCAGTTTCCATCGATATGATCGCCGGCCCCAGCGAGATTATGATTGTGGCTGATGGCGCAACCAACCCTCGTCACGCAGCAGCCGATTTACTGTCTCAGGCTGAGCACGATAAATTGGCAAGCGCTGTACTGGTCACAGATTCTATGGACTTGGCTCTTGCTGTGCAGGCAGAGCTGGAGCAGCAGATTCCTATGCTGTCCCGTTCGGAAATCGCCAGAGCCTCCATCGATAACAACGGCAAGATCATCGTGGTGGATTCCTTGGATCAGGCTATCGATACCGCCAATGAGATCGCCCCCGAGCATTTGGAACTGCTGGTGGATAATCCCTTTGATTATCTGGATCGTATCCGTCACGCAGGTTCTGTCTTTATGGGCAGAAATTGCCCCGAGGCCTTGGGCGACTATTTTGCAGGCCCGAACCACACCTTGCCCACCAGTGGCACGGCTCGGTTCTCCAGTCCCTTGTCTGTGGACGATTTTATCAAGAAGACGCAATATACATATTACACGGCAGAAGCGCTGGCAAATGTGGCAGAAGATGTAGCCTATTTTGCAACCCAGGAGGGCCTGACCGCCCACGCGAAAAGCGCATTAATCCGTATGGAGGACAAATAAAGTGAGCCGTTTCTTCAGCGAAAAATTCGCAAATTTAACTCCCTACACACCGGGAGAACAGCCAAAAGATACCCAATATGTAAAACTCAATACAAACGAATCGCCGTTTCCTCCGTCACCCAATGCACTGAAAATGGCAGCCGAGGCCGCTGAGAATCTGCAGCTTTACTCCGACCCGGAATGTCGGGATCTTGTAAAGAAGGCCGCAGATATTTTTGGCGTGGAAGAGAATGAAATTCTCTTCACCAACGGCTCGGATGAGATTCTGAATTTCGCCTTTATGGCCTATTGCGATGATAGTCACCCGGTAGTGTTTCCTGACATTTCCTATGGCTTCTACAAGGTGTTTGCTGCCCTGAACGGCATTCCCTATGAGCAGATCCCCCTTGCAGAGGACTTTTCTATTTGCCCGGAGGATTACTGTGGCATTCACAAAACCATCGTCATCGCAAACCCCAATGCGCCCACCGGCATTGTGCTGAGCACGGAGCAAATCGAGCAGATCGTGAAGAGCAACCCCAACAATGTGGTGGTCATCGACGAGGCTTATGTGGATTTTGGCGGTCAGAGTGTGATCCCCCTGACCCGTAAGTACGAGAATCTGCTGGTAACCGGCACCTTCTCCAAGTCCCGTTCCTTGGCAGGCGGCAGATTGGGCTTCGGTATCGGCTCTAAGGCGCTGATCGCCGACCTGAACACCATCAAGTATTCCACCAACCCCTATAATGTCAACCGTATGACTATGGCCGCAGGCGTAGGCACTCTGTTGGACGAGGACTATGTCCGGGCAAATTGCCGCACCATTATGGAAGTCCGGGAATGGACAGCGGCTCAACTGAAAGCCATCGGTTTTACCATGACCGATTCCAAGGCAAACTTCCTCTTTGCCGCCCATCCCAAAGCAGACGGCAAGGAAATTTACCTGCGGCTGAAGGCAAAGGGCGTATTGGTTCGCCACTTCGACACCCCTCGTCTGCAGAGATATAACCGTATCACTGTGGGTAGCCGGGCACAAATGGAAACCTTTATGGAGAAACTGAAAGAAGTATTGGAGGAACTGTTATGAGAACAGCAAGCATTGTTCGTAAAACAGCAGAAACAGACATTTCCCTGACCATTTGCCTTGACGGCAAGGGCCAGAGCGATATTCAGACCGGCTGCGGTTTTTTGGATCATATGCTGACCCTTTTTGCCAAGCACGGCCGCTTTGATCTGACGGTTCGTTGCGTGGGCGATACCTATGTTGACTACCACCACACCGTTGAGGACATCGGTATTTGCTTGGGTAAGGCTTTTTACGAAGCCCTCGGCGACAAAAAGGGCATTATCCGCTACGGCAGTATGATCCTGCCTATGGACGAAACTGTGATTTTGTCTGCTGTGGACATTTCCGGCCGCGGCGGTTTCTACCCCATTTTAAACATTCCTACCCCCAAGGTGGGCGATTTTGATACCGAGCTGTGTCAGGAGTTTTGGATTGCCTTTGCAAGAGATGCGGCCGTCACACTCCACATCCAGCAGTTGGCCGGTGTGAATTCTCACCATATCATTGAGGGCGCATTCAAGTCTGTTGCCCGTAGCCTGAAAACGGCTGTGGCCATCGACAGCGCTTTTGCAGATGAAGTACCTTCCACAAAGGGGATCTTGGCATGATTGCAGTAATTGATTATGGCGTTGGCAACCTATTTTCTCTGTGTTCCTCTTTGGAGAAAATCGGCGCGCAAGCGGTGGTCACCTCCGACCCGGAAGTGATCAACAAAGCTGACAAGTTAATATTGCCCGGCGTGGGTGCCTTTGCGGATGCGGCGCAGAAATTGCGCGAATCCGGCTTGGATGCTTTGATCCGGGAGCAGGTAGCAAAGGGTAAGGAAATTATGGGCATTTGCCTTGGTATGCAGCTGCTGTTTGAGAAGAGCTATGAGTTTGGCTCTCATCAGGGCTTGGGCTTGCTCAAGGGTAGTGTCGTGCCTATGGAGGGAACCATTCCTGCCGAATTAAAAATTCCCCACATCGGTTGGAATGCCTTGCATTTTGCAAAGGAAAGCAAGCTCTTCCGCTACATAAAGGAAAACGATTGCGTCTATTTCGTCCATTCCTTCTACGCAACCGATTGTGCAGACAGCGTGGTAGCCACAGCCGAATACGGCAAGGAACTCACCGCCGCGGTGCAGCAGGGCAATGTGATGGGCTGCCAGTTCCACCCGGAGAAAAGCGGAGAAGTGGGTCTTAAGATTCTGCAAGCATTTTGTGACGGGGAGGGCGCGCTATGATTCTCTTTCCGGCAATCGATCTATTTGAAAAGAAGGCTGTGCGCCTGTATAAGGGCGACTATGCCAACATGACCGTTTACAGCGATAACCCCATTGAAATCGCCCGTGATTTTGAAAATTGCGGCTGCACCCACATCCATATGGTGGACTTGGAGGGCGCAAAGGACGGAACAACACCGAACCTCGCAATTGTGGAGCAGGTAGCAAAGGATACCTCCTTGTTCGTGGAGATTGGCGGTGGCATCCGGGATATGCAAACCGTTGAGCGGTATTTAAGCGCCGGTGTGTCCCGTGTGATCTTAGGAACAGCGGCTGTCAACGACGAAGCATTCCTGCGCGCTGCGGTTGCAAAGCATGGCGACAAAATTGCCGTGGGCGCAGATGTAAAAGATGGCTGCATCGCCATTAAGGGCTGGCTGGAAACCGCTGCAATCACCCTGGAGGATTTTCTGCGCAAAATGGAAGACATCGGCGTAAAAAACATCATCTGTACCGATATTTCCAAAGACGGTGCTATGAAAGGCACCAATCTGGCGCTCTATAAGAGCCTATCCGAGAAGTTTCGTCTGGATATTACTGCATCCGGCGGCGTTTCCTCTATGGAGGATGTATACCGCCTGCGTGAGATGGACCTGTACGGCGCGATCATCGGCAAAGCCTACTACACCGGCGCCATCGACCTGAAAGAAGCATTGGAGGCAGCAAAATGATCACAAAACGCATTATTCCCTGCCTGGACATCAAAAATGGCCGGGTGGTAAAGGGAACGAATTTCCAAGGCCTTGCGGATGTGTCATCGCCAATTGAACTGGCAAGATTCTATTCCGACAACGGCGCTGACGAACTGGTATTTTATGACATCACTGCATCCTTTGAGGGTCGCCAACTGTTTACGGATGTGCTGCGTCAGGTAGCCTCTCAAATCTTTATTCCCTTGACTGTAGGCGGCGGCATCAATACGGTAGATGATTTTGACCGGGTACTCAAATGCGGCGCCGACAAGGTCAGCGTCAATTCCGGCGCTATCCGCAATCCCCAACTGATTTATGACGCAGCACAGAAATACGGCAGCCAATGCGTTGTTCTGTCTGCAGATATTAAACGGGTAGACGGCCAGTTCCGTGTTTTTGCCAAGGGCGGTAGAGAGGACACCGGCATGGAGGCCATTTCATGGCTGAAGAAGGGCGTTGCGCTGGGGGCAGGTGAGGTGGTAGTCAACTCCATCGATACCGACGGCGTCAAAAAAGGCTTTGATGTGGAGATGCTGCAGGCGGTGTGCGAGGCGGTAAATGTGCCGGTCATCGCATCCGGCGGTGCAGGCGCGGTGGAGCATTTTACCCAGCTGTTCCGGGCCATTCCCACCATTGATGCAGCCTTGGCGGCATCGGTTTTCCACTTTGGACACATTCAGATTCCTGACCTAAAACGGGAATTGCAACAAAACAATATTATTGTGAGGTTATAATATGCTTTCTATCGACGCACTGAAATTTGACGAAAACGGCCTGATCCCTGCCGTGGTGGTAGATGCCATCACCAAGAAGGTGCTGACCGTTGCTTATATGAACCGGGAGAGCTTGCGTATCTCTATGGAAAAGGGTCTGACTTGCTTCTTTAGCCGTTCCCGTCAGGAGCTGTGGCTCAAGGGCGAGACCAGCGGAAACTATCAGCACATTGTTTCCATCACCGCAGACTGTGATGGCGATGCACTGGTGGTGATGGTGGAAAAAGACGGCCCTGCCTGCCACACCGGCGCCGATTCCTGCTTCAACGATACCATCTGGGAAAGCGACGAGCGGAAAGAGTTCAGCCTGCAGGGTCTCTACGATATGCTGGTAGGTCGAAACGAACAGCGCCCCGAAGGCTCTTACACCACCTATCTGTTCGAAAAGGGCATCGATAAGATCCTAAAGAAGGTGGGCGAGGAATGTACCGAGGTCATCATCGCCAGCAAGGCCGATGACAAGAAGGAGACCATCTACGAATTGGCAGACCTTGCTTATCACGCAATGGTTCTGATGGTACAAATGGGCATCAGCGTGGAGGATATCCACAAGGAGCTTGCATCCCGTCATATCATTGACCACAAGGTCAAGCAGGAAAAAATGACCAAATGATTGTTTGCCGGCAAGATATAATTTTCTTGCCGGCAAAAAGCAAAATGACATACAGCCCATAAAAAATGCCGTGATTTACGAATAAATCACGGCATTTGGCACGCCAAAAGGGATTCGTTTGCATCTGTGCTTTGCACAGATTAAGGTTCGGCTGCGTCCAGACGCAGCCGGAAACGTTCGTCCGCGTTGCATTTAAAATGTTCGAATCCCTTTCGCCTTAGAAACAAAAAGGCCACCCCAAACGGGTGACCTTTTTGTTTGGCACGCCAAAAGGGATTCGAACCCCCGACCTTCCGCTTAGGAGGCGGACGCTCTATCCAACTGAGCTACTGGCGCATATACTGGAGTATTGTACCGAAAAAACGGAGCGGTGTCAACTGAAAACAAAATTTTGCTTTGCCTGCAGGTTTCAACAGAAACAGCAGATGATAGACTGTATACTGAATTCTTGTTGCAGAAAGGAGGAAGAATATGTGTGAGACGAATGGCCAATATGCCGACATAGACGATTGGATCTATTGCGACGCGGAGGGCGGACCCAGCGAAAGATGACGAAAACCGGGATAAATGCCCGGTTTTTTATTTTTATACTTTACAGAAAAGCGGAAATAGGATATAATAAACCGAAATGTCCAAACTGAAGGAAACGAGGGCAAAGAACCGATGAACATTGCATTCGATAGCTACAAGCAAAAATTGAATGAAATCAAGCCGGCCTTGGAGGGCTTGGCGGAGTCTTTGAATATCGAGGGTCTGCGTAATGAATTGGAGCGTCTGCACGCAATGCAGGAGGCTCCCGGTTTTTGGGATAATCCCGAAAAAAGCCAGCAGATCGTAATGAAGGCAAAAAGCTGCGAGAGCAAGCTGGAGCGCTATAAGCAGATGAACGCCCTGTGGGACGATTTGATGACCATCTGCGAAATGGCAGCGGAAGAGGATGACGATTCTATGCTGCCGGAGCTGCAGGACGGCTTTGCAAAGCTTGCCGATGATATGGAGACCTGCCGTCTGCAGACACTTCTGACCGGTAACTATGATCGCAACAATGCCCTTGTCAGCTTTCAGGCCGGCGCAGGCGGCACCGAGGCACAGGACTGGTGCCAGATGCTCTACAGAATGTATACCCGTTGGGCAGAGCGCCACGGCTTCACCTATAAAATTATGGATTACCAGGAGGGTGAAGAAGCAGGCCTTAAGTCTGCAGATATCGTCATTGAGGGTGAAAATGCTTACGGCTTCTTAAAGGGCGAAAACGGTGTTCACCGTTTGGTCCGTGTTTCTCCTTTTGATGCCAATGCCCGTCGGCAGACCTCCTTCTCCGCGATTGAAGTGATCCCTGAGATCGAGGACGACAGCGAAGATTTTGAGATCAAACCGGAAGACTACGAAATGCAGGTATTCCGTTCCTCCGGCGCAGGCGGCCAGCACATCAACAAGACCAGCTCCGCCGTTCGTCTGATCCACAAGTCCGGCATTGTTGTATCCTGCCAGACCGAGCGTAGCCAGTTTCAGAACAAGGAGACCTGTTTGAGAATGCTGCGAAGCAAGCTGGTTGAGATCCGTGAGCGCGAGCATCTGGAAAAGATCTCTGACATCAAGGGCGTCCAGAAGAAGATCGAATGGGGCAGCCAGATCCGTAACTATGTCTTTATGCCCTACACCTTGGTTAAGGACACCCGTACCGGCTGCGAAACATCCAACGTAAACGGCGTTATGGACGGCGCTTTGGATCCGTTCATTAACGCATATTTGAACTGCTTAGCCACAGGAAATTGGGTCACCAAGTAAAAAGTTGGGAAAAATACTTGCATTTCCGATTTTTGTGTGCTATACTAACTTGGCTTTAAAATGTACAACCCGCGATCCGAGTAAAGCGGTATGCGGAGGGAGGTTGCAAAATGGAAATTCTTAAGATCGTGATTACTGTTCTGGAAGTGATTGCCAGCGTTCTGCTGGTTGTTGTGGTTCTGTTCCAGTCCGGCAAGTCTTCCGGCCTGTCCGGCGCCATTTCCGGTAACAGCGATTCTTATATGAACAAGAGCAAGAATGGTGGTCTGGACAAGCTGCTGGCCTCCGCTACCAAGTGGATTGCACTGGTTTGGGTTGCTCTGACATTGGCTCTGTGCCTGCTCTAATGAGAATAAAAAACGGAGGTGCGATCGCACCTCCTTTTTTTTGTTTCTTGTAATTACGAGCCCTTCTTTTCCAGCTTCGTCTTTGTGCCGTCAGGACGGACAATGTAGGTGTTATCCAGCTGGCCTGTCAGGCTTGCCTTTACGGAATCAATATAGATCCGGCGGAGCTTATCCCGTTCAGCCAGCTCCTCTGGGGTGAGGCCTTCTTCGGTCTTAGCCTTGGCGGCCAGTTCGTTGATCCGTGCGATTACTGCATTCATATCCATAATAATACCTCGTTTTCAACAGTCGTTACAGGTATTATACCACAGCTTTTTGGCAATGCAAGAAAGTTTTCCTTGTTTATAGAAGAAATCTCCATTATAATAGGGGAGAAAGCAGGTGAAGCATATGGTTGTTGGCATTATCGGTGCCGGTGCATCCGGCATGGCGGCGGCTCTGGCCGCTGCGGAGAATCCCGATGTCAATGTGATTTTGTTTGAACGGCAGGCCCGTGTGGGCCGTAAGCTGCAGGCCACCGGCAATGGTCGCTGCAACTTGACCAATATATACGCAGCAAACGGGGGCTACCACGGAGAGCACCCGGATTTTGTGCTGCCTGCAATTGCTGCTTTTGACCCGGAGGCAACCTTAAACTGGTTCCGTAGTCTTGGGCTTTACACGGTCACAGAGGACAGCGGAAAGGTTTATCCCTATTCCGATCAGGCCAACTCCGTTGTGGATGTGCTTCGCCTTAATTTGGAAAAACCGAATATTACCCTGAAGCTGGGTTTTGATGTAGAGAAAATTCAGAAAGCCGACAGCGGCTTCTTGGTTGTCGGACAGGACGCGACCGTGTCCTGCGACAAGCTGATCTTGTGCTGCGGCGGCTTGGCAGGCTCTAAGCTGGGCGGCACGATGTCCGGCTATAAGCTGCTGGCCAAATTGGGACACAAATCTACCAAACTCCGTCCGTCTTTGGTGCAGATCAAAACTGCTTGGTGCGGAATTGCCGCATTAAAGGGCGTCCGCGCCAATTGCTGCGTAGAGATATACAAAGACGGTTCGCTGTTTAACCAAAGCACCGGCGAACTGCAGCTGACAGAAATGGGCATTTCCGGCCCTGTTGTGTTTGAAATTTCCCGTGATGTCTGCTACGGAGGCGGTGAATGGACGGCCAGGCTGGACTTTCTGCCCGACTGGACAGAGGAACAACTGGCAGAAGAAATTGAAAAACGCAGAGCGACCAATCTGCCTATGGAAGATCTGCTCACCGGCATTCTCCATAACCGCCTTGGTCGGGTGCTGACAAAGACCGCCGGCGTGAAGGGCAAGAATTTTGCCAAGGAGCTGAGCAATATGGAGGCACAGGCTGTCTGCCAAGCGGTCAAAGCCTTGGAAATTGCGCTCACAGAACCCCTTGGTATGGATAGCGCTCAGGTGACCGCCGGCGGTGTCCGCACAGAGGATTTTGACCCGGAGACCATGGAAAGCCGTTTGATTCCCGGCCTGTATGCCTGTGGCGAGGTGTTAGATGTTGACGGCGATTGCGGCGGCTATAATTTGCAATGGGCTTGGAGTTCCGGCCGTGCAGCAGGAAGCCACGCAGGAAAGGAAACCAAATGATCCGAATTCGAGAAATCTCCCTTCCGCCGGAGCATACGGTGGCGCAGCTGTCCTTTGAGGCGGCCCAGGCGCTGCGTATTTCCGCGTCCAAGATTCGCAAGCTTTCCATTAACCGACGGTCCATCGATGCCCGGAAAAAGCCCAATGTGCGGATCGTGTACACGGTAGATGTTGCGGTGGATGGAAATGAAAATAAGATACTCAAACAATCCGGCTGCAAACGGGCAAGCCTTGTAAACGATAAGTATTATAAGCCGCCCAAAACCGCCAAGGTGACGGAGAACCGTCCGGTTGTGGTTGGCTTTGGCCCGGCAGGTATGTTTGCGGCCTTGGTGCTGGCGTTAGCCGGCCTGCGCCCCTTGGTTTTGGAACGGGGCGAAGATGCCATCACCCGTCACGAAAAGGTGCAGAAATTCTGGCAAACCGGCGAATTAGACCCCAAAAGCAATGTGCAGTTCGGTGAAGGTGGCGCCGGAACCTTCTCCGACGGAAAACTGAATACCGGCGTCAATAACCCCCGCATCGGCTGGATTCTGGAGCAATTCGTGAAAGCCGGCGCCCGGGAGGACATCCTCTTTGATGCCAAACCCCATGTGGGAACCGATGTGCTGCTAACCGTGGTGCAAAACCTCCGCCAGAGAATTATTTCCTTGGGCGGTGAGGTGCGTTTTTGCGCGCAGGTCACAAAAATCCTGCAGGAAAACGGAAAGCTCACCGGCCTTGAGATCAACGGAAGCGAGGAAATCCCCTGTGAGCAGGTGGTCTTTGCCATCGGCCATAGCGCAAGAGATACCTTTGAAACCCTGCAAAAACAAAACATTCCCTTGGAAGCAAAACCCTTTGCTATGGGCGTGCGGATCGAGCATCCCCAGCAGTTAATCGATGAAGCTCAGTATGGCGCATATAACCCGGTTTTACCCCCGGCGGACTATAAACTGGTTAAGCATTTGGATAATGAAACGGTGTACACCTTCTGTATGTGTCCCGGCGGCTTCGTGGTGGCGGCGGCCTCGGAAGAGGGCGGCGTGGTCACCAACGGTATGAGCTATGCCGACCGGGAAGGGGAGAATGCCAACGCAGCCCTTTTGGTAACGCTGAACCCCAAGGACTTTCCCTCTGATGACCCCTTGGCCGGTATGTACTGGCAACGGGATATCGAGCAAAAGGCCTATGCAGTTGGTGGCAATACTTATGCTGCACCTGCTCAGCAGGTAGGCGACTTTTTGGCTGGCCGTCCCTCTGAAAGTGCCGGCTCTGTGCAGCCGACCTATCAGCCCGGTGTGAAGTGGTGCGACCTGCACGATGTGCTTCCCGAGAAAATCACCGAAGCCCTGAAAACTGCGCTGCCTATGCTGGACGGAAACCTGAAAGGCTTCGCAGGCAACGATTGCGTGCTGACCGCCCCGGAAACGAGAAGTTCTTCTCCTGTGCGAATCGTCCGGAATGAAAGCGGCCAGTCCGTAGGCTTGCAAGGATTGTATCCGGCAGGTGAGGGAGCAGGCTATGCCGGCGGCATTATGTCAGCGGCCATCGACGGTATGGTCTGCGCGGAAAAACTGATTGAAAATTTGTAAGGAGATTACAAAATGAACCATGTAGAAAAAGCATCCAAGATGTTTTATGATGGCTATAACTGCGCCCAAGCTGTGGCGGTGGCCTTTTGCGATGTGACCGGCCTGGATGAAAAAACCACCGCCAAGATGATCTCTCCCTTCGGCGGCGGTATGGGCAGACTTCGTGAGGTCTGCGGCGCGGTCAGCGGTATGCTGTTTGTGCTGGGCTGCCTGTACGGCTATGACGAATCCACAAACGATGAATCCAAAATGAAGACCTACGAGCAGGTGCAGGAATTGGCTAAGGCATTTCAGGAGCAAAACGGCAGCATCATCTGCCGGGAGATATTAAAAAATCCTCCCACCGATCCCAACCCCTTCCCCAGAACGGAAGAATACTATGCCACCCGTCCTTGCGTACGAATGGTGGCCACCGCAGCCAAGCTGATGGACGATTTTATCGCCGCGCACCCCGTGAAATAAAAATGAACGGCACAGAAGAACTTCCTTCTGTGCCGTTTTGTTATCGCAAAAAGATATACACAGCCACCTGCGCCACTAAAATCGCAGGAATACCCAGCGTAAAAGATAAATGCTTCGTCTTATGCCGGGCGATATACATACCGCAAAGGCAGCCAATGCTGCCGCCGATGGCTGCGATGCCAAAGAGCGTAGTCTCCGGGATCCGCCAAAGATTATTCTTTGCCAAATATTTATCATAAAGCATAACTGCAAAGCCCACGGCATTTACTGCTAACAGGTAGATCAGCATAGTTTAAAATTCCTTTCTGGAGGGGTCAATATGAAAAAGCTTTGGACTTTACTTTTAGCGGTACTGCTGCTGGCAGGCTGCAGCAAGGCAACATCACTTGAGACCGTCGGCGATATACAGGATGCGCCTGTAGTGGCCACGATGCAGCAGATGCTTGTGGATCTGCCGCCGGAGCTGTCCACACCCACACTGCAGGATGAAAGCGCAGGGAAACTCCATCTGTGCGACGATTACACGGTGATGGTGCAGACTTTAGAAGCCGGTGACTTAAAGCGCACCATACAGACAGCCACGGGAATGGATATGGAAAACCTGCAAATTATCCAAACAAAGCAGGCTGATGCCAAACGCTACCAGTTTGTTTGGGCGTCAAACGGTGAAAGCGGCATCCAAGTGGGAAGAGCCTGCATCTTGGATGACGGTGCTTACCATTATGTACTGACCGCTATGGCCGATGAAGCCAAAGCCGGGAAAGTCCAACCCACATGGCAGGAGATTTTTGCGTCCTTCCGTGTGATCGAGGAGACCGAGAAAATCAATACTGGCTCATAGCATCC
>JAZLCU010000065.1:0-30109 GCA_045614325.1 Faecousia sp. | reverse complement strand
CCCCTTGAAGGATGAAGCGTAACCTTTTCTTGTCTTCAACATTGCGCCCCCTTCCGGCGATGCGCGCCTGGAGGGGTACATAGGGGAGGTGGCTTTGATTGCGGGAGCAATCAACTCAAACCCTCCCCTATGCCGCATTCTTTGGGTACTTTCTTGGCGGAGCAAGAAAGTACCGCCCCCGGCAGGGAAAACACTTGCTCTTTCTTGGTTACTGCTCCTCACGAAACCGCTGGCCATAGTGAAACATCCGCTTGCACAGTTCCCGTTCGATCTGCTCCATACAGCAAAGTATGCACTCCACATCCTCATCCTCGTCCACTACGCCCAGCCGGTCACAAAGGCGATCATAGGCCTCTCGCATCCGCCCATATTGCTGCATGCAAAACGAATCGCCGGCAAACGCATCCTCTACTCCGGACAGCCTTGCAGATTCCATCACGTGGCAAGCCATTGATTCATATACTTGTTCCCAAAGCTCCATATCCTGACCCCTTTCGTAGTGTCGCTATACGAACACTATTCCTTTCGTAATTTTACGGCAATAATAAGAAAAAAGCAAGTATAGGGGGGATATTGGGATGATAAAGTACGATCGTCTTTGGCAGACTATGAAAAATCGTGGCATTACGCAGTACGACCTTTATACCCATTACAATGTAAACCGCTCCCAATTGAACCGTTTGCGAAAGAATCTGAATGTGGAAGTGAACACCATCGACAAGCTTTGCAACATTTTGCAATGCTCTGTGGAAGAAATTATGGAGCATTTCCCCGACGACAACCGTTTTTAATGTCTTTAATAGAAAAACCCTCCACGGGAATTGTCCCGCGGAGGGTTTTATTGTGTCTTAATTCTCAATTTAGTGGGCGCCGGAGAGGGGACGCAGGACGCTGTACACATCAAAACGGGTGTCGTACAGGTCGGTGATGAACACCAGATTCACCGCGGTGTTTTCAATGCCGCTGGAGGCCGCCGCGCTCATAGCCTGCACCGCATCCAAGCCCTCCATATACATTCTCACCCGACCGGAAGGCAGGGTAAAGTCCGTGGTCTTTACAAAGGACAGGGCAAATTTGTCCGTGGTGCAGGTGCTTACCAGCGTATTTGCCGCCTTGGTGAGCATTTGGGCCTTATCGCCGGTCACATTGGTGTCCTTGGTGTCGGGGAACTGGAAGTCGCAGAGCACCACCTCGTCAAAGCCAAGACCCTTCAGCTCCGTGATGATCTGAATGAGGAAGGTCAGCGTGCCGTTGCTGCTGGGATGCAGCCAATAGCAGCCCTTGTCGTCCTGATACAGGTAGCGGCCGGAGGTGTGGTGAACGCCGTCCGGCACATGGTTCAGACCGTAAATGTAGTCACGCAGCGCCGGGAACCGGGCGATCATATACATACCTGCCCGGTCGATAAATTTGATCAGCTCGTCCATTTGGGCCGGGTCGATCTTGCTGTTACGCCGCTCGCCCACGGCGGAGGAGTAGTAAAAGTCGCCGGAAATGCCCTTTACATCCAGCATCACAGCGGTGCCGGGCTCCAAAAGAGCAATCTGTGTCTTGACGGCATCTATGTCCTTCAGGGCCTCGGTGTCCACATAATAGCCCAGCATCTGGGTCAGCTCGGCGGAAGTTTGCATCTGTTCGCCGTCCTTGTCAAAGTAGACGGGAACATCCGGCTCATCCGGCTTTTGCGCCAAGACGCCGCCGTTCAGAGGTGGCAGGCTGAAGTCCAGCTTCACCTCGCCGTCGGCGGTGTAGATCAAAAATCTCTGCACCCAGATCAGCCAGCAGGCCAGCAGCACCGCCAAAACGAGTGCCACGATCAGCGTCGCCACCAAGGCGCGCATCATTATCCGCTGGGTGCGGTAGGGAATGTTCATAGGTATCTCCTTTTCGCGCTGAGGCAGCGCCAATCTTCTTTCGCTTTTGTTTGGGTGAGGCATAAGCCGGCCTTTTCCAAAGCCGCCACCACATCCTCTAACCGGGAATCCAAAATGCCGGAGCAGATCAAGGTCGTGTTCTCATCTAAAAAGTTAGGCAGCACCGGGGCAAGACCGATGATCACATCCGCCACGATGTTTACAAGCACCACATCGTAATGGTCTTTGGACAGTCTTTCCATCAAATCCGCATCCTCGGTCACATTGCCGGTGCAGGCAGAGAACGCCGGGGTGGCAAAGCCGTTGTAGGCGGCATTTTCCCGGGCGATGTCCTCGGCCTTGGGGTCGATGTCCACGCCTGTGGCGCGTTTTGCGCCCAGCCGCAGAGCCGCAATGGACAGGATGCCGCTGCCGCTACCCAAGTCAAGGCAGCTTGCGCCCTCTGTGACCACCTGCTCCATAGTTTCCAGCACCATTTGGGTGGAGGGGTGTGCGCCTGTGCCGAAGGTCAGGCCCGGATCCAAAATCACGGGGAGTCTGCCGTCGTCATAGGTGTCTGCCAGCCAGTAGGGCAAAACCACGATTTTTTCACCCACCGGCTGAGGGGGGTAATTCTCTTTCCAGCTCTCCTCCCAGTTCTGCTGGGCGAGGCTGGCCACGGTCATTTCCAGCGCGCCGAAGTCCTTTTTCTGCCGCAGGTCTGCAAGCAGGCTCTCCAGCCGGGCAAGACCCTCGGTGTCCGCGCTTTCTAAGTAGAGCTTGATGCAGGAAAGACCCTGCAACTTTTTCTGCAGTTCCTCGTCGATGTAGTCCCAGTAGGCTCTGTTCTGCTCCAGAAAATCTTCAAACTGGCTCTCGTCCTCCAGCACCAGATCGCTGAAGCCACCGGCGGTCAGCAGGGCGGCGACTTGCTCTATGCTCTTTGGCGTGGTGGTCACGGTGATCTCCAGATAATCCATAGCCTTGCCGCCACCTCCTTTCGTTTTTGTTATTTTAGCGTAAAAGCCGGAAAATAACAACCGCAAAACCGTAAATTTTTTTGCCGACTCTTCCCTTTTTTCTTAAAATTGTATATAATGAAGGATAATACACGAATTCCCCGGGAGGATTTATGATTCACACCATTGAAGTTTCGCCTCAGATCACCCTCAGATGCTTTTCCGACGACCGGTTTAAGCAGGAGGGGCTGAGTCTGGCCCTTGTGCGGCCTATGTGCAGAGAAGAGGCATCCTTAAACGCCCTTTTGCCGGCGGTGCTGCTTCGCGGCAGCCGTTCCGCGCCGGATTTGAGAGCCATCACCCAAAGGCTGGATGACCTATACGGCGCCTCCGTCGGCTCTCAGCTGCGCCGGGTGGGCGATTATCAGACCACAGGCCTCAGCTGCAGCTTTATGAAGGAGCGTTTCGCCCTTGAGGGCGATCGGGTCTTTGCGCCTATGATCGACTTTTTGCAGGAGCTGCTGTTTGCGCCCAAGCTGGAAAAGGGCGTGTTCTGCGCCGATTTTGTGGAGGGCGAAAAGCGGAATCTGCTCTCTGCCATCGCATCGGAGAAAAACGACAAGCGCGCCTACGCCCACGCCCAAATGATCCGCAGAATGTGCCGGGGCGACTCCTTCGGCACGCCTCGCTTAGGCTATGCCGAGGATGTGGAGGCCATCACCCCCGAAAGTCTTTATAACCACTATGAAAAAATCCTGCGGACAAGCCCCGTCCACCTGTTTTATGTGGGCGCTCGCGACCCGGAGCAAATTGCTGCGCGCATTGGCGATATGTTTGCCGGCCTGCCCCGGGAGCCTGTGACCCTGCCTGCGCAGACCCCCTTCTGCGATTGCGGCGGAAGCGAGGAAACCGAAGAAATGGATGTTCAGCAGGGCAAGCTCTGTATGGGCTTTGTGACCCCCACCACCTTGCGGAACGAGGATTTTGTGGCAACGCAAATTTTCAACACCATCTTCGGCGGCGGTATGATCAGCAAGCTGTTTATGAAGATAAGAGAGCAGATGTCTTTGTGCTATGACATCAGCTCCACCTATCACGGCAGTAAGGGTATCGTCACCGTGTCTGCCGGCATCGACAACAACAAAGACGGCGTTGTGAAGGAAGAAATTATGCGCCAGCTGACCGCCTGCCAAAATGGCGATTTTACGGCAGAGGAGCTGCGCTCTGCCAAGCAGTCCCTGCTTTCTCAGCTGCGCGCCACCCACGATACCCCCGGCGCTATCGAAGGCTACTATGCCACCTCCGCCCTGAGCGGATTGGGATTATCCCCGGCTGACTATATGCGCGCGGTGGAGGAAGCCACCCCGGAGGATGTGGCCGCGGCGGCGCAAAAACTGCGCCTGCACACCGTTTATTTCTTAAGGGGGGCGCTATAATGGAGAAAATTTTCTACCCCCAAGTGAATGAGACCCTTTACAAGGCCAAGCTTTCCTGCGGCCTTGACCTGGCAGTTTTGCCCCGGCCCGGCTTTACGAAAAAGCTCTGCTATCTGGTGGCCGATTGCGGTGCCATCCACAGGGAATTTACTATGGACGGGGTTTCCTATCACGCCCCGGCCGGCGTTGCCCACTATCTGGAGCATAAACTCTTCGATATGCCCGGACGGGATGTGACCGAGGAGTTTGCCACCTTGGGTGCCATCCCCAACGCCTTCACCGGCTACGATATGACCGCCTATTATTTCTCCTGCACCGAGCATTTTGAGGAGAACCTGTCGCTCCTGCTGGAGTTTGTGACCACGCCCTATTTCACCGACGAGAGCGTCCAAAAGGAGCAGGGCATCATCGGTCAGGAGATCGATATGAACCGGGACAACCCGGACAGCCGGCTGTTTGAGCTGCTGATGGCATCTATGTATGAAAACCACCCCATCAATGTGCCGATCTTAGGCACACGGGAGTCCATCGCGAGAATCACGCCCCAGGTGCTGACGGATTTCCACAGCGCCTTTTACCGCCCCGACAATCTGTTTTTGTGCGTGGTGGGCGATGTGGATCCGGAAACGGTCTGCGCCATGGCGGAAAAGCGGCTGGGCGCGCTTAACAGTCCCCAAGTGACCGTCAAGCGGTCTTGGGACGAGCCGCTTATCACCAAAACCAAGTACGCAGCCGCAACCATGGATGTGGCGCTGCCTATGTTCCATCTTGGCTTTAAGTGCGAAAGGCTGCCCTACGGCGAGGAGGGCGTAAAGCAGGAGATCATCGGCGATCTGGCGGCGGAGGCGCTCTTCGGCGAGTCCTCCCGGCTGTACCTGAAGCTTTACGACGAGGGTCTGATCGACGCCTCCTTCGGCGGCGGCTTTGAGACCATCGAGGGTATGTCTATGCTGCTGGCCTCCGGCGACAGCCGGCAGCCTGAGGCGGTGCGCGATGCCATTTTGGAGGAGGCAAAACACATTGCCGCCACCGGCATCGACGAAGATGACTTCCTGCGGATGAAGCGCAGCGCGCTGGGCCGGCGGATCCGGAGTCTGGACAGCTTTGAGTCCACCTGCTTCCGGCTTTGCGCCTACCATTTTTCCAAATTCGACTACTTCAACATCCCCGATGTTTACAAGCAGGTCACCAAAGAAGCTGTGCAGGAGTTTATCCGTGAAACCGTCTGCGACGACCGCCTGTGTATGGCGGTAATTACCCCTAAGGAGGAACAATAATATGAGTTGGTTACAAGGCACTGTTCCCATTTCTTTTCCCGGTCTGGGAATCGGTGAATTCAATCCGCCGAGAGGCTTTTCCATCGGCTCTTTTGAATTTGCCTTTTACGGCATCATCATTGCGCTGGGTCTGTTTTTGGCGGCGGTGTACGGTATGCGCCGCAAGAAGGAGTTCGGCCTGAACGAAGATCAGATCATTGACGGTCTGCTGATCATCGTTCCCATCGCCATCATCTGCGCCCGTATCTACTACTGCATTTTCTCTTGGGATGAGTTTAAGCACCACCCCATCGAGGTGCTGTATATCTGGAACGGCGGCCTTGCCATTTACGGCGCGGTCATCGGCGCGGCGCTGAGCATTATCGTCTACTGCCGGGTGCGGAAGCTCTCTTTGCCGGCGGTGCTGGACATCACCTCTTTGGGCTTCCTCATCGGACAATCCATCGGTCGCTGGGGCAACTTCTTTAACAGAGAGGCCTTCGGCGCCGTGACGGACTCCTTCCTGCGGATGGGTCTGACCAAAACCGTCTCCGGCACGGTGACTTACCACCATCCCACCTTCCTGTACGAGTCCGTGTGGAATGCGGTGGGCTTTGTAGCGCTGCACTTTTTGTCCAAGCGCCGCAAGTACGACGGCCAAATCGCGCTGGGTTATGTGGCTTGGTACGGCTTGGGCAGAGCCTTTATCGAGGGCCTGCGTACCGACAGCCTGTACTGGGGCCCCATTCGGGTCAGCCAGCTGCTGGCGGCCATCAGCTGCTTTGCCGCTGTGGGCATTTTGGTGTGGCAGGCCTTTAAGCCCCACACGCCCGACGACCTGTTCTGCAACCGGGCAGCCGCTTTGGAGGCCGCCGCTTTGGAAGAGCCTTCCGAAGAAACCGAAGCAGAATAATTGAGAATTTAAGACACCAAGTCTTTTCTCCATTCTGCATTATAAAAAAGTACCGCCGCGGAACATTTCGGCACATCACACAACAAAAAGGCCCCCTCTGACGAGGGGGCTGGCAAAAATCTTTGATTTTTGACTGGGGGAGAGAACTTTTACCCGTTTCTTTTTTCGTCTCTCCCTCCGTCTTTTGCTTTGCAAAATCCACCTCCCTCATCAGAGGGAGGCTTTTTTTTATTTGATGGGCTCAAAGTCCGCTGCGCCGTGCTTGCACAGGGGGCAAACGATATCCTCGGGCAGCTCCTGTCCCTCGTAGACCCAGCCGCAGATCTTGCAGGCATAGCCCTTCTTGTCGGTCTCGGGCTTGGGCTTTACATTGTTCAGATAGTAGGTGTAAGACATGGTCTCAGCCTTGCTCAGGTTCATACACTGCACCACATCGCAGATGAACATCACATGGGTTTGCAGGTCAATCTGATTGATGACCTTGCAGGAGATGTAGGCATTTACATACTTATCCAAGAACAAAAGGCCATTGGCGGAGCGCTGCACATGGCTAAAGTCCGCAAACTTGTCGGTGGCTCTTCCGGACTGGAAGCCAAACTGCTGGAACACGCTGAAGGGCGCATCCTGAGACAGGGTAGAGATGTTCAGCTTGCCGGTCTTGGCGATGACCTCGCAGGAGTAGTTCTGCTTGTTGATGGTCACGGCCACCCGGTTGGGGGTGTTGGTGACCTGGGTGACGGTGTTCACGATCAGGCCGTTGTCCTTCTTGCCGTCGTGGCTGGTGACCACATACAGGCCGTAGCCGATGTTAAACAGGGCAGTGGGGTCAATAAAATCGTCCTGTACCTTGGCAACGGTGTAAGCGCCTGCCAGCTCCTCGGCCAACGCCAGTACCTGCTTGGTGGACTCCTCATTGAGAGCAGACCAGATGGTCACATTGTTTTCTGCGAAGGTAATATCCTTGGAGTTGGAGAGCTTTTCGCGCATCACTTTGTTGGCAAGGGGCGCCCAAGAGCCGTTCTCCATGAGAGCCACGGTACGGTTCTGGAAATTCCGCTCAGTGAGCTTATCCAAATAGGTGCGCATAAAGGGGAACACATCTGCGTTGTAGGTGGTGGTAGCCAGCACCAGCTTGTCATAGCGGAAGGCGTCGGAAACAGCCTGGGCCATATCGCAGCGGGCCAGATCGTAAACCACCACATTGGGCACTTCACGCATACGCAGCTCCTGCTCCAAAAGCTCCACGGCCTCCTTGGTGTGGCCGTAAACGGAGGTGTAAGCGATCACAATGCCCTCGGCCTCGGGGGTGTAGGAAGACCAAGTGTCGTACAGGCCAATATAATGACCCAAATCCTCAGTCAGCACAGGGCCGTGGAGGGGGCAGATGATCTGAATGTCCAGCGTTGCCGCCACCTTCAGAATGTTCTGCACCTGCTTGCCGTACTTACCCACGATGCCGATGAAGTAGCGCCGTGCCTCGTCGTCCCAAGGCTCGTTTACATCCAGCGCGCCAAACTTGCCGAAGCCGTCGGCGGAGAACAAAACCTTATCGTAGCTGTCATAGGTCATCATAACCTCAGGCCAGTGAACCATAGGCGCAAAGGCGAAGGTCAGGGTGTGCTTACCTAAAGACAGGGTGCCGAAGTTTTCCACGGTCAGGGTGTTTTGCATCTTGAGGGCAGGGAAGAACTGCTTAATCATCTTGAAGGTCTTCACATTGGCAACCACGGTCACATCGGGGTAGGTGTTCACAAAGGCCTCAACGGAAGCGGCGTGGTCAGGCTCCATATGCTGGACCACCAAGTAGTCGGGTCGGCGGCTGCCGATGGCCTTGGCGATGTTTTTCAGCCATTCGTCGGTCTTGGAGGCGTCGATGGTGTCCACAACGGCCACCTTCTCGTCCATAATCACATAGGAATTGTAGGCCATACCGTTCGGTACAACATACTGGCCCTCGAACAGATCCACCTCGTGATCGTTGGCGCCTACATATAAAATCGTTTCGGTAACTTGTCTTAACATAGGGGTTTCCTCCTGTATTCGGGCATTGTCCCGGTTTTATGTTGGAATCATCATAACACAAAAATTTCCTTTTGTCAATAAGAATGATTCTTATTCTTAAAATTTTTCTTGACAAAAATCCTCTGCCCTGTATACAATAAATATAACAGAAAGGAGGCCTCCTATGCAACTGGTATTACTTACCGCCCTTGGTGTGGGCGGCGCGACACTTTTTGGCACGATTCTTGGCTTTGTTTTCAAGAATATCTCCCACAAATTCAGCGATATTGTCCTGTCCTTTGCGGCCGGCGTGATGCTCTCTGCGGCGGTGATCGGCCTTGTGCTGCCCTCGCTGGACTACGGCGGAAAATTCGGACTTGTTTATACGATCACAGGCGTTTTTGCAGGCGCGCTGTGCGTGAATCTCTTTGACCGGCTTGTGCCTCACCTGCACCGTTTAAGCGGTCAGGAGGATGAGACCCACCCGGAAGCGACCGCCAAGAGAAGCAAGGTGCTTTTGTTCGTGGCGGCCATCGCCATCCACAACCTGCCGGAAGGCTTGGCAGCCGGCGTCGGTTTCGGCTCGGGAAACAACGCAGAGGCGCTGACCGTGGCAGGCGGTATCGCCTTGCAGAACATCCCCGAGGGTATGGTCATCATCGGCCCTATGCTGGCAGCCGGCATCCGTCCCCGGCGAACCTTTTTGGTAGCAGCCGCCACAGGTGTGGTGGAGGTCATCGGTACGCTTTTGGGCTACTTTGCGGTGAGTTTGTCCGCGGCGATTTTGCCCTTTGCGCTGGCCTTTGCCGGCGGCACGATGCTCTATGTAATCAGCGACGAAATGATCCCCGAGACCCACGCCCACGGCTCTCAGCGCGGCGCTACCTACGCGCTGCTCGTCGGCTTCTGCCTGATGCTGCTGTTTGACGTACTGCTGGGATAAGTAATAAACATTGTAGGGGACGGCCCCCTGGACGTCCCGCCACAACATCGTTGTAACGGGCTGTCGTAGGCGCCAGCCCCTACAATTCTTAATTCGCAATCGCCCTCCCTTTGCACAAGGGAGGCTTTTTATTTATAAAATTCCGACCGACCAGTGGTCGCCCTACAACTTAAACAAAGGTTGCTAAAATTTTGTAGGGGCGAGCATCGCTCGTCCGCAAGCCTTCCCCTTGAGGGGAAGGTGTCTGCCAAACAGGCAGACGGATGAGGTGTTTAAGGAAAACGATCATACTTTCTCACGGACGAGAAAGTATGCAAAGAGTCCCCGGGGAACTTTTCGTAGGTTCCCCGGGCCCCTCCCACGACCAAAGGGGGAAGTGGCACGATACGGTTGCTGCAAACAAACTTCCCTGCACTTCCCCCTTGTGGAATCCCCCTCTGCGTAAACGCCGACCCCTACAAAATAATTTTGCATTTTCCATTTTGCGTTTTGCATTATTTAAAAATTGTCTATTATTTTCGGCGCAGGTGTGCTATAATGATTAAAATTATGCCCACTACACATTGAAGGAGATCGTTATGGGACTTATTTCCAAGCTTTTCGGCACCCGTTCGGAACGGGAGATTAAGAAAATTCAGCCCATCGTGGATAGCATTTTGGCTCTGGAAGAGGAATACAAGGCCCTCTCCCAGGAGCAGTTGCAGGGAAAGACCGCCCAGTTTAAGGCCCGCCTTGCCCAGGGCGAAACCTTGGACGACATTCTGCCCGAGGCATTTGCCGCCATTCGGGAGGCCGCCTGGCGTGTGCTGGGTATGCGCCCCTATCCCGTTCAGCTGATCGGCGGCATCGTGCTGCACCAGGGCCGCATCGCGGAAATGAAGACCGGCGAAGGTAAGACCTTGGTGGCCATTTTGCCCTGCTATTTGAACGCGCTGACCGGCCGTGGCGTCCATGTGGTCACCGTCAACGACTATTTGGCCACCCGTGACTCCCAGTGGATGGGCAAAGTCCACCGTTTTATGGGCCTTTCCGTGGGTCTTGTTGTGCCGGGAATGAGTCCTGCCGAGCGGAAGATCGCTTACGCCGCCGACATCACCTACTGCACCAATAACGAATTGGGCTTTGACTACCTGCGTGACAATATGGCCATCTACAAGTCCGAACTTGTCCAGCGTGGACATGCCTTTGCCATTGTGGACGAGGTGGACTCCATCTTAATCGACGAGGCCAGAACCCCCCTGATCATCTCCGGCAAGGGCGAGGACTCCTCCAAACTCTACGAAATGGCCGACTCCCTGGTTGCCTCTATGCGGAAAATGGTCTTTGCCAAGACCGACGAGAAGGAAAGTCAGGACGATTTGGACTGCGACTACATCGTGGACGAAAAATCCCGTTCCGTGTCCCTCACCGCCGCCGGCATCGCCAAGGCAGAGAAATTCTTCGGCATCGAAAACTTAGGCGATGTGGAAAACACCACCATCTCCCATCACATCAATCAGGCAATGAAGGCCCGTGGTATTATGAAACGGGACATCGACTATGTGATCAAAGACGGCGAAGTCATCATCGTTGACGAATTCACCGGCCGACTGATGTACGGCCGCCGCTACAACGAGGGTCTGCATCAGGCCATCGAAGCCAAGGAAAAGGTGAAGGTTGCCAGCGAGAGCAAGACCCTTGCCACCATCACCTTCCAGAACTTCTTCCGTCTTTACGACAAACTCTCCGGTATGACCGGTACTGCCTTAACGGAAGAAGAGGAATTCGGCGCCATTTACCGGCTGGATGTGGTGGAGATCCCCACCAACCGACCCATCGCAAGATTGGACCGCCCCGATGTGGTTTACAAGACCGAACTGGGCAAATTCCGCGCGATTATCAAGCAGGTGGAAGCCTGCCACGCAAAGGGTCAGCCTGTGCTGGTGGGTACGGTGTCCATCGAAAAGAGCGAAATTTTGAGCAAACTGCTCAAGCGCACCGGCATTCCCCACAATGTTCTGAACGCCAAATTCCACGAGCAGGAAGCGCAAATCGTTGCCCAGGCGGGCAAGTTCGGCGCGGTGACCATCGCCACCAATATGGCAGGCCGCGGCACGGACATTATGCTGGGCGGCAACCCGGAATTTATGGCAATGAGCGAACTGCGCAAGGGCGACTACACGGAAGAACTTTTGGCACAAGCTAACGCCTATTCCGAGACCGACGATGCCGAAATTTTGGCAATCCGTGAGCGCTACAGAACCCTTTTGCAGCAATATAAAGACCAGATGGCGCAGGAGGCTGCGCAAGTGCGACAGGCCGGCGGCCTGTTCATCATCGGCACCGAGCGCCACGAGTCCCGTCGAATCGACAACCAGTTGCGTGGCCGTTCCGGCCGTCAAGGTGACCCGGGCGAGAGCCGTTTTTACCTGAGTTTGCAGGACGATTTGATGCGTCTTTTCTCCTCCGACCGGATTATGGCTATGATGGACACGCTGGGCTTGGATGAGGACACCCCCATTGACGCCAAGATGCTCTCCGGCGCGGTGGAAAATGCCCAAAAGGCCGTGGAAAGCCGCAATTTCCGTTCCAGAAAGAATGTTCTGGAATACGATAATGTTATGAACACCCAGCGCGAGGTGATTTACGCCCAGCGGCAAAAGGTGCTGGACGGCGAAGACCTGCACAATAGTATTTTGTCTATGCTCCGGGAAGTGGTGGAGGGCGCAATCGCCCAGGCCACCGAGGAAACCGGCGGCATTGTGGATGAAACTGCCCTGTCCGCATTGGAAAAGTCTATGGGCGGCATCTACTTCCCCTTGGGAACGAAGCTGTCCTGCGAAGACCCCGACGGCTTGGCAGATGCTCTGTACGCCTTGGCTCTGCAGACTTACGAAAAGAAAGAATCTCTCTACGGCGAGGGTATGATGCGCGAGTTGGAGCGGGTCATTATGCTCCGGGTGGTTGACGAATACTGGATGGACAACATCGACGCTATGGACGACCTGAAACAGGGCATCGGTCTTAGAGCCTACGGCCAGCACGACCCGGTGGTTGCCTACAAAGAGGAAGGCTATCAGATGTTCAGCGCAATGGTTGCCGCCATCCGTGAGGAGACTGTCCGCCGTCTGTTCCTGGTGCAAATTCGCACCAATCAGGAGGTCAAGCGCGAAAAGGTTGCTAAGGAGACCGGCGCAGTTGGCTCTTCCGATTCTGTGGTCAAGAAGCAGCCTGTCCGTAACACAAACAAGGTCGGCCCCAACGACCCCTGCCCCTGCGGCAGCGGCAAGAAGTACAAAAAGTGCTGCATGCACAACGATAAATCGAATGCATAATTCATAATGCAGAATGCAAAATAAAAACCTTCAACATTGTACCCTCTGCCGGCAATGCGCGCCTGGAGGGGTACATAGGGGAGGTGGCTTTGATTGCGGGAGCAATCAACTCAAACTTGCCTGTTGCGGTGCCCGGCAGTAACCGCGCCTGTCAAAGCAGGCTCGTTTCTTGCCGACCGCTGCCACTCGCTCAGGTCGCTTTTTCCGCCCCCGGCGTCGCTCCCATCGCTCCCCCCTATGCCGCATTCTTTGGGTACTTTCTTGGCGGCGCAAGAAAGTACCATAACCTCGTTCCCTGCAACACTACATTTCTCAATTGGAAAGTTATTATGTCTGTGATTGAAAAAACCTTTGGCTCACTGGTATATCTTGCGGCGGAGGGAATCTCCGCGCCCCACGCATTTACCACGCGGCGCGGCGGTGTGAGCCGGGATTATCTTGAAAGCCTGAATTTGGGCGCTCACCGGGGCGATGACCCCAAAAATGTGGCGGAAAATTACCGCATTTTGGGCGATGCCCTTGGCTTTTCCCCGGAAAACCTGGTGCTGACAAACCAAGTCCACGGAAACAGGGTGCGTATTGTCACCAAGCGCGATGCCAAGGGAAGCTTTTCCAACCGGGACTACCCGGAGTGCGACGGTCTTGTGACCAACGACCCGGGGGTTGCCCTGATGGTCTTTTCTGCCGATTGCACACCGATTTTATTCTATGACCCGGTCACGGGCGCGGTGGGCGCGGCTCACGCAGGCTGGCGTGGCACGGCGCAAAAAATCGCCGCCACGGTGGTAGAAACGATGGTTTCCGCCTTCGGCTGCGACCCAAAAAACATCCGGGCCGCCATCGGCCCCAACATCGGCGCTTGCTGTTTTGAAACCGATGCCGATGTGCCGGAGGCGATGAAAGCCGCCTTTGGCGAGGCCGCAAACGCCTTTATAACCCCCAAAAACGACAAGTTCTTCGTGGACTTAAAGGGCATCAACGCCCTGTGCCTGCGCGATGCAGGTGTCCAAAACATTGAAATTTCCACCCATTGCACCGCCTGCCGGCCGGACCTCTACTGGTCTCACCGGGTGACACGGGGACACCGTGGCTCACAGGGCGCCATCATTATCCGATAAGAAAGGAGGAAGCCAAAATGAAGAAGCTGCTGGTGCTTGCTTTATGTCTTAGTCTGCTGCTTTGCGGCTGTGCCGAAAAGCCCTACATCCCCTCCGGCGACGGTCTTAGCACCGAGGGCGACATCATCGACCCGGTAAAGCCGGAAACCGATGAGGACAAACAGCCCCAAACCCTCAGCCTCGCTTACTACAAAGCGCAGCCTATGAACCCCTACCGGTGCAACGATTTCACCAATCGGGCGCTGCTGACCCTTATTTATCAGGGTCTGTTCTTCGTGGATAGAAACTACACCGCAGAACCCATTTTGTGCCGATCCTTTACCGTTACCGCCGATCAGAAGACCTACACCTTCTACTTGGAGCAGGCCACCTTCTCCGACGGCACGCAAGTGACCGCCGACGATGTGATCGCAAGCCTTTCCGCCGCCCAGAACAGCAGCTTCTACAAGGGCCGCTTCCTGCACATTTCGGGCTACTCCAAGACCGAGGACGGGGGCATCGTGATCAACTGCAGCACCCCTGTGGAAAATCTGCCCTTGCTGCTGGACATTCCCATCGTGCCGGCTCTGCAGGTGTCCGCCGACAGGCCCCTTGGCACAGGCCCTTACGCCCTGACCGCCACCGGCACCGGCGATGCCCTCATCAAACGGGACAACTGGTGGTGCAGCCCCAAGGATCTTGCCATCACCGCCACCACCATTCAGCTGTTCCCGGCAGAATCCGCCAACCACATCCGCGACCAGTTCGAATTTGCGGACTTGAGCCTTGCCTGTGTGGACCCGGGCTCTGACCGCTTTGCGGACTACCGCTGTGACTACGAGCTGTGGGACTGCGAAAACGGCATTTTCCTCTACCTTGCTACCTCCAAGGACAGCACGGTTTTCCAAAATGACGGCCTGCGCGCCGCCCTGACCCACGCGGTGGACAGAGACCTCCTTGTCTCCGACTACTACCGGGACTTTGCCCGTGCGGCCTCCCTGCCGGCATCGCCTCTGTTTCCCTACTACAGCCAGAAGCTGGCCGACCGCTACGCCTACGCCCCGGAGAAATTTGCCGATGCGGTGTCCCAGTCGGGAATGAGCGGCTACAATGTGGTGCTGTTGGTCAATTCCGATGACTCCCTGCGGCTTCGTGTGGCCCGTCGCATCGGCCAGATGCTGGAGGAGGGCGGCCTGAATGTGACTATGAAGGAGCTTCGCACCTCCGCCTACACCCGGGCGCTGAAAAACCGTGAGTACGACATTTACCTTGGTCAGACCCGGCTTTCTCCCACAATGGATCTGTCCCCCTTCTTTGCCACCTACGGTGACTTGAGCTGGGGCGGCGTCAACGACATCGGCGCCTACAACCTGAGCCTGCAGGCCATTGAAAACCACGGCAACTACTTCTCTCTGCACAAAATGGTGATGGACAACGGTCTTTTCTGCCCCATTTTGTTCCGTTCCTATGCGATCTACTCCACCCGTGGCGTGTATTCTGACCTGAATCCCTCCCGGGACAATGTGTTCCACTACACCTTGGGCAAAACCGCCGAGCAGATCCGCACCACGCTCCAATAATCTATAAATACAATAAGGAGTATCCCGATGGCAAAATATCTCACCGTCTTTTTCATATCCATGGTGCCGATCGTGGAATTGCGCGGCGCAATTGTTATGGCAACGGGTATGGACCTGCCCTTTTTCCCGGCGTTGCTCGTGTGCGTACTGGGCAATATGGTCCCCGTGCCGTTCATCTACTTTTTCGCCCGAAAATTTCTTGTTTGGGGCGCAAAAAAGAAATATATCGGCAAAATCTTCACCTTTTTCCTTATAAAGGGTGAACGCGCAGGCCAAAAACTCGTAGCCAAAACCGGCCGCGGCGGCTTGGGCGTTGCCCTGATGCTGTTCGTGGGCATCCCCCTTCCCGGTACCGGCGCATGGACCGGTGCGTTGGGCGCAAGCTTTTTGGATATGGGCTTTAAGTCCACGGTTTTGTATGTGTCCTTGGGCGTTGTGATCGCAGGGCTGATCATGGCGCTTGCCAGCACCGGCGTTTTCGCCGTGCTTGGATTTTAATTTAGGAGGATTTATCTATGGATTGCATTTTCTGTAAGATCATCAAAGGGGACATTCCCTCTTCCAAAGTCTACGAGGACGAGCTGGTCTACGCCTTCCGGGACATCAACCCCCAGGCACCCACCCACATTCTGGTGATCCCCAAAAAGCACCTGCCCTCTGTTGACGCCATTTGCGCCGAAAACAGCGCTTTGGTCGCCCACATTTTTGAAGTGATCCCCCAGATCGCCAAGGCAGACAACCTCACAAACGGCTACCGGGTGGTAAGTAACTGCGGCGACGATGCCCGTCAGTCGGTGAAGCACCTGCATTTCCACATTTTGGGCGGAAAAGTCTTGTCCGAGTCTATGTAAAGACTTGACTTTCGGCATCTTAGTGCTATACTGTAGTTAATCGCATAGAAACTCGTCTTCGGGGAGCCGGACGCATCCGGCTGAGATTGGGCTTTGTGGCCCTAACCCGTGAACCTGATACGGTCAGTACCGTCGTAGGAAAAGATGCACATAGAGATACCTTCGTATCGCATTGCACCTAAGACCGGTTGCAATGCGATATTTTATTTTGTTGGACAAGCGACAAGACCCCCCATGTCATTCCGAGCCAGTGTGCACACTGGCGTGGGAATCTAAAGGAACTGCCTTAGATTGCCACGGGCGCAAGCGCCCTCGCAATGACGAGACGGAGGCAGGAGCGTTTTGTCCACGCCGCTAAAGACGGCAAGGAGGTATTTTTATGGACAAACAAATGAAACAAAGAACAAGAAGCGTCATCAATTGGCACTACCGACTTCGGGCGCTGACGGAGGGCGCAATCCTCATCGCGCTGGCGGAAATCCTCAGTTTTCTGCCCTTCTACAAGTTCCCTTGGGGCGGCTCTGTGGATCTGGCAATGCTGCCCATCATCGTGGCCTGCTGCCGCTGGGGCTTCGGCCCGGGTATGCTGGTGAGCGTTGCCCACGCGATTTTGCAGACCCTGTTTGAAGGCGGCATCGCCATCGGCTGGCAGAGCATCCTCGGCGACTTTTTGATCGCCTACACGGTTTTGGGCGCAGCCGGTCTGTTCAGAGGCAAGTTTGCCCTTGGCACGGTGGTGGCCTGCGGCCTGCGGTTTTTGGTCCATTATGTAGTGGGCGCAACCATCTGGGCAGAATATATGCCCGAAAGCTTCTTCGGTATGACTATGACCACCCCTTGGATCTACTCCGCCCTTTATAACGGCGCGTATATGCTGCCGGATATGGTAATGATTTTGATCGCCGGCGTTCTTTTGCTCAAAACCCCTGCAAGAAAATACCTGCTGGGTCAGGATCTCGTTCAGAATTAAGCATTTTTCTTTTGTCATAATAACGGCAGAGGGCTCGTTCCTCTGCCGTATTTTTATGCAAACTCCTATCTTTACTCCTACCGAAAATTATGCTACATTGGATATGATGGGGAGATTCGGAAAAAATTTATATCGACTCTAAAAATTCACTCCCCAGGACGAAAGGAGATATATATGTTAACAGTAAACGAAATTATGCAATTGATCCAAAGCCTCATCTGGCTGCTGGCCGGTGTGGGCGTGTTCATCGTAGGTATGAACTTTATGAGCGAGGCGCTGGAAAAGAGCGCCGGCGAAGGTATGAAACGACTGCTCGGCCGCATCAGCAACAACCGCTTTTCCGGTGTGGGCATCGGTGCAGGCGTGACCGCCATTATTCAGAGTTCTTCTGCCACCTCCGTTATGGTCATCGGCCTTGTAAATGCCGGCGTTATGACCCTGATGCAGGCCACTCCCATTATTATGGGCGCCAACATCGGTACCACCATCACCGGTGTTCTGGTTTCGCTGAAAAACGACTATTTTGATATGACTATGTATCTGCTGGCCTTTGCCGGCGTGATGATGGGTTTCGCCAAGAAGGAAAAAATCAAAATTGCCGGTCTTCTGTGCAGCGGTCTGGGCCTGATTTTCGTGGGCCTTGAAGTGATGAGCAGCGACCAGGCTTTCGGCAACGAACTGGTGGAACAACTGTTCCAAAACATCTTTGCCGTGATTGATTTCCCCCTGCTGCTGATCCTGGTGGGTGTGATCTTCACCGCCCTGATCCAGAGTTCTTCCGCCGCCACCGGTGTTGTCATCACCATGGTTGGCGCCAATGTTTTGGATCTGGATATGGCCCTGTTCATCGTGCTGGGCGCAAACATCGGCACTTGCGTGACCGCATTGCTTGCCTCTGCCGGCGCAAATGCCAACGCAAAACGCGTGGCGCTGATCCACTTCACATTCAATGTGATCGGCACGGTCGTGTTCACCGCCATCGTGTGGATCTTCAAGGCCGAGTTTGTGAAGATGCTCATGTCTTTCTTCCCCGGCAGCGACCCCATGGCTCTGCAAATGCGGGTGTCTATTTTCCATGTGATCTTCAATGTAACTACCACTTTGGTTCTTCTGCCCTTTGTCAAGCAGCTGGTGCAGTATTCCTGCGGCGTGATTCGGGAAAAGAAGGCTCTGGAAGAGACCCGCACCCTCAAGTTTGTGGACGACCGTCTGCTCACCATGCCCCCGGTCGCTCTTATGCAGGTGAAAAAGGAAATGGACTATATGTTCTCTTTGGTTGAAGAAAACATCTCCCTTTCTTTTGATGCCATGGAGACCGAAAACCTGTCCGACGGCGAAAAGATCATGGAAAACGAACCCGTCATCGACTTTACAAACGGCGCGCTGACCCGCTTCCTGATCAAGCTTTCTGCCGATGTGGAAGCCAGCGACGAGCTGGTGATCGGCTCTTACTTCCATGTGCTCAACGACTTGGAGCGCATCGGCGACCATGCGGAAAACTTCTATGAAATCGCCGCAGAAATGGCAGGCAAGAAGATCGCATTCTCTCCCAACGGCCAGGCCGATATGAAGAAAATGCGGAACAATGTTATGCAGATGCTTGCCATCTCCAAAGAGGCATTCGACTCCCTGAACACAGAGGGTTTGGCCGAACTTTCCGCTCTGGAAGATCAGATCGACGGTATGAAGAAGGAATACACCGCCGCCCATTTTGCACGACTGGCCGAAGGCCATTGCTCCATGGAAGTCAGCCCCTACTATTCCTCCGCCATCGCAGGCTTGGAGCGTGTTGCTGACCACCTTGTGAATGTAGGCTACAGTATTGTCAGCCCTGTCGGCTCTCAAAAAGACCTGTAAAAAACAAAAACGGCGCGGCCTGCGGGCTGCGCCGTTTGCTATTGGCAAAATACGACGGAGAAACCCCTTCTTCGTCGTGTTTTTGCGCGAAAATGCTTTACAATCGACTGCGAATATGTTAAATTAGGTACTATGGGGAATATGGAAAATTTTGTGTCGATCCCCGTTGCAGAAAGGAGAAATACGATGTTAACAGCAGCAGATATTATGCAGTTAATTCAAAGCCTGATCTGGCTTCTTGCCGGTGTGGGCGTCTTTATCGTTGGTATGAACTTCATGAGCGAGGCACTTGAAAAAGGCGCCGGCGAGGGCATGAAACGCATGCTTGGCCGCATCAGTGGCAACCGGTTCTCCGGCGTGGGCATCGGTGCAGGCGTCACCGCCATTATTCAGAGTTCTTCTGCCACCTCCGTTATGGTCATCGGCCTTGTAAACGCAGGCGTTATGACCTTGATGCAAGCCACCCCCATTCTGATGGGTGCGAAAATCGGCACCACCATCACCGGTCTGTTGGTTTCTCTTAAGAACGACTATTTTGATATGGCTATGTATCTGCTGGCATTTGCCGGCATCATGATGGGCTTTGCCAAGAAAGAAAAGATCAAACTCGCCGGCCTTCTGTGCAGCGGTCTGGGTCTGATCTTCGTGGGTCTGAACATTATGAGCAGCGACCAGGCCTTCGGCAACGAACTGGTAGAAACGATGTTCCAGGGCATTTTTGCCGTGATTGACTTCCCCCTGTTGCTGGTTCTGGTAGGTGTGATTTTCACCGCACTGATTCAAAGTTCTTCCGCCGCCACCGGCGTTGTGATCACCATGGTGGGCGCCGGCGTTCTGGAACTGGATTTGGCACTGTTTATCGTGCTGGGCGCAAACCTGGGTACTTGCGTGACCGCATTGCTTGCCTCCGTGGGCACCAACACCAACGCCAAGCGCGTTACCCTGATTTATTTGACCTTTACCTCCATCGGCATGAGTTTGTTCACTGCTCTTGTATGGATTTTCAAAACACCTTTTGTGAATCTGCTGACCTCTTTCTTCCCCGGCTCCGATCCCATGAGCCTGCAGATGCGCGTATCCTCTTTCCATGTGCTGTTCAATGTCAGCACCACCATCTTGCTGCTGCCCTTCGTAACGCCCCTGGTTAAGTTCTCCGAGAGAATGATCAAGGACAAGAAGTCCACAGAGGAGACCCGTTCCCTCAAGTTTGTGGACGACCGTATGGTGGCTATGCCCTCCGTTGCTCTGATGCAGGCTAAGAAGGAAATGGACTACATGTTCTCCCTGGTTGAAGAAAACATCGGCCTGTCCTTTGATGCTATGGCAACAGAAGACCTGTCCAAAGGCGCAAAGCTCGCAGAGAACGAGGCCGTTATCGACTTTACAAACGGCGCACTGACCCGCTTCCTGATCAAGCTTTCTGTGGATGTGGAAGCCAGCGACGAGCAGGTCATCGGCTCTTACTTCCATGTGCTTAACGACTTGGAGCGCGTGGGCGATCACGCTGAAAACTTCTACGACATCGCCGTGGAAATGGCCGAAAAGAAGATCGCATTCTCTCCCATCGGTCAGGCCGATATGAAGACCATGCGCGATCAGGTCTTGCGTATGCTGGCCATCGCCAAGGACGCTTTCGACACCACAAATACCGACGGCCTTGCCGAACTGTCTGCTCTGGAAGAAGAGATCGACGGTATGAAGAAGGAATACACCGCCGCCCACTTCGCACGACTGGCCGAAGGCCATTGCTCCATGGAAGTCAGCCCCTACTACTCCTCTGCCATCGCAGGCTTGGAGCGTGTTGCTGACCACCTTGTGAATGTAGGCTACAGTATCGTCAGCCCTGTCGGTTCTCAAAAAGACCTGTAAGAAAAAAGCCTCCCTCTTTTCGAGGGAGGCTTCTTTTTTCTTTTACAGGCTTGTTGCCATGAAGTAGCCAAGCACCGCGATGCCCAGCACGATGCGGTAAATACCAAAAGAGGAGAACTTGTGGTTCCGCACATATTCCATCAGACCCTTGATGACCAAAAGGCTTACCACGAAGGACACCACGCAGCCCACCGCCAGAACGCCCAGTTCCGTGCCGTTGGGAGCAGCGGCCGCGCCCTCCATAATTTCCTTAGCATACTTCAGTAGCTTCAAGGCGCTGGCGCCCAGCATAGTGGGGATCGCAAGGAAGAAGGAAAACTCCGCGCCTGCCGACCGACCAACGCCCAAAATGATGGCGCCCAAAATGGTAGAGCCGCTTCGGGATGTGCCGGGAATTAAGGCAAGGCACTGGAACGCGCCGATGAGGAGCGCGGTCTTATAGTCGATGGCATACACATTGTCAATGCGGTTTTCCTTGTCGCCCCGTTCCAAGAACAGAAACGCCACGCCGTAAACCACCAACGCGATGGCCACCACCACATAGTTATACAGGTGTTCGTCCATCCAGTCGTCCAAGAAAAGGCCGATGACCGCCGAGGGCAGCACCGCCACGATCACCTTGGCCCACAGCTGCCATGTGTCTTTTTTCTGGGTCAGGTCTTTTTTCGGGGAAAAGGGATTCAGCTTGTGGAAGAAAAGCACGATGACCGCTAAAATCGCGCCCAGCTGGATGACCACCTGAAACATCTCATAGAACGCTTCCGTCACATTCAGTTTCACAAATTTGTCCAGCAGGATCATATGGCCCGTGGACGAAATGGGCAGCCACTCGGTGACGCCCTCCACGATGCCAAACAGCACCGCCTTTAATAATTCAATAATCGTTTCCATAAGAACCTCCTTGTTTTCTGCGGCTATCATAACCCATCGGGGGCTTTTTTGCAAGAAAACTTTGCCTTTTGCCTGAAAATCGCCCAACTGTTCACAATTTATTCACCGCAAACCGCATTTGCGCGTTATAATATAGGTATATGAGAGTAAAATGGAGGTTTTTCCTTATGGCGATTTCTGTTTTGATCGTGGAAGATGATCCCAACATCCGGGAACTTCTGCAGCTTTATCTGGAAAAGGGCGGCTATGCTGTCACCTTGGCAGCCGACGGCGGTCAGGGTCTGGAGAAATTCCGCGCCATCAAGCCCAACTTGGTGCTTTTGGATGTAATGATGCCCGTGATGAACGGCTGGGAAGTGTGCAAGGCCATCCGGCAAGAGAGCAACACCCCGGTGATTATGCTCACCGCCAAGGGCGAGACCGACGACAAGGTGATGGGTCTGCGCACCGGCGCCGATGACTATGTGACCAAGCCCTTTGAAATGAAAGAATTGCTTGCCCGTATCGAGGCGGTTTTGCGCCGCACCGACCGGGTGACGGAAGAGACATCCGACCGCCGGCTGACCTTCGACAAGCTGGTGATTGATATGGACTCCTTTGAACTGCTGGTGGACGGCAAGAAGGTGGACGCTCCTCCCAAGGAAATGGAACTGCTGTTCTACCTTGCCTCCTCTCCCAACCGGGTCTACACCCGCAACCAGCTGCTGGACGAGGTCTGGGGCTTTGACTACTTTGGCGACTCCCGTACCGTGGATGTCCATGTGAAGCGGCTCCGCGAAAAGCTGGAAGATGTATCCGACAAGTGGAGCGTCAAGACCGTCTGGGGCGTGGGCTATAAATTCGAAGTGCTGTAAACAAAAAAGAGCGGCGTACCGTTTGGTACGCCGCTTTTGTTTTCGCGATTATTTAGCTGCCGAAGTATTCGCCGGTGAGGACTGTGCCCACGGGGGTAGATTCGTAGTTACTGGAGGTAACGGTCATCTCGGCCATACCGGTGCGCTTCATCACAACGGTCTGTTCCACATTCCAGATCTCGTTGTCATTGTTATCCCAGTTAAGGCTCAAAAATTCCACGGTCACAACGCCGTTTTCTTCCTTGTAGCGGCGGTCGCTCCAGTTATCCATACCCCAGCCGTTGTAGACATATTCCGCGCCCTCATAGGTGATCAACATACCGTCAAAATCCTTGCAGGCTTCCCGTGCTTCTTCCACGGTCAGATCCATCTCTGCTGCGTATTTGTCCAGTTGCAAATAACTGGTATAGTCCACATTGACGCCCTGTTCTGCCACGCTGTCAAAGAAGATGTAACTAGCCATAAGCAACTCGCCGTTCTGCTTCAGGTTGTAACTCCAAGCGGACTGACCCAGTTCCACATAGCCTTCGTTGGGCTGGCCGCAGATGGTGCAATCAGCGGTGAAGGTGTGGCTGCCCTTGTTGCCTTCGGTGGTGCCGCAAACAGAGCAGGTCTTGGGAGCGGTGCAGGTGGCGTCCTTCCAGCTGTGGCCGGCGGCAGAGCCTTCGGTTGCGTTGCACTTGGTGCAGGTCTTGGGGGCGGTGCAGGTAGCTGCCTTCCATTCGTGGGTGCAGGCAGGAGCGGTGTCGCCGGAGTTGTCAGGAGCAGCATCGCCGGTGCCATCGGTGGTATCGGTGGTGTCGGAGGTGTCGGTGCTGCCGGTGGACTCGTCGGTGGAGCCGGTCTGGGACTGGCTTGTTTCCGTAGAATCATTCTCCGGGGCGGTCTTCTTACAGGCGCACAGGCTCAGAACCAGAACCAGCGCCAGCAAAATGGCAATTAATTTTTTCATAGATTTTTCCTCTCTTTCTTTGTTATACCAATATGATACCACCATAAAAGGCCAAATGCAAGCCTCTATGGACAGGAAAAGCCCCCGAAACGCTTTGTTTCGGGGGCTTTCTTTTCATTCTGTTTAGTTCTGCACCTGAATAATAACCGGGATTTCTGCATTTGTCCCGGTTTGCTCTCCGGTCGTACGGTCATAGAATATAATTACTATTTTGCCTTCATAACCGCCTGCTTGCAGTTTGTTGCTTGCTTCTTCCAGCAAGTCCATCTCGACCATTCTATATCCCGGCATCGCTATGTCGAATTCCGTAATAATGTGGTCTTGAATCACAACTTGTACCCCCATATTCTTCACAGAATCGCAGAGGTTACCCAAATTCAAAGAAACCTTTCCTTTGGAAAGTTCAATGGTTACATTCTTGGCATAACTTATGTCACCTGCTCCGCCAGACAAAGTGTTGTCGATTTTACTGCCCTTGATGGCATCACACTTAGAGCAAGCCTTTGGAAACAAGGTTGTTGCCGCCTCCCAAGTGTGCCCTTGCACCTCTCCCGCGACAGTACCACAAACAATACAAGTTTTTGGCTCGGTGCAGGTAGCCTCCTTCATCAGATGGCCACCCGTCTGACCCTTGGTAGTGCCACATATCAAACAAGTCTTGGGTGCTTTGCAGTTCGCTTCGACCCAATCGTGGTCGCACTTTTTCCTGCAGGCGCATAGACCCAAAACCAAAAGCAATGTCAAAAGAATCGCAAGTTTCTTTTTCATTCTCTCTTCCCACTTTCCTAACGATACCAATATGATACCACCATAAAAGGCCAAATGCAACCCTCTTGGGGCAGAATGCCTGCGCTGCATTGGCGAAAAACGCCGGGTTTTTCCGCAGAATGTTTCCTAACTGTAAACTTTTAGCCGGTTTTGTTGCAATATTTTCCTCTTTTCATTATAATAAAATTACCAAATTATCGGGTCTTGCGGGGCGTCGGGAACGCCGCCCCCTACTTTCTCAATTCGCAATTCTCAATTTTTTAATTTTGCATTTTAGCGAGGTATTGCTATGAAGTCCTCCTTTTCTCGTGCCTTTTTCCCGGCGGCCATCATTTTGCTGGCGGCGCTGCTTTTGGTTGGCGCAACCGTCCAGATGCTGATGCGCAACACCGTCACCAAGCAGAGCAAGGAGCGCCTGCAGATTGAAGGCGCCACCATCTCCAGCCTTGCCGCCGCCTACTATTCCGAAGGCTCTATGTCCGCCCAGGACTTCTTCGTGAATCTGTCTGTGGCCACCCACATCAGCGAAACCGACGCCATCATCTGCAACCAATACGGCCGGCTGGTGCTTTGCTCCGACTCGCCTATGGGCTGCTCCCATCAGGGTATGGTCATCGGCTCGGACTACTTAGACCGGGTCTTTGCCACCGGCAGCGTATTCGACACCGGCATCGTGGAGGGTCTTTATACCGACGCCCGTTATGTGGTGGGTATGCCCATCGTGGACGCGGCAACTCAGAAAAATGTGGGTCTTGTCATCGTGTCCACCCCGGTTTCGCAGGCCCTTTCCTTCATTGAAAATCTGGCCGATGTTTACGGCCTTGTTTCCGTTTTGGTGGTGGTGCTGGCTGTGGTCACCATTATCATTCTGGCCCGGAAGCAATCCTCCCCTCTGCAGGAGCTGGCCAAGGCTGCCAGCGATTTCGGTCACGGCAAGCTGGATTCCCGTGTTGTTGTGGACGAAAATTCTCCCCAAGAGGTGCAGGAGCTGGCGCTGGCCTTTAACAATATGGCCGTGCGCCTGCAAAAGAGCGAATACCGCCGCAACGAGTTCGTGGCCAATGTGTCCCACGAATTAAAGACCCCTATGACCACCATTTCCGGCTACTTGGACGGTATGCTGGACGGCACGATCGCCCAAGAGCGCCACACCCACTATATGCAGCTGGTCTGCGACGAGACTAAGCGGCTGGCCCGGCTGGTACGCAGTATGCTGGACATCTCCCGGATGCAGGGTCAGGAGGGCATTCCTGCCGAAAAGCTCCGCCCCTTCGACATCTGCGAGTGCGCCGGTCAGGTGCTCATCACCTTCGAGCAGAAGATCAACGGCAAGCGATTGAATGTGGAGGTAGATATGCCCGAGGAGCCTGTGTCCGCGCTGGCAGACCCGGACGCCATCACCCAAGTGATCTACAACCTTGTGGACAACGCGGTGAAGTTCTGCCCGGAGGAAAAGACCCTTTCTCTGTCCGTCCGGGAGGGCGAGGAGAAGGTCTATGTGACCGTGGGCAACGAAGGCGCCACCATTCCTGCCGACGAGCTGCCGCTGGTATTTGACCGCTTCCACAAGCTGGACAAGAGTCGCTCCGAAAACCGGGACGGCTGGGGTCTTGGCTTATACATTGTAAAAACGCTGATCCTCCGCCACGGGGAGGACATTTCCGTTTCCAGCCGCGACGGCAAGACCGAATTCACCTTCACCCTGCCGCTGGTCAACTAAGCGAGGTTATTTATGGACGAACAACGCAATCCAAATGAATATCGCACCGGCCAGACCCATCCCAAGGAAAAGCACACCGGTCCCATTGCGGCCCTTTTCGTCTGTGTGATTTTTTTGGCAGGACTGGTCAGCGCGCTGGGTCTTCTTCGGGATTATTTTGAAGCCGGTGACAAGCCGCCCATCTCCTTCACCAAAGATGAGCTGTCGACCTCCCACACGCAGGACTCTGCCGCCGATCCCCACGATGCCTTGGGCTTTTACTGCCAGAATATGTCTATGACCTATCAGTACCTCCACCATCTGCCGGCCGGCCTGTTTATCAACCGGGTGGCGCAAGGAAGTCTTGCAGACTCTCTGGGCGTTTCCCCCGGCGATGTGCTGATCTCCTTTGACGGTACACCGGTGACCCACACGGACACCTTGGATCAGCTGCTGGCCAACTGCCCCGCGGGGCATCAGGCCCATTTGGTAATCCGGCACAAAGAGGGCACCACCGCCTTCATCATCACGCTGGGTCAGGAGGATTAAGCAATGACGCAGAGCTACAAGCAGGAGGTACTCCTGTCCCATATCCACACCGACCGGTTCGGTCGGCTGACCCCTGCCGCCCTTTTGTACCTTGTGCAGGAGGTCGCAGGCGAGCATTGCCACCTTTTGGGGGCAGACGGCGAGGCTCTTGGTAACCTGTTTTGGGCCATCAGCCGCACCAAGGTAGAGGTGGAGCAGCTCCCCAAGCTGGGTCAGACCATAACCTTGGAAACTTGGCCTATGCCCACCACCCGTGTGGCCTATCCCCGGGCGGTCGTTGCCCGCGACGAGACCGGCCGGGTATGCTTCCGGGCCATCAGCCTTTGGGTGCTGATGGACAAGCTTACCCGTCAGATGGTACTGCCGGGAGCAAGCGGTGTAGCGGTGGAAGGCTTTTTGACAGGTGACGAGCTGAGCGTTCCCCGGGCCGTGCCTATGCGGCCTGCGGAAAACAGCACCCCGCGCACCGTTGGCTTTTCCCTGCTGGACCAGAACGGCCATATGAACAACACCCGGTATATGGACTGGGTGGCAGACCTTTTGCCCTCTTCCTTCCACCAAGACCACCCGGTCAAGGGCTTTACGGTGTGCTATCTGTCCGAGGCCCGGGAAGGGGACAAGGTCACCTTGGATTTTGACCTGTCGGAGGAGGCCGTTTTCACAGTTTGCGGCCGCCGTGACGGTGAAAACGGTGACGGACGCATCTTCTCCGCGCAGATGCAGTTCTAAGGTTGTTCTGTAAACCAAAAATCTTTCCGCAAATTTTGTCACTTTTCTTTAACTTTTTCAAAATCCCCCCACAAACGCTGATTTTGTGTGGGGATTTTTCTTGTTTGCCTGTGGAAAAACCTGTGGAAAGTGTGGATAACTCAGATTTACATAATCACCGAAACCACCCGACAAAATGTGCTTATGTCAACCGTTTTTCCGCAGAGAAATATTGGTTTTTTTCGTTCTTTTCGGTGGTTTTTCGCTGTTTTTGAAGAATTTGTAAAATCCGCAAAAAACTTGTGGACTTTTTCGCTTGTTTATGTTAAGATGTATGCGGTGGAAATTGGACTTTAACATAGCCTTTTCCGAGAATTTATAAATCAGCGGCCAAAGCCGCATACTATTATCAGGAGGAAACAAATATGCAGTTAGACCTTACAAAGTATGGCATTACCGGTACTACCGAGATTGTCTACAACCCTACTTATGAGCAGTTGTTTGAGGCCGAGATGGACCCCACTCTGGAAGGCTTTGACAAGGGCCAACTGACCGAACTGGGCGCAGTGAATGTAATGACCGGCATCTACACCGGCCGTTCCCCCAAAGACAAGTTCATCGTTATGGTCGAGACCTCTAAGGACACCGTGTGGTGGACCTCCGCAGAGTTCGCAGACGACAACAAGCCTGCTTCCGTGGAAGCTTGGAACGCTTGCAAGGAGCTGGCTCTGAAGCAGCTGTCCGGCCCCAAGAAGCTGTATGTCATGGACCTGTTCTGCGGCACCAACCCCGACTCCCGTATGGCTATCCGCTTCATCGTTGAGGTGGCATGGCAGGCTCACTTCGTAAAGAATATGTTCATCACTCCCTCCGAGGAAGAGCTGAAGAACTTCGAGCCCAACTTCGTCATCTACAACGCCTCCAAGGCTAAGGTAGAAAACTACAAGGAGCTGGGCCTGAACTCCGAGACCGCTGTTCTGTTCAACCTGACCTCCCGTGAGCAGGTCATCCTGAACACCTGGTACGGCGGCGAAATGAAGAAGGGTATGTTCTCCATGATGAACTACTACCTGCCCTTAAACGGCATGGCTTCCATGCACTGCTCCGCCAACACCGATATGAACGGCGAAAACACCGCTCTGTTCTTCGGTCTGTCCGGCACCGGCAAGACCACTTTGTCCACCGACCCCAAGAGACTCCTGATCGGTGACGACGAGCACGGCTGGGACGACAACGGCGTGTTCAACTTCGAGGGCGGCTGCTACGCTAAGGTTATCAACCTGGATAAGGACTCCGAGCCCGACATCTACAACGCTATCAAGCGCAACGCTCTGCTGGAGAATGTTACTGTTGCCGCTGACGGCAAGTGCGACTTCGCTGACGGCTCCGTGACCGAGAACACCCGTGTTTCTTACCCCATCGACCACATCGAGAAGATTGTCCGCCCTGTGTCCGCAGGTCCTGACGCAAAGAACGTCATCTTCCTGTCCGCTGACGCATTCGGCGTTCTGCCTCCCGTTTCCATTCTGACCCCCGAGCAGACTCAGTACTACTTCCTGTCCGGCTTCACCTCCAAGCTGGCCGGCACCGAGCGTGGCATCACTGAGCCCACGCCCACCTTCTCCGCTTGCTTCGGCGCTGCTTTCCTGGAGCTGCACCCCACCAAGTACGGCGAAGAGCTGGTTAAGAAGATGGAGAAGTCCGGCGCCAAGGCTTACCTGGTTAACACCGGCTGGAACGGCACCGGCAAGCGTATCTCCATTAAGGATACCCGCGGCATCATCGACGCTATTCTGGACGGTTCTATCCTGAAAGCCGAGACCAAGAAGATCCCCTACTTCGATTTCGAAGTGCCCGTAAGCCTGCCCGGCGTTGATCCCAAGATTCTGGATCCTCGCGACACCTACGCAAACGCAGGCGAATGGGAGACCAAAGCAAAGGACCTGGCTGCTCGCTTCGAGAAGAACTTCACCAAGTACACCGGCAACGAAGCCGGCAAGGCTCTGGTGGCTGCCGGCCCCAAGGCTGAGTAAGATTTGTCGTTACGAACACCTCTGTATGTCATTGCGAACCAGTGCTCACACTGGTGTGGCAATCTCAAAGAATTACTTGTTGCATTAGATTCCCACGGGCGCTAACGCACCCTCGGAATGACAATGGGTGTTTATTGCGTATCTTAACCTTTAACAGCCGAGGGAAACCCCCTCGGCTGTTTTTCTTAAAAACCTACTGTAGGGCGGGGGCTTGCTCCCGTCAAAAGACAGAATCAGGCCCCTGTCCTACATTTATTATTATTGGAGGAATGAAAAATGGCACAAAAAGTCCAATTCGTGGAAACCGTGTTGCGCGACGCCAACCAGTCCTTGATCGCAACCCGTCTTCCCTTTGAAAAGTTCGAGCCCATGCTCGAAACCATCGACAAGGCCGGCTTCTATGCCGCCGAGTGCTGGGGCGGCGCCACCTTCGACGTCTGCCTGCGCTACCTGAACGAAGATCCCTGGGAGCGCTTGAGAAAGATCCGCAAGGCTATGCCCAACACCAAGCTGCAGATGCTGCTGCGCGGTCAGAATGTGCTGGGTTACTCTCACTACCCCGATGACTTCGTGAAGCTGTTCGTGAAAAAGGCCGTTGAAAACGGTATGGATGTAATCCGTATCTTCGACGCTCTGAACGACACCAAGAATATGAAGGTGGCTATGGAGACCACCGTAGAGGCCGGCGCCATCGCATCCGGCGCGATCTCCTACACCACTTCCCCTGTCCACACCCACGCAAAGTACGTGGAGATG
>JAZLCU010000064.1:0-48874 GCA_045614325.1 Faecousia sp. | reverse complement strand
TTGCGCCCTCTGCCCGAGGGAATGTTATGTAAACCGCGCCGCCGGACAAACCGGTTATTGCGGCTGCCCGGCTACGGCCTTGGTGGCCAAGACGATGATTCATAAGTGGGAAGAGCCGGCCTTGGCAGGCAGCGGTGGCAGCGGCGCCATTTTCCTCGGCGGTTGCACCCTAGGCTGCGTTTACTGCCAAAATAGAGCCATTTCCGCCCAGCCTGTGGGAACGCCGATGGACAGTGCGGCACTGCGCGCCGAAATGGAAAACCTCATCGCACAGGGCGCAGAAAACATCGACCTTGTGACCCCTACCCAGTTTTTGCCCACCATTTTGCCGGCCCTTTCTCCGAAGCTGCCCGTGCCGGTGGTCTACAACTGCGGCGGCTACGAACGGGAGGAGACGATCCGCGCCCTTGACGGTAAGGTTGACATCTACCTGCCGGATATGAAGTACGCAGACGATCATTTGGCTGAGGCGCTTTCCGGCGCAAAGGACTATTTTGCCGTGGCATCCAAGGCCATCAAGGCTATGTTCCGGCAGGTTGGCCCGATCCGAATGGACGGTGAGAAAGTCAAAAGTGGCGTGATCATCCGCCATCTGATCCTGCCCGGACAGGTGGACAACTCCCTGAAAGTGCTGGATTGGATCGGAGAGACCTTCGCCCCCGGCGAGGTTTTGGTAAGCCTGATGCGCCAGTACACCCCTATGCCCGGCCTTGCCGCCCCCTTTGACAGGGGCATCACCGACGAAGAGTATCAGGCGGTGCTTTCGTGGATGTACTTAAACGGCCTGCAGGGCTTCACCCAAGAGGACGCAGCTGCGGACAAAGCCTACATTCCCGATTTTTAAGGGTTTACAGGGCGGAAGCCTTGTGGTATCATAACAAGGCAATATAAAAGCGAAGGAATCAAGATATGGACTATATCGTTTTGGATATGGAATGGAATCAGCCGTGGCCCGGTTCGCCCTCCTCCAAGAAGGTGCTGCCGGTGCAGATCCACGGAGAGATCATCCAGATCGGCGCTGTTCGCATCAAGGCCGACAATCAGGTGGCCGATGAGTTTCAGGTGCTGGTCAAGCCCAAATACTATCGCCGGTTAAACCGCCGGGTCAGCAAGCTCACCGGCATCAAGGAGGCCGACCTGCGGGATAACGGCGTGCCGATGCGTGAGGCGATGGAGCAGTTCCGCACTTGGTGCGGCGAGGATGTGATCTTTCTGACATGGGGCTTCGATGACATTCCCATTTTGAAGGAAAATTTAAAGCTCTACGGCATTGACGACAGCTGGGTGGACCGCTGGTTCAATGCGCAAATGATCTTCAACGCCCAGACCGACGGCGCCACCGCTCAAAAGGCCTTAAAGACCGCAATGGAGATCTTCGGCATCGGGGCCACCCGGCCTGCCCACGATGCGCTGGGCGATGCCTACCATACGGCGCTGATCTGCGCAAGATTAGACCTGAAAAAGGGCACCGGTGAGTACAAGGATGCCCTGAAAAAGCACATCGACGGCTTCCACGGCGATGAACTGCCCGGCTGCATCAGCCGCAAGGTGTTCTACGACTATGCGGACAAGCGAGAGGCCTTGGGCGCAATGTCCGGACCGGAAAATAAATGCCCCACCTGCGGCAAACAGATGACCGGCACACGCTGGTTTGCCCAGCCTGGCCGCCGGTATATGGACTTGGCCAACTGTCCCACCTGCGGAAAATTCCTGATCCGTGTGCGGCTGTCCGACCAGCCGGACGGCACGGTGCGTGTCAGCCGGCTGGCCTACGAGGCCACCTCCTCTGCGGCGGAAGCCTATGCCCGTCGGGCAGAAAAGGCTGACCCCGAGGTGCAGCGACCCACTTCCCAGCGGACTCGTCGCCGCAGCAAATTGCCCTAATAAAAGAAACGGACGCGTTTATGTAACGCGTCCGCTTTTTTATTTCGTTTGTTCCAGATAGATGAGCAGCACAGCAATATCTGCCGGGCTGACGCCGGAAATGCGGCTGGCCTGTCCCAAAGAAACGGGACGGATTTCACTTAATTTCTGCCGCGCCTCCAAGCGCAGGCCGGAAATGGCTTCATAGTTAAGATCCTCGGGAAGCAGGCGCGCTTCCTCTTTCTTGAATTCAGCCACCTGCTTTTCCTGCCGTGCCAAGTAGCCGGCGTACTTCACCTGAATTTCCACCTCTTGGGTCACCGCTTCGGGCAGTTCAGGCCGATTTGCGTCAAAGGGCGCGATGTCTGCATAGGTCACCTGCGGTCTGCGAAGCAGATCGGCAAGTCTTGCGGAGGATTCCACCGGGGTGGACTCTCGCTTGGCCAGCATTTCGTTCAGCTCTGCCGATGCCGGCACACCGCAGGACTCCAAGCGCCGAATTTCACGCTCCACGGCCAAATATTTCTCTTCCACCTGGGCAAGCCGCTCGGGGGGAACAAGGCCCACGGCCGCGCCGATGTGGGTCAGCCGGCGGTCAGCATTGTCCTGCCGGTGCAATAGCCGGTATTCGCTGCGGCTGGTCATAATGCGGTAGGGTTCTTCCGTGCCCTTGGTTACCAGATCGTCGATCAGCGTGCCGATGTAACTGGTGTCCCGGGTCAGGATCAGGGGGTCTTTGCCCTGAAGCTTCAAGGCTGCGTTGATGCCGGCCACCAAGCCCTGCACCGCCGCCTCCTCGTAGCCGGAGGAGCCGTTGAACTGGCCTGCGCCGTACAGGCCGGAAATTTTCTTGTATTCCAAAGTAGGCAGCAGCGCCGTGGGGTCGATGCACTCATACTCGATGGCATAGGCCGGGCGCATCATCTGGGCATTCGCCAAGCCGGGAACAGAGTGGAGCATCTGCAGCTGCACATCTTCCGGCAAACTGGAGGAAAAGCCTTGAATGTACATCTCCTCGGTATCCAGACCGCAAGGCTCGATAAACAGCTGATGGCGGTTTTTATCCGCAAAGCGCACGATCTTCGTCTCAATGCTGGGACAGTACCGAGGGCCAACACCGGAAATCGTGCCGTCGTACATAGGGCTGCGGTGGAGATTTTCTTTGATAATGCGGTGGGTCTCCTCGTTGGTGTAGGTCAGGTAGCACACCGCCTGATTGTAAAGGGCGTGAGTGGTGCGGAAGGAGAAAGGCTCGGGGATCTCGTCGCCGGGCTGCAGTTCCATTTTGGAAAAGTCGATGCTTCTGCGATTCACACGGGGCGGCGTGCCGGTTTTGAACCGACGCAGGGGAAGGCCCAATGTCCGCAGATTGTCAGCAAGACCGATGGACGCGTGCATACCGTCTGGGCCGGCCGATTGAACGGATTCGCCGGTGATGACGGTGCTGTCAAGGTAAGTGCCGGTGGCGATGATTACGGCTTTTGCGTCATAAATTGCGCCAAGGCCGGTCTTTACGCCGGTGACCTTGCCGTCCTCTGTGAAAATTTCCACGATCTGCGCCTGCTTCAGTTGCAAATTGTCCTGCAGTTCCAGCACATGCTTCATATACTGCTGATACTGTCGCCGGTCACCTTGGGCGCGCAAAGAATGTACTGCCGGGCCCTTGCCTTTGTTCAGCATACGGTACTGAATGCAGGCCGCATCTGCCGCAAGACCCATTTGGCCGCCCAGCGCGTCCAATTCCCGAACCAGATGGCCCTTGCCGGTGCCGCCGATGGCCGGGTTGCAGGGCATATTGCCCACCGCGTCCAGATTGATGGTGAAAATGATGGTGTCAAGTCCCAGCCGGGCAGCGGCCAGTGCCGCTTCGATGCCTGCGTGGCCGGCACCGATGACAGCTACATCACATTTTCCTGCGTGATACATTCCGGTTTCTCCTTCTTTTCTTCGGGCATAACAAAGGGCTTGCACACTACCTCGCACCGATTGATGGGGGTGCCAAGGGCGTGGAATTTTTCCTCATAGCCGGTCATAATGCCCACGATGCCGTTTGCGTGCAGGTCACGGGTCAGGGCATTCACCTGCAGACCGCAGGCCGCAAATTCCTCCAACGAGTACTCAAACAGGGGCGCATTGTCGGTCTTGTAGTGGATTTCACCGTTTTCCTTGACCACCCGGCAGTACTTGTCCAAAAAGCTCCGATGGGTCAGCCGCCGCTTGGCATTTTTCTTTCTGGGCCAAGGGTCGGGGAAGTTGATGAAGAGCCGGTCAATCTCACCGGGGGCAAAAATGGCCTCGATGTTGGCCACATCCATATCGATGAAGAACACATTGGTAAGCCCCATTGCCTGTGCCTTTTCCATGGCGATGACCATAGCCTCACGGCAGCGCTCCACGGCGATCAGCAAAACCTCCGGGTTTGCCGCGGCGGTCTCAGCGGTGAATTTGCCCTTGCCGCAGCCAACTTCCACCCAAAGGGCGGTGCGATCCTCCTTCAGCTTCTGCCAAACGCCCTTGTAATCCTCGGGGTTTTGGATCAGAAAAGCGGAGGCAGCCTCCATACGGCTGTCCAAATTTTTCATTCTGCGCATTCTCATAGAAAATACTTCCTATCCGTAAAATTTCACCATATAGTATAGCAGAAACAGGGGAGTCCGTCAACGGAACAATTCCTCTCTTGCATTTATGCGGCAACTCTGTTAAAATGTAAGCATACTTTGAAGAAAGGATAACGGATATGAAACGAATCATTGCCCTAGTTTTGCTTTTGTGCCTGCTGCTGGTGGGTTGTAAAAGCACATCCGGAGTATCCAATCCCAACAACAATCTGAATCATAACAACCAAGCCGGAAACAACATCCAGAACGAACAGGATCAGACCGATGATGATGACCAGCCGGGCACCCCGTCCACCTATCGCCATCCGCTGACCGGCGCAGTTCTGCGGCAGCCTTGGTCCGGCCAGATCACCGCTGTGATGATCGACAATTTGTGGAACGCGCTGCCCCAGCATGGCCTGACCCACGCGAATATGCTCTACGAAGCAGAGGTGGAAAACGGCGTCACCAGCTTCCTTGCGGTGTACTCCGACCTGTCCAAGGTGAGTATGGTTGGCCCCATCGCCAAGACCCGCACGGTGTTCAACTCCGTGGCGCTTTCTTATGACGCGGTCTTGATCCACAGCGGCGGCAGTACGCTGGCCTTGGAGGGCCGTTACGACGCGTCCGCTGATACCATCATCAATTGGAAGCACATTGACGAGGTGACCACCAGCCAGTATTTTTACCGGGACGAGCAGCGGCGCAACGAAGGCTACAGCTACGCCCACACCCTGTTTGCCAGCGGTATGTCCCTGCGGCAGGGTCTGTCTGAGACCAAATTAGACACCACCTCCGGCAAGGGCTTCGGCCTGCAGTTTGTGGATGCCACCGGCGAAAGCGGCAAGAAGGCAGACAACATCACCGTCACCTTCAAGAGCAACAAATCCACAAGCTTTGCCTACGATATCTCCACCGGCAAGTACAAAATGAGCCAGATCGGCAAGGACGCTGTGGACGGCAACACCGGCACCACCTTGTCCTTTGAAAATGTCATTGCCCTGTATACCGACCAGACTCGCAGCACCGACGGCACCCACGAATTCTTCGACACCATCGGCAGCGGCGAAGGCTATCTGGCTATGAACGGCCGGATCATTCCCATTTTATGGAGCAGAGAGAGCCTGCGTAGTCCCTTTGTCTATACCAACGGTGACGGCACGCCCGTTTCCCTGTCCGTAGGCAATTCCTATGTGGCCATCGTGGGCACAAAGACCCCCATTTCCTATAAGTAACATCCTTCCCCGGCAAATCCCTTGCCGGGGAATTGTTAAAATCAGCAAAGAAAGAGAGAAAAAGAATGAATTTGCGGCTTACAAAACTGGAGAAGAGTTGGATCCTCTATGACATCGCCAACTCTGCCTTCGTCCTGCTGGTAGCCACACTCCTGCCCATCTATTTCGACTATTTGGCGGATAAGGGCAACCTGAGCGACTCGGATTATCTGGCCTATTGGGGCTATGCCGGTTCGATCTCCACCATTTTGGTGGCCATCATCGGCCCGATCTGCGGTACACTTGCAGATCAGCGCGGCTTTAAAAAGCCGCTGTTTATCGCAAGCCTGCTGCTGGGTGCATTGGGCTGCGCCGCGCTGGGCTTTGCTTGGGGCTGGCTGCCGTTCTTGGTGATCTTCGTGATCGCAAAGGTAGGCTTCTCCTCCAGCATCGTGTTTTATGACTCTATGCTGCCGGAGGTCACCACCCCGGAAAAAATCGACCGGGTATCCACCCTTGGCTACGCGCTGGGCTATATCGGCTCTGTTATTCCCTTTGCGCTGTGTCTGGTCCTGGTGCTGAAGGCTGACCTGTTCGGTATCGATCAGATCACCGCGCTGATCATCTCCTTCCTGGTCACTGCCGTTTGGTGGCTGGTGTGCAGCGGCCCGCTGCTGAAGCGCTACCGCCAGAGCGCCTATCAGGAAAAGAAGGGCAACCCCGTTGCCAACACCTTCCGCCAGCTGGCAAAATCCTTCAAGGAAGCCAAAAAGCACAAGCATATTTTCATCTATTTGGTAGCATTTTTCTTCTTCATCGACGGTGTTTACACCATCATCGATATGGCCACCGCCTATGGCAAGGCCTTGGGTTTGGACACCACCGGCCTGCTTTTGGCGCTGCTGGTGACCCAGATCGTGGCATTTCCTTGCTCCATCGTGTTCGGCAGACTTTCCGCCAAGCACGATACGGCTCTGCTCATTAAGGTCTGCATCATTTGCTACACCGGCATCGCGGTGTTCGCCATCTTCCTTGCCACCCAGTGGCAGTTCTGGCTGTTGGCCGTGCTGGTGGGTATGTTCCAAGGCGGCATTCAGGCGCTGAGCCGTTCCTATCTGGGCAAGATCATTCCTGTGGACCAAAGCGGCGAATATTACGGTCTGATGGACATCTGCGGCAAGGGCGCGTCCTTTGTGGGCACCACCCTGATCGCTGTGGTCAGCCAAGTGACCGAGGGCTTGGAGTTCTCCCTGTTCGGTCTGCCCATCGCCAACACCGGCATCGCGGTTGGTTCCATCGCGGTGATGTTCGTTATCGGCTTCGTGCTGTTCTGCGTGGCAGACAAGCTGAACAAAGCAAGAACCGCAACCCCTGTATAAAAAATGCCTCCCTCTGATGAGGGAGGTGGCAAAACGCAGTTTTGACGGAAGGAGAGAAAAGTCAATCTCTCCCCCAGTCTTTTGCCCCCCAAACCCCAGCCCCCTCGTCAGAGGGCTCCTTTTTGTATGTAGTTAGCATTACAGTTGATCCAAATTCAGCCGGAAGGGCGCTAAGCAGTTGTCGATAAACCAGTCAAGCTCAGGGCGGTGCATATCCTTCATAGCCTGCAGGGTGGCGTCGGTGGCAGAATCGAATTCTGTGTTGCCGGCCTTCTGCTCTTCTAAGCACTTGATGTGGGCAGAGAGCTTGTCGGCTGCCTTCACCACCGGGGAGATCTCCGGATCATCCTCCAAAACATAGCTGGCATACGTATCTCGCAGAGCCTCCGGCAGCATAGACAGCAGTCGTTCACCGGCGATCCGCTCCACCTGCTTGTAGGCGGCCTTGATGTCCGGGTTGTAGTATTTGATGGGGGTGGGCATATCGCCGGTGAGAATTTCCGACGCATCGTGATACAGGGCAGCCACAGCGCAGGACTCCGGGTCAGGGCCGCTTAACTGCAGCACATCCCGGCGGATCAGCGCCAGCGCGTGAGCCAGAACGGCCACCTGATGGCTATGCTCCTGAATGTTTTCCGAAAAGGTGTTGCGCATTAAGCCCCAACGGGTGATGTAGCGCATCCGGCCCAAAAGGGCGTAAAATTCGTTAGCCATTTAGATCATTTCCTTTAAGCAGTCCAGCATTTTGGAGGGGTTGTCGCAGAAGTGGGTGGCGCCGTGTTCCGCAAGGCAGGCCTTGTCACGGAAGCCCCACAGAACGCTCAAACAGGGAACGCCGGCATTTTTGGCGGTCTGCACATCCACCTCGCTGTCACCCACATAAATGCACTTATCAACGCCGATGGCGGCCATACCTTGATAGACCATATCCGGCGCAGGCTTTCGGGGGCAGGAGGAACTCTCGCCCAGCGCGTAAATATGCGCGCCAAAATACTCCTTGCACAGAGGCTTTGTGGCAATGTCCGGCTTGTTGGACACGATGGCGATGGGAAATTCCTTGCCGATGGCATCCAGCGCCTCCAAAACGCCGTCATAGGGACGGGTCTTGATGCGGCTGTGGGTGGCGTAGTAGGCCTGATAGGTGGCCAGCGCCTCAGCCACGGTAGGGTCACTTTCCTTGCCGGGCAGAGCGTAGCGAATTAAGTTTTCTGCGCCGTAGCCCACGAAGGTACGCACTTCCTCAATGGTGCGTTCGGGGCAGTTATAAAAACGCAGGGTATAGTTCACGGCATCGGTCAAGTCCTCAAGGGTGCTCAGCAGCGTGCCGTCCAAATCAAACAGAATTCCGATTTTCAAGGGGTGTTCCTCACTTGTTTTTTAATACGCGAATATCCTCGCCCACAAAGGGGAGCAGCTGGAAGCTGCCCTGCAGCCGGGAGGCGATCTGGGGAGAATAGCGCTCATAGATCTCGCCAATGTTCAGGTTGGTGGAGATGATCATCGGCTTGCCGGCCAGCAGCCGGTCGTTTACGATGTGGTAAAGGGCAGCCGTGGTGAAATTGCCGGGCAGCTCTGTGCCCAGGTCGTCCACGATCAGCGGGTAGCACCGGGCAAGGTGCGCTACCGCCGCGGCACTCTCCTCGTCCGGGTGGAAGCGGTCTTTTTCCAGCTTGGCGAACAGTTGCTGGGCGCTCTCGTATGCTACGGAGAAGCCCTTGCCGGCCACTTCCTGCGCGATACAGGCAGACAGGAATGTCTTGCCCAAGCCCGTGCCGCCGTTAAACAGCAGATTGCCGGACGCTTCGGAGAAATTGGCCGCGTACTTGCGGCAGATGTCCAGAATTTTACCCATGATCACCCTGGGGCTTGCGCCGAACTTGGGGTCGACGGCCTCGGGGTAGTATTCAAGATAGAACTGGGAGAAGGATGCGCTACCTGCCGCCAGCAGAGAAAGCTCCTTCTTCTGCTCCTCCCGGCACAGGTCAAAAAGACAGTTGCACATATGGCTGCCGATGTAGCCGGAGCCGCCGCAGTGGGTGCAGATGGGACTTTCGTCCAAATATTCGGCAGGGAAATTGGCGGCAATCAGCTCTTTCCGCTCAGCCTGCAGGGCAAGGTTTGCCTCTCTGACTTCAGCCAAGGCCTCTGCACCGGCATCGCCCTTCTGGAATGCAGCCTGAGCAGCCAGCGCCATAGAATAGCGCAGCTGCTTGTCGATCTCCCATACCCGGGGAAGTTTTGCGTAAACTTCCTGCAGACGGGCCTGCTGGAGGGAATCGTGGTCAGCCTTATTACTCTCTAACCGCCGACGGGCGCGACGGATCACTTCGTTGCTGTAAGCCATATTATCCCTCCTTCAAAACTTTTTGGAATGCGGACAGCTCAGCTTGTCCCGGATTGCCGCTTGCGCCCTTGGGCACAGGCTTTTTGTCGTTGGCCTTTACTTGCTCAACGGTATATAGACCCGCTTCGCTCCAGCGGGTGAGGATCTTGTTCATATAGGCCCAGCTTAAGCCGCCGGTGTTCAGGCAGGTGCGCTCATAGGCCAAGGCGATCACCTTGTCATCAAAGCCCATATCCAGCCAAGCTTTGGCATAGCGCTCCTCACCGGGGGTCAGGGTGCGGCCGCGGATCTGCAGCAGCTTCAGAAGATTGGCAAGGCGGCTTTGCTGAATGTTCTGATTCTGGATAAAGGCCACAGCCTCCTCCATAGTGTCGATGCCTTGCTCGGCCCAGAAGTAGGCCTCCTTTTCAATGGTACGCAAGCTGGGGTTACGCAGATTGCCCTTTGCCCGGGCGCGCTCCTTGCAGTAATAGACCAGCACGGAAATGACATCGCCGGGCAGACCCAAATAGCGGATGAAGCCAAGCAAAATCTTCAGCTCCTCGGTGTTTAAGGTTCTGCCGAGGACACGCTGCACCTCCGAATAGAGGGCCTGGAAGGGCCGGTCCGCGTTCATTGCGCTCAGCACATCGGCCTCGGTGTACTGGGGGCGCTCGCCGGAAAATACGGGGGTGTTCTTAGTTTCTGGCCAAAGACCCAGCTGCCGCAAGGTTGCGGTAGCGCAGGAAAGCCGAGTGGCAGACAGCTGCAGCTCCTGCTCAGCTTTCTCCGGGTCGTTACCGGCGTTCACATATAAGTACAAAAGGGAAACATCGGGATTTTTGGCGCACAGCAGCTTATGGACATGCGCTTTTGGGATCTGTAAATCGTTTGTATTCATAAGCTGCTCCTTTCATAAAATCAGATGCTATCATTATAACATAGGATTTTTTCCGATACAATGGCGCGGAATTGACGGATTTTTAGAAAAAAAGGTCAAAATTTTGGCAGTACACAGGATATTGTGGTGAAAAATTTTTTACCCACAAGAAATCCGGAGCAGCGCCGCTGCTCCGGACAAAAATCAATTCATAAGAGGCTTGATCTTCTGCTTGTAAATGCGGGAATACAAGATGAGCGTAACGGTCACGCTGACGATCTCCGCCACAGGGAATGCCCACCAAACCGCGTGCACATTGCCGGTCAAACTTAAGACATAGGCAATGGGCAGCAGAGCCAGCAGTTGCCGGCACAGCGATGTGATGGTGGAGTAAATGCCGTTGCCCAAAGCCTGGAAACTGGCACTGATGGCAATACCGACGGCGGCAACGGGGAAGTGGATGCTCACGATCCGCAGGGCGCTTTTACCCAAAGAGAGGAAGGTGTCCGTGGGACTGAAGATCCCCAAAAGTTGGTCGGGGAAGATTTGGAAAACCGCAAGACCGATGAGCATAATGGTCAAGGCGGTGCATACACTCAATTTCAGCGTTTTCGTGATCCGCTTGGGCTGCCGTGCGCCGTAGTTGAAAGCCAAAATGGAAATAGACGCATTGTTCAGGCCGAACAGAGGCATCAGCACAAAGCTTTGCAGCTTGAAGTAGATGCCGAACACGCCGGCGGCGGTCTCGCCGTAGTCCTTGAAACCAAGGAAGATCTGATTCATGCCGAAGTTCATCACAGAGCCAATGGCCATCATGATCATAGACGGCACGCCGATGCTCAAGATCTTCTTCAAGATGACGGGGTCGGGGCGGAAATAGCGCAATTTCAGTTGCACATCCGGGTTGCAGAAAATGTTGAAAATCACGGCCATAATGGCGGCTACCCACTGGCCGATGACGGTGGCCACGGCAGCGCCGGCGATGCCCATAGGCGCAATGCCCAAAGGCTCGAAGCCGAAGATGAACAGGGGGTCTAAAATGATGTTCAGCACAGCGCCCAAACCTTGGGTGAACAGGGTGTAAACGGTACGGCCGGAGCCTTGGAGCAAGCGTTCACCCAAAATTTCCACAAAAATGCCCAAACTGAACAACGAACAGATGGAAATATAAGCTGTGCCGCCCTCAACGGTTTCGGCAACGGAGGATTGCACCGCATAATAGGGCCGTGCGCCAAAGAAGCCAAAGATAACAAAAATAAGGTAGAAGCACAGGCACAGGATAAGACCGTTGCCGGCGGCACGATTGGCCCGGTCCCGATTGCTTTCACCCAAAGATTTGCTGAAAAGGGCGTTCATACCGACGCCGATGCCGGTGGAGCAACCGATGATCAGATTCTGAACGGGAAACGCCAGACCCAAAGCGGTGACGGCGCTGTCGGAAATGCGGGACACATAAAAGCTGTCCACCACATTATAAAAGGCCTGCACCAGCATGGAAAGCACCAGCGGCAGCGCCATGGTAAACAGCAGCCTGCCGATAGGCATAATACCCATTTTATTTTCTTGCAGGCTGGGAGCGGAAGTAGTAGCCATAAAAGATTCCTCAATTCTATAGTTCAACGCTCTTATTATACCGAATTGCGTCGAAAAAGCAACAAAAATTTCCCCCGGCCTTTAGCCGGGGGAAGATTTGTTATTCAGTGGGATCTTCTGCTTCCGCGGAGGGTGCTGCGTTGTTCTTTTTCTTGGGGTTCATAATGGTGGGGAGCAGAACGATGGTAACCACGATACCGGCCAGAACCACAGCCAGACAGATCAGAACGATCAGCAATGCGGTGTTGGTCATACCGCCCTTGCCGTTGCCCTGAGCGCCGCCCTGATCGGAGCCGCCCTCGTTGCCGGGGTTTTCATCGGTGCCGGGGGCGTTCACATCGCCTTCGGTGGAAACCAGCTCGATGGAGAGGGTCACGCCCTTGCCGTTTGCCTTCACGATGCCGGTGTTGACGGCGTCATAGCCGGGCTTCATTACGACGGTCTCGACCACTTCCTTGGTGCCGTCGGAGTAGGTAGCGACCACATTGTAGGTGGCGGTGGCGCCGGAGTTATTCATCCAGGACAGACGGTAAGCTGCATCATTGTTCTGTGCAGCGGTGGGGTCTGCAACCTGAATACCGGTGTTGGCGTTGTAGACCTCAAAGTCTACGCCGATGCCGATGGCGTACAGCTTGTAGTCGTCTAAGTACAGGGTGTCGTCGAATTCAGCGGTGGAGAAGCTGATCTTTTCAACGCTCACCTTCAGCTTGGCGAGGCTGACATTTTCTGCCTTATCCAGCAGGTTGCCGCTTGCGTCGTAAACATAGTAGCTGCCGATGAGCTGCTCTTCGTTTTGGAAGTCCAGGGTACGCTTCAGGGTGTATTCGGTGCTTGCGGCCAAAGTCACATTCTCAAAGGGAATGTAGCCGGCTGCGGTGCCGTAGTAGATCTTGCCGTCGTAGATGCGGAAGCCGTCTTCCACAACAGCGCCGGAAGCGGCGGTGGTGTTCAGCAGAACGGCCTCAGCGCTGCCCGAGGGAAGGGTGGGCAAACTGAAGGAGATCTGCCATACCTGCTGCTTTGCGTATGTATCGCCGGCGGTGATGTAGCTGGGAACCTTTACATTGCTCAGAACGCCGCTGCCGGAGATAGCCAGCACCTTGTCCTTGTCGTTGGAGGGGTTCACCTCAACGGTGGCGGTGGCGCCGTTCTGCAGGAAGGTTTCCCAGACATGGGTGTGCTGGGCGTTCTTGTAGTTGAAGGTCATACCTTCCTTGTAGCCGCTGAAGGTCTCAGAGTAAGCGGGATATTTCACAAAGCGGTTTGCATCGTTGGTAACGATGGGCATCACATCGGCAGGGGTCTCGACCCAGTAGCCGCAGGTGCCAATAGCGGAAATGTCAGCATCCTCGATGATAGTGCCTTGGGGGAAGGTGATGGTCTGACCCTTGTTCTTGAAGACGATCTGACCGCCCTCGGTGCCGGACAGGAACTTCTTCTTGGTCATACCCTCGCTGTTGTCGGGGGTGATACGCCAGATGTTCCGGCCGTTTGCATACATACCGGACAGGATGAAGCTGTCGTTCCAGGTGGCAGGCAGCTCAATGGGCTTGCGGTCAGCGTAGCCGGCCACCCGGGTCAGCTCATTCAGGATCTCGGAAACCACCTGCTGCTTGTAGTCAAAGTCAGAGCTGCTGGCGGATTCGGTTGCGATGAAGTAGCCGCCGAACACCACATTCATAAGACCCAGGTGGAAGTATTCTTCCGCGTGGTAAGCGGTGCCGGAAGCGGTGCCGGAGTGCTCATCCTTGAACGTACCGTAGTTCTGGCCGTAGTCGAAGGAGGTGGAGTCAACATAGAGTTTGTTGTCCTCGGAAGCCAGCAGCATATTTTTGAAGGAGTTGATCTCCCACAGGGCGTTATGGAAGGGGCTGTCTTCATAAACGGCGTCAATGTGAGAAACGGGCTTGATGTAGGAAGTGGCGGATTCGGACTCGGTCACGAACTCGGGGCAGTAGTTGTACATATTGTTGGCAGAGTGTGTGCCGACCTTGATGGTGTTACCGCCTATGTAAACATCGTAGTTATTCTCGTTGGTGGCCTTCATCCAGCCGTAGCCGTCTTTGTTCTTGTAGTCCATAAACATAGCATCGGGGAAGTATTCCTGCAGAGGCTCGAACACGGACTCGTTCATATACTGATTCCACATATTCTGCACAACGACGTCCCAGATGCGTCTGGATTGCTGGAACTTCGCGCCGGAATTGGGGTTCAGAGAGTAAAGCTCACAGTAGGTCTTCTTCAGGCCCTCGGGCATGGTGTCCAGAGGCTTGGGATAGAACTGGAAGCCGCGCTCCTCCAGCATGGGGCGGAGCTTGGTCTGATAGCTGGGGTTCTGAGTGATCTGGTAGTAGACCTCGGTGTTGTCGTTCTGGAACTGATCTACATACAGCTCCCAGTACAGACCGTCCATATACTCCAGATCGGAGTACAGGCCGTCCAGCTCACCGCCGATGCGCTTATACTCGGCAAGGAACTCTCTTGTCCAGCTTTCCAGCTTTTCGGCAGCGGAGTCCATAAACACATAGTCCTCGATCATCTCGATCAGGTGGCGGCGAATAACGACCACAAAGTTGATAATACGCATACCGGAGTTTTCAGGGTATTCCTCAAAGGTCTCCTTCAGAGCCGCGGCAATATCGGAAACGGTCGTGCCGTGGTAGTTGACCGTTATGGTGTCCTCGTTCCGGGTGGCCCACAGATAGGGCTTGCCCCACAGGTTGGGGTATTCTTCCGAGTCCATATCTTCCCAGTTGGACAGATAGAACGGAAGCTTCTCCACTTCAGCTGCCTTGGCGTCCACCTTGCACATAAAAACGGTGGCCAGCAGCATCACGGAGACCAAAATAAGCGATAGCATTCTCTTCATAGCAAAAAATCTCCTTTTCCACCAGTTTAACATGAAATTAAAGTACCACAAACTTACTGTAAAGTCAAGGAAAAATGTTATAAATTAAGGGTTTAATAGCTGTTGTAACACGCGTGTTCTGCAAGAATAAAAAACGCCCCCCGGCTGCCGTCTGCAGCCGGGGGGTAAGGGTTTATTCAGCGGTTTCCTCGTCGGAGGAGGGTGCTTCGGCAGGGGCCGGTTTCTTGGCAGGCTGCTTTGCGAACAGATGCATGGTTCTGCGGTCGGTGACCAGCAGGCAGACTGCGTAAACGCCCAGCAGGATCACAAACAGCAGCGCTGCAATGATGATCAGCAGGGTAGAGGTAGTAGCTTCCTCACCGTCGACCTGACCGCTCTGGTTGCCGCCCGGATGATCGGTTCCCTCGTCACTGCCACCTTCGATCAGTTCGCAGGTGATGGTGACGCCCTTGCCGTTGGCTGCCGCGATCGCGGTGTTCACAGCATCGCTGCCGGGCTTCATAGTGACGGTCTTCAGGACTTCCTTGGTGCCGTCGGAGTAGTTGGCAACGATGTTGTAGACCTTGGTGCTGCTGCTTGCATTCAGCCAAGACAGACGGTAAGCCACGTCCGCGTTGTGGGCGACGGTCTCGTCGATCTGCATACCGGTCTTAGCGTCGTAGACACTGAGGTCGGCAGCAAAGCCGCTGACAACCAGCTTGTAGTCATCCAAATACAGGGTGTTGGTGCCGTAGTTTTCGGTGGACAGGCCGATCTTCTGAACGGGCAGCGTAAAATCGTCCACGGCCACATTTTCGGCGGAGTCAAGCAGGTTACCCTCTGCGTCGTAAACATAGTAATCGCAGAAGAAGGCCTCTTCATTTCGGAAGTCCACAACGCGCTTGACGGTGTAGTCGGTGTTAGCGGCCAAGGTGACATTGTCAAATGCCTGATATTCGCCGATCTTGCCGTAGTACAGCTTGCCGTCAAAGATGCGGAAGCCGCCGTCGGTGTTCACGCCGGAGCCGGAGGTCAGGTTCAACAGCTTGATTTCAGCGTCGCCGGTAGGCAGCGCGGACATATTGAAGGACACAGACCAAGTCTGCTGCTTGGCATAGGTGTCGCCGGCAATCAGCTTGCCGGGGATGACGGTGTTGCTCAGGAAGCCGTTGCCCTTGACGGCCAGCACCTTGTCCTTGCTGTTGTTGGGGTCTGCTTCGATGGTGGCGGTAGCACCGTCCAGCAGCCAGTTCTCCCAAGTGTGGGTGTACTTGGCATTCTTGTAGTTGAACTCCATACCGGTCTCATAAATGTTGAAGGACTCGGAGTAGGAGGGGTACTTTTCGTAGCGGTTTGCGTCATTGGTGACGGTGGGCATCACATCGGCCGGGGTCTCCACCCAGTAGCCGCAGGTACCCACAGCGGGGATGAAGCTGTCCTCGATGATGGTGCCTTGGGGGAAGGTGATGGTCTGACCCTTGTTCTTAAAGACGAGCTGACCACCTTCGGTGCTGACCAGGAAGTTCTTCTTGGAAACACCGGTGACGGTGTCGGGGGTGATACGCCAGATGTTCCGACCGTTTGCGTACATACCGGTCAGAATGAAGGAATCGTTCCAGTTGGTGGGCATCTCGATGATCTTGCGGTCAGCGTAGCCTGCCACACGGGTCAGTTCGTCCAGAATAGCCTGAACGACCTCCAGACGGAACTTGTATTCTGCGGTGTTGGGGGATTCCTTCTGAATGATGTAGCCGCCCACCTCTGCGTTGCAAAGACCCAGATGGTAGTAGCCTTCCACGTGGAAGGGAGTACCGGAGGAGGAGCCTTCCGGATCATCGCCGTATTCCTGACCGTAGGCGTAGGTGGTAACGGGAACAACGATATTCTTGGTGTCCGTTGCGGCCAGAATGTCCTTGATGGTGTTGATCTCCCACAGGGTCATATTGAAGGCGTTGTCTTCATAGATGGCATCGGAGTGGGAAACGGGCTTCTTGTAGGTGGTGGAGCTTTCGCTGGGCACCACCCAGTCAGGGCCGTAGTTGTAGTTGTTAAAGTTAGAGAAGTTACCGGTGCGGTTGTAGTTACCGCCCATGTACATGGGGTAGCCGGTCTCGGGCACATTCTTCAGCCAGGCGTAGGAGTCGTGGCTGTTGTAGTCGTCCACATAGGCGTTGGGGAAGTACTTCTGCGCGGGAGTCCACAGAGCCTCATCCAGGTACTGCATCTGCATATTCTTCACGCAGACATCCCAGATGTAACGGGACTGCTCATACTGAGAGCCGGAGCTGGGATGCAGGGAGTACAGCTCGCAGTAGATCTTCTTCAGGCCGGCGGACATGGTGTCCAGAGGCTTGGGGTAGAATTTAAAGCCACGCTCTTCCAGCATCGGACGGAGCTTGGTTTGATAAGCCTCGTTCTGGGTGATGTTGTAGTAAACCTCCTGGTTGCCCCCCTGGAACTGCTCAGAGTACAGATACCAGTAGTAGCCGCCGATATATTCCAGGTCGGAGTGGAAGCCGTCCAGCTTGCCGCCGATGCGCTTGTACTCAGCCAAGAAGGCCTCGGACCACTCGGCCATCCGCTTCGTGCCGGTCTCCATAAAGACCACATCCTCGGTCTGCTCAGACATAAAGCGGCGCTCGATGGGCGTGACATTCATAATGCGCATTCTGGCGCCGTCGGGATAGGTGTCAAACAGCTCCTTCAGCTCTTGCGCCATACCGGGGATGTCGTGGGCGCCGTTGAAGGAAACGGTGACCTCAGTGCCCTCTCGGGTTGCCCAGAAGTAAGCCTTCTGCCAGATGTTAGGGTTATCCTCGGTGTAGCACTCGTCCCAGTTGGACAGATAGTAGGGCTTGGCTTCCACCTCTGCGGCCTTTGCCTCCACACCGCACATAACGATGGTGCCGAAAAGCATCACGCAGACCAAAAACAGGGAAAGTAATTTTTTCATAGCTTGGTTCTCTCCTTTTTATAGGCTCTTCCAATTAACACAAAATCAAGGGGGTGCCTTTTGTGCGCCTTGATGTGTATAAACTGTGAATAGCATACAACAAAATAGCAACGAAGTCAAGGCAAAAAGGGTACAGGAAGCGCGGAATGGCGGATTTTTAATATGTTTTTCGCTCTACCGGCAAGAGGGAGAAAAACACAAAACCCCCGACCGGGAGAGGTCGGGGGTCAAGGGGGGTCATTCAAACTTTTGGGTGGGAGAATCGGTGCTTTCGGAGGGATCTGCGGGGTCTGCCTCGGTAGATGCAATGGCTTGGGCGATGGCTGCGGAGATGTCATCCTCGCCGCTCTCTGGCTGTTCGGAACCAGCCTCCGGCACTTCGGCCTCGTCGGCGGCCGGGTTCTTGGCAGGCAGGTTGCGGATTACAAGCACAGCCGCAAGACCGCAGGCCGAAAGGGTCACCAAAATGATGATCACGATCAAAAGCCAGGTGGACGAGCCGCCCTTTTTCTTGGAGGTATCCTTTTTGGAACTGTCCTCGGTGGTGTCCACGACGGTGTCCACGACGGTGTCCTCGGTGGTTTCGCTTGTGGTTTCGTCGGTGGTCTCGTCGTAGCTGTAGTCCGGCTCATCCTCGGTTTCGCTCTCATCGGTGGGCTCGGAGGTGTCTACATCCTGATCGGTGTCGTCTTCCTCAGGCAGGTCGACCTCAGTCTCCTCCAGCGAGAGCATCACGGCGCTGCCGCCTACCTTTACGATGCCGGTGCTGACGCCGTCGGTTCCGGGCATCATCGTGATGGTCTCCACCACCTGCTTGCCGCCGCCGGAGAAGGCGGCTACCACATTGTAGCACTTGGCCTCGTTAGATGCGTTCATCCAGGACAGTCGGTAGGCTGCGTCGGCATCCTGCATAGCGTTGGGGTCTTCAAGCTCAATGCCGGTGGCGGCATCGTACAGCTCAAAATCGGTGGTAACACCATCGGCGTAGATCTTATAATCGTCCAAAAATACGGTGTAGCCGCTGCACTTTTCCGTGGAAAAGCCAATCTTCTCAACAGGCAGCGCCAGCTTGGTCAGCGGCACATTTTCTGCCTTTCCGAGAAGCAGCCCCTCGGCATCGTAAACATAGTAATTGCCGGTGAAGGAACGGAAATCCACCGTGCGCTTTAAGGTGTATTCTACGCCGGCGGCCGGCGTTACGCTGTCAAAGGCCTGATACTTGCCGGCATGCGCGTAGTACAGCTTGCCCTTGTAGATTCTAAAGCCGTTGTCGGTGGCCGAGCCGGAGGTGGCGGTCAGGAGATTGACCTCTGCGTCGCCCTCGGGCAGCTTGGACAGGCTGAAAGACACCTCCCAAGCCTGCTGCTTTGCGTAGTTGTCGCCGGCAGTCAGGTTTTTGGGTGCAGTCACATTGTATAAATAGGCGTTGCCGCCGATGGCCAGCACCTTGTCGTTGGCGCCGCTCTGACTTTCCTTGATGGAAACGGATGCGCCCTCCAGCTTCAGCAGCTCCCAGGTGTGAGAGTAGGTGGTGGAGGAGGTGTCAAATTCGGTGCGGCTTTTGTAGGTATCAAAGCTTTCGGAAAAGGCCGGATACCGGTTGTAGCGGTCTTTATCGGCGGTGATGACGGGCATCACATCAGCCGGGGTCTCCACCCAGTAGCCGCAGGTGCCGACAGCCGGGATAAAGCCGTCTTTGATAATCGTGCCTTCGGGGAAGGTGATGGTCTGACCCTCGTTGTAGAAGACCACCTTGCCGCCCTTGCTGGACACTAAGAACTGCTTGTTGGTGATGCCGTTGGTGGTGTCCGGGGTGATGCGCCATACATTCCGGCCGTTTGCGTACATACCGGAGAGGATGAAGCTGTCGTTCCAGTTCACAGGTACCACGATGGGCTTGCGGTCAGCGTAGCCAACCAGCCGGTTCAGCTCATCCATAATGGCCTGCACCACTTCCATACGGTACTGGTACTCGGAAGCGTCGCCCACCTCGGTCTGGATGATATAACCGCCGAATTCCGCATTCAGCAGACCTGCGTGGAAGTACCCCTCCACATGATAGGGCGTGCCGGAGGAGGTCATACCCTCCTTGTAGACGGTGTCACGCATCAGGGTGTAGTTGAAGTGGGTCAGGTCCACCTCGATCTGCTTGGTGTCGGTTGCCTCATACATACGCTTAAAGGTGTTTGTTTCCCACAGCAGCATATTGAAGGGGTTGTTCTCGCAAATGGCGCCATAGTAGGAAACGGGCTTTTTGTAGGAGGTAGAATTGGAGGACTCCACCACCCAAGGCGTCCAAGGGGCGTAGTTGTAGGCGTTGTTGGAGGAGTGGGTGCCGGTTTTGTTGGTGTTGCCGGCTAAGTACTGATTCCGGCCGGTTTCGGGAATATCCTTGGTCCAGCCGTAGGAATCGTAGCCCCGGTAGTCCCAGAAGGTAGCATCGGGGTAGTGCTTCTGCATAGGCTTATAAATGGCGGTCTCCAAGTCCTCGCGCCACATATTGTGCATGACCGTGTCCCAAATCAGCTTGGAGGTCTCATACTCGGCACCGGCGTAGGGGTGCAGGGAGTACAGCTCTGTGTACTTCTTGTCGTTGCTGGGATAGAACTTAAAACCACGGGCCTCCAGCTGGGGGCGCACTCTTGTTTTGTAGGCGGGGTTATTGATGATGTCGTAGTAGACCGCGGTGTCGCCCTGGCGGTAGGAATCGTCATACAGATACCAGTTTAAGCCGTGGTAGTACTCAAGGTCCGAGGCGATGCCGTCCAGCTTACCGCCGACACGCTTGTACTCGGTCAGGAATGCGTCAATCCATTTGGCCATTTTCTTGGCCTGCTCACCCAAATAGATGTGGTCGTCGGCCTGTTCAGACAGATAGCGCAGTGCCACGGGCGCGATGTTGATAATGCGCATACCAGAGTTGTCGGGGTATTTGTCAAAGGCCTTTTTCAGGGACTTGGCAATGGCGTCGATGGTGGTGCCGCCATAGTTGACGGTGACATTTTCACCGTCACGGGTGGCCCAGAAGTAGGCCTTGGACCAGATGTTGGGGAAATCATCGGAATCCACAGGGTCCCAGTTGGAAAAATAAAAGGGCTTCTTCTCCACGCTGGCCGCGCTGGCGGCAGGACCGCACATCAGGGCGGTGGACAAAAGCATCACCGAAACCAAAATCAATGAAAAAAGCTTCTTCATAAAGATCATAACTCCTTTTGAAACGCTGGATGGTTTACATAAAACTCTGCTGTTTTTCCTGCTATGTGCATCTAAACTATCACAAAAAGTCTGCGAAGTCAAGAAAATCAAGGAACATTGTCCCGACGGCGCAAAAGAATCCCCCGGCTTTTCAGCCGGGGGGACAGGTCTTATTCAGCGTCTGTTTCGGTGGTTTCTTCCTCATAGGAAGGCTTCTTGCCGTGCTTGCCTGTGATCAGCAAAGATGCGGTCACAGCGCCGATCAAAACCACGGACAGAACGATCACGGTGATCATCAGACCCACATAGGCAGAGTAGTCTGCATTTGCGTCGCCGCCCAGCAGGTCACCCAGATTGCCACCTTGGTTGGTGCCGCCCTGATTGGTGCCGCCTTGGTTGGTACCTCCCTGATCGGGGTCGTTGATGTCGGCGCCCTCTACCTCTTCAGTGGTGAGGGTGAAGGCGTTGCTACCAGCCTTTACGATGGCGGTGTTCACGCCGTCGCAGCCGGGCTTCATGGTGATGGTCTCAACGACCTGCTTGGTGCCGTCGGCATAGTTGGCCACAACATTGTAGACCTTGGTGCTGCCGGTGGCATTCAGCCAGCTCAGACGGTAAGCGGTGTCGGTGTCCCGCGCTGCGGTGGGATCAGCGACCATAATACCGGTTTTGGCATCGTAAACCTCAAAGTCAGCGGCGGAGCCCAGGACAGCCAGCTTGTAGTTGTTCACATACAAGGTGTTGGAGCCGAAGCCCTGAGAGGAGATGCCGATCTTTTCCAGAGGCAGATTCATAATATAGATGCCCACATTCTCGACCTTGTCCAGCAGGTTGCCGCTGGCATCGTAGATGTAGTAGCTGCCCAGGAAGCCGGACTTGTTGCGCATATCCAGTGTACGGACCAGCTTGTAATCGGTGCCGGCAGCCAGAGCTACAGTTTCGAAGGGCAGATAGCCGTTTGCGGTGCCGTAGTACAGCTTGCCGTCAAATACGCGGAAGCCGTCGGTAGCGCTGTTGGAAGAGCCGGAGGAAGCGTTCAGCAACAGCACTTCAGCGTCGCCGGTGGGCAGAGCAGACAGGTTGAAGCCGATTTCCCACTGCTGCTGCAGTGCGTAGCTGTCGCCGGCGGTGATGTGCTGAGGGATCTTGGAGTTGGTCAGGAATACATCGCCCTTGAGCGCCAGAACCTTGTCCTTGGCATTGCCGGCGCTCTCCTGAATGAGGGCGGTGCCGCCGTTGCGGAGCCAGGCGTCCCAAGTGTAGGTGTGCTTGGTGTTCTTGAAATTGAACTCCATACCGGTCTCATAGGTATTGAAGTTTTCGTAGTAAGCGGGGAACTTGTCGTAGCGGTCAGCGTCGCTCACGATGGAGGGTACCACATCGGCCGGGGTCTCGACCCAGTAGCCGCAGGTGCCGATGGCGGGAATGAAGCTGTCCTCAATAATGGAGCCTTTGGGGAAAGTGATGGTCTGACCCTTGTTGTAGAACACGACTGCGTTATCATCGGCCTTCACAAGGAAGTTCTTCTTGGAAACGCCGGTGTTGGTGTCGGGGGTGATACGCCAGATGTTCCGGCCGTTTGCGTACATACCGCTCAGCAGGAAGGAATCGTTCCAGTTGACGGGGGTCTCGATGGGCTTGCGGTCAGCATAGCCGGCCACCCGATTCAGCTCGTTCAGGAGCTCGGTGACGATTTCCAAGCTGAAGTCGTACTCGGTCTGGGTCTTGGTCTCGCTCAGGTTGATGTAGCCGCTGAACTTGGCATCCAGCATACCTGCGTGGTAGTAGGCCTCTGCGTGGTAGGCGGTGCCGGCGGAGGTGCCGTCCTTGGCCTTGCCGTAGTTCAGGCCGTATTCGTAGTATGCCATCAGCACGTCGATCTTCTTGGTGTCGGTGGCGGCATACATATTCTTATAGGTGTTGACCTCCCACTTGAACATACCGAAGGGGTTGTTCTCGTAGATGGCGTCGTTGAAGGATTCGGGGTGCATATAAGAGGTGTTGTTCTCGCTCTTGACCACGAAGTTAGGTGCGTAGTTGTAAGTATTGTAGTTGGAGTAGTTACCCACCTTGGTGGTGTTACCGCCCTTGTAAACAGGGTCGCCGGGGGAGCCGGCTTCAGGCAGTTCCTTCATCCAGCCGTAAGAGTCACGGCCCTGATATTCCTCCAAAAACGCATCGGGGAAGTGCTTCTGCAGAGGCTCCCACAGAGCCTGCTCTTCGTACTCGTTGTACATTTCGCGGACGCAGGTGTTCCAGATGTAACGGGATTCGCTGAAGCTGGTGCCACCCAGCTGGAGGCCGTAAATTTCGCTCTGGATCTTCTTCAAAGCCTCAGACATAGTGGCCAGAGGCTGATAGAACTTAAAGCCGCGTTCTTCCAGTTTCGGACGCAGTTTGGTCTGATAGGAGGGATGCTCCACGATGCGGCGGTAGATGTCCTGATCGCCGGCATTGAAAGCCTCCTGCTGAATGTAGCTCCAGTAGCCCATATGGAACTCGCAGTCAGAACTGATGCCGTCCAGCTTGCCGCCGATGCGCTTGTACTCAGCCAGGAATTCGTCCATCCATTCGGCCAGCTCAGCAGCGCCGTCGTCCATAAAGAGGCGCTCTTCTGCCCGCTTGGCCATGAAGAACGAGGTCAGACCAACGGTGTTCAGCACGCGGGTGTTGGAGCCGTCGGGATACTCATCAAAATCGGCCTTTATAGCCTGTGCGATAGAGGGGATGTCCCGACCGGAGCCGTTCTTACCGGAGTAAGAGACGTTCAGCTCAGTTCCGGGAGGGACCCACAAATAGGCCTTGGTGTAGATGCTGGGGTAAACCTCGGAGTCTACAGCATCCCAGTTGGCCATATAGAAGGGTTTCTTTTCTACCTCTGCCGCGCTTGCGTCGATGCCGCAAGTCAGAACGGTAGCCAAAAGCATTACAGAAACCAAAATCAGGGACAATGCTTTTTTCATAATTGCTTCTCTCCTTTTGTCGTTTTCGTATACTTTGTACAAAACGGAATCCTTTGTTTTTGTTGCTATTCAACAACTTTACAAGTTACGGATAACATATCACACATTTTTGGAGAAGTCAAGAAAAAACAGGGGTCAAAGGCGTTACTTCCTTGCGGAGCGTTGCCTTTGACCTCTTTTGCTTTTAGCATTCCATTTGTTTTCCGAGGAAGCCGGCGATGGTCTGAGTCAGCTTCTGATCGGCCTCGGTTACGGGGGCGCTGTCGTCGCCCATGAGCAGCATCACGCAGCCCATCAGATCCCCCTGACTCAAGATGGGAGAAGCCACGCCCAGCCGGTACTTTTCCGAATTGTCGGTGGGCCATACGGGGGGATCGCCCGGGTTGTAGCGGTAGTGGACGCGCTGCTCCATGAGCCGGTCCAGCTCCGGGGAGTTGGGCTTGTCCATCAGCTCCCGTTTGGGCGCGCCGGCAAGGGCGATGATGGTGTCCCGGTCAGCCACCGCGGCGATGCGACCGGTGCTGGCGCCGATGGACTCGCAGATCTGGGACGCAAAATCCTGCAGATCGCTCATAGGGGAGTACTTGCGGAAGATCACGCCCCCATCTTTTTCCGTATAAATCTCCAACGGGTCTCCCTCACGGATTTTTAAGGTTCTTCTGATCTCTTTGGGAATTACAATACGCCCGAGGTCATCCACCCGACGGACGATACCAGTTGCTTTCATATATATCTATCTCCTTGTTATCAATTTTTACAAATTACGCTGTTAGTATCTGTAAACGGGAGAAGATTATACTGCAAGATTTACTTTTTGAACGCTTTGTGATATAATGAATTAACTGAGGTGAAGCTTATGTCATTATTCAAATTTTTTCACGCAACAAAAACTTTCGAAGAAGATATACAGCGAGAAAAAGATTGTGTTTTAAGAATAAAGCAAGCAATCAGCCAAAAATGTGGTATTGATAAATTCATAGATTACGATGAGTTCACAGCAGCTTTTGCAGGCTCAAAAGATAATATGGAACTTTTGCTTGAAATCTGCACGCAAAAGTGCGAGGGCAAAAAATATTTATATGCTTCACTAGACGACGAGGTGTCGTGGCAAGAGTGGGATTTTGTCAATCTCGACGAGTTTGAAAACAATATTATTGAGTATATCGCAAACCGAGTCAATCGTACGATTAAGACCGTTACGGAAGTGGAGAATAAAAATTTTAGAGTTGCATCATATTATTTGGATGATAATGGCGAATGGGTATGTTTTGAAGACCATAATTCCGACAGCAAATGGTTTTGTTTTATTATTTCCCACCTGACCGAATCAAGCGAAACAATAAAGACATACAAGTTAGAAATATAGTCATAAAGCGAGGTGAAATTCACCTCGCTTTATATCGTTCCACCACACTATATATTGCTATACAAAGCCTATCGAATGGTGTCAATGTTGTATATAAGGGGTCACCCTCGCGGATCTTGAGGGTGCGTCTGATTTCTTTCGGAATAACAATACGGCCGAGGTCATCCACCCGACGGACGATTCCTGTTGCGGTGCCCGATAAAATCTTCGGGCTTACGCTTTTCCTCGATTTTATCGACCGCTGCCACTCACTCGGGTCGCTGTATCCGCCACCGGCGGCGCTCCCCTCGTTCCCCTTATTTTACAAATTACGCTGTTAGTATCTGTAAACAGGCGGAGATTATACCGCAAACAAAAGAAAAACTCCTCTGCATAAAACAGAGGAGTTAAACTTTTATTTGCCGTAAACTTTCAGATCCCGGGGCGTGCAGCCGAAGTGCCGTTTGACCACGCGGGCAAAATATTTGGGGTCATTAAAACCGCTCTCGCAGGCGGCGTTTTCGATGGTCATACCGCCGGAGATCAGATTTCTTGCGTAGGCAAGCCGCAGGTCGGTGATGTACTGGGTGGGGGTCTTTTGGTAGTGCTTCCGAAACAGCTGCCGGAAGGCGGTGGCGCTGATACCGGCCTGGGCGCAGATCATATCCACGCTGATGGTGTTGTCCTTGTAGTTGGAATTAATAAAGGACAGGGCGTTCATAAAATGCCGGGGCAGGCTGGTTTTGGTCTTGCGCTCCAAAATCGCGCCCAAAACGGTGTACAGCTGAGCCAGCAGGTACACCCCGTAGCCCGGCGCTTTGTTCTCCCACAGAGAGAGCGCCTGCAAAAACAGCCGATAAAGCTGCTCCACATTTTCGAAGGTGTACACCTCAGGCTCCCGGTCGTCACGGGCGGTCACGAAATGAATGGCGATGATCTCCGTGTCCGTATAGGAGGCCTCGTAGGCTAAGCCTTGGGGCAGATAGAGGATGTCGTTTGCGTTGATGTGGTAATCCTTGCCGCCGCAGGTGATCACAGAGGAGCCGCCGATGCGGAAGGTCAGGGCGGAATAGGGTCTGGGCGCTACCGAGAAAGAGCCGTTGATCCGACCGATGCGCGCAATATCCACGATGCGCAGGATCGGGTTTTCACCGTTGCATATCATTCTATCCACCTCCAATACCAGTATAGCTGACTTTCGCAGGTTGTCAAGTGTTGAAAAGTCCACATTTTCTGTTGCAAAGTGAGTCCCGACCGGCTACTTCCCCGGCGTATAATGGAAAAAGCAAAAAACAGTTAAAAAGGAGACTGTAGCTATGACAGAACTCAAACAGGCAATTATTGACTTTGCGAAGAAGGACGGCGTGGACCTGATCGGCTTCGCCGACCGCTCCCGGTTCGCAGGCGTACCTGCAAGCAAGAACCCCTTCTCCATCTTCCCCGAGGCAAAGACCGTGATCCTGGTCGGCAAGCGGATCTGCAGAGGCTCTTTGCGCGGTGTTGAGGAGGGCAGTAACTTCGGCGATTACGCTCTGTTCGGCAAAAACTGGCTGGAGGACGAATTTTTGGCCCTGTCTGCCTACAATGTGACCAACTTCATCGAAGAGCACGGCTGGGAAGCCGCACCCGTGTTCCCCAACCCCACCGACCTGCCCCCGGCCGGTGTCCCCGTTGCGGAAGGCAGACCTGCGCCCAATGTTTACCCCGACTTTGACTATGCCGCCGTGGCCTGCGGTCTTTGCACCATTTCCTATAACCGCATCGCCTTCTCCAAGGAGTTCGGCTCTCGCCAGCGTTTCCATATGATTTTGACCGATGCAGAGCTGGAAAGCTCCTCCTTGCTGGAGGAGAGCGTCTGCAACAACTGCCGTGCCTGCGCCGATGCCTGCCCCTTGGGCGCAATCAGCAAGGAAGAGACCGAGGAAATCGAGATCTGCGGCAAGAAATTCACCGTGGGCAAAATCGATTATGAAAAGTGCAAGATCTGCCAGAACGGCGCCGTTGCCAACCGCTTTGCCGCAGAAGCCACACCCGACCGGATCGCCGCGCTGTGCAACCGCACCTGTATGTGCGGCTTAGAGGCGCGCAATGCCCTGACCAAGACCTTCAGCAACCCCTTCCGCACCAGCCCCGCCTGGAGCATCGGCGGCAGTAGCGCCGGGGTAGACCGTTCCGACGAGCAGGCCAATGTCTTGGGCGGCGCTTTCTCCAAAAGCGGCAACAGGGGGCATTGATCATGAAATTGACCTCTGAGATCCTGAAGGCTAAGGCCAAGGAGCTGGGGATCGATTGCATCGCCATCGGCAACATCGAGCGCTTCAAAAATGCGCCCAAGCTGATGAGTCCCATCTCCTATTTTCCCAATGCCAAGTCGGTGATCGCCATTGCGATGCCCATTCCCCGGGGCGCAAACCGGGGCATTGAAGAGGGCACCCACTGGCACAACTACACCTTCTATACTTATAACAAGCTGAACAGCTTTTTCCGCCCCATCAAGACCTACCAGCTCAGTTGCTTCATTGAAGATTGCGGCTACGAGGCGGTGGCCCACTATCCTGCCGTGCCTGAGGGCAACGGCACCACCAGAAAGCCTGTGGCTGAGGGCAAGCTGCCGCCCGATGTGGTCTGCAGCATCCGCGTGATCGCAGCCGGCTGCGGCCTTGGCGAGATCGGCTGGTCCAAGGTTTTCCTGACCAAGAAGTACGGCCCCCGTGTCCGCTTGGGCCTCATTTTCACCGATGCGGAGCTGGAGCCCGACCCCATTTTGGACACCGGCACTATCTGCCTGCATTGCGGCGCCTGTGCAAGACGCTGCCCCGGCGGCGCTATCCCCAGCCCCAAGGACAAGGATGCTCGAATCACCGTGGACTTCGGCGAAAAGCAGATCTGGTACGGCGATGTGCAGATGGGTCGTTGCACCCTTTCCCACCACGGTATGAACAACGAGTGTTCTCCGTTCCTGAAGAAGGAATTCCCCAATATGGCCTTCGATGTGCGTAACTCCCAGATGACCGAGGAGGAGGCCTATATGCTGACCTACGCCTTGGCCGGCGCCAAGTGGGGCAGAAAGCCCGGCAGCCATGCGGTGATGGACTACTATAACTACATCATCGAGCATACCGGCTACTTCGCCATCTGCGGCGCAAGAGGCTGCATCCGCTCCTGCAACGATGTTCTGGAGCGCTCCGGCCGCATCGAGCAGACCTTCCACAACCCCTATTATAAAAAGGAACTGTGGTCGCTGCCCTTAAACCCCGAGAATCCCTCCAAGGGCGTTAACCCCTACCGTGAGGACTACTTGGACGAGCATTACCCCGGCATCCGGGAAAACGAATACGAAAAGCCCGATCCCAAGGACGAATAAACAAAACAAAGAGCGAGGTGAATTTCACCTCGCTTTTCTTTATTAGCACGTAAATTACGCCATCGTTTTGAGCATTTCAGAAGTTACTTCATAGCGGCAGGGCTTGTTTTGCAGGAACTGCTCGTATTCCTGCAGCATATATTCGCCCATCCGCGCCACTTCGTTGCCGGAACTGCCGGCAATGTGGGGCGTGAGGATGCAGTTGGGCAAGGCATAGAACTTGTGGCCGTCTTCCGGCGGCTCCGGGAAGGTCACATCCAAAATGGCCGTCAAATCAGGCCGCTCGGTCAGCGCCTGCGCCAGATCCGCCTCCACTACTTGCGCGCCCCGGCCGGTGTTCAAAAAGGTGGCATAGGGCCGCATTGCGCGAAAATGCTCGTAGCGGAGCATACCCTTGGTCTGCTCGTTGTTGGCAAGATGGTTGGAAACCACGGAGCATTCCGCAAAAAGAGTTTGCAAGTCGCATTTTTTCACGCCCAGCTCTGCGGCCTTTTCCTCCGGCAAAAAGGGATCAAAGACCAGAACCTCCAGCTTGTAGGCTTTCAGCATTTCAATCACCAGCTTGCCGATCATACCGGCGCCGATGATGCCGATCTTGGTGTTGTAATTTCCCGGGAAGGCATAAAAGTAGTCCAGCGCCTGCAGGTGGTCACCGGCTTTGTGCATCCGGCTGCTGCCGAAAAAGCCCTTGTTGGCCAAAATAATTTGCGCCACGGTGTACTCCGCAACCGGCACAGCGTTGGCCGCCCAAGCGGAAAAGACCTTCACGCCGCAATTCAAGAAGGGACGGGCAAAGGCCTGCACTGTGCCGGCACCGTAAAACACAGCCTTTAGGCTAGGCAGGCAACGCCGGATCTCCTCCTCGGTAAATTCCGGCATACCCCAAGTGGAAAAGATATAGGCGGTGTCCCGGAAAGCTTCCGGCCTGCCCAAAATGTCCGCCTTGGTGTAAACGGTGTCCTGAACCCCGTATATACGGGGGATATTTTCCACCTCTTCGCATAGATAGATCGTCTTCATTTTACAATCTCCTTCAAAGCGTCGGCTTCCGCCGGCAGAGAGTCCAATTCGTCGTCGGGCATAAATTCCAGCAGCAGGACCTGCGAGCCGTCAAACTGCTGCAAATAGGCTTGCCAGCAGGCCTTGGCTTGGGCTAGGGGGAAGCGGTCATTCTTCTCCCAGTTGAAAGCGTGGATGTTCACGGTGTAAGGGGCGATGGCTGCCGCATAGCGCAGATTTTCCGCCTCGGTTTCATACTGATTCGGCTGCCAGTACATCTTAAAATGGGGGTTGTCAACGGCCGCCATCAGCTCCAGCGCAGACGCTCTTGTATTGGTGAAGGTGCCGCCGTGGCACTCCATACATAAGGTTACGCCGTGGGCGCGGGCGGTTTCTCCAAGGGAACGGCAGGTGGCAAACAGCGCCTCCTTTTCCGGCGCGGTGTAGCTTTGGGAATCCTTGCTGCCGCACCAAAGCCGCAGCACATCGGTGCCAAGGCACTTTGCCGCAGAAATGTAGGCCTCCAGCTCTTCCGCAGGGGTGATCCCGATGCGGAAATATGTGCCGTAGGCGGCGCATTTTATGTTGTATTTTCTTTGCAGCGCGGCAATTTCCTGCAGGGCGCTTACATCGTTTACGGGCGCGTGAATATCGCTGCCCCATTCGATGCAGTCAAGTCCGCAGGCGTGCATTGTTTTCAAAATCTGCTCCGGGGAATGTTGCCGAAAGCTCACCGAAACAAGACCAAGCTTGTGTTGCATACAGACTCCTTTAACGGTTAGCCGAACCGCAGAACGCGGCGGCAGAAATTACCCAGCGGACGGGACAAAAGCTTCACAAAAGGACCCACCAGCAGCGCGGAAATGATGGTTCCAACGCCGGCGCCGGTCAAGGGCTTATGGAAGAAAATCAGCGACAAAATCACGGCAATGCAGACCCAGCAGATGTCAAATACGGTTTTGACGCTGGAAAAGTTCTTGTGCAGCGTGACGGCCAGCGCATTTACAAAACCCTCCGGCGCATTCAGCAGCACATTGGCGGTCACGGTCAGGGCAATGCCGAAGGCCAGAATGAAATTGCCCACACCGATCAAAATCAGCTGCGCCACAAGGGTGTTATTGGGGAAGTTTGATGCGATCCACAGACCGATGTCCGTAAAATAGCCGAACAGGAAGGTCAGGGGCAGCTGCAGAAATTGCACCGGCTGAAATTTGCGTCTGAGGATCAGAAGCTGACCGGCCAAGAAGAACAGATTGGCAATGATCGTCCAAGTGCCAAAGGTCAAAGCCGGGAAACGGATGCTGAACACATTGGTCACCGAGGAAACGGTGGAGGTGCCGAGGCCTGCGTGCTTGGTCATAGAAATGCCCAAGCCGATGAAGAAGAGGGCCACAGTAAACAGACAGTATCGCTTGAAAAGCTCGGTTTTGGTCAAAACAAACACCTCTTTTTTGTATATTGTCTTCAGTTTAGCATAACTTGCCCGTGGAAACAAGCCAAAAGTGATTGGAAAAGACGATTCCGGCGGCGGTTGCGGCCTGAAAATCGCCAATTGCAGATTTACTTTTCCGAAGGGCTGTGCTATAATGGCCGAAAAGGCGGTGATTTTCTATGAAAAATTACGATGTAGCGGTTTGCGGCGGCGGATTTGCCGGCGTGTCGGCTGCGCTGGCGGCAGCCCGTGAGGGCAAAAAGGTCGTCCTTTTTGAAAAAGAATATATGTTGGGCGGCTTAGGCACGGCCGGCCTCATCACCATTTACTTGCCTTTGTGCGACGGATATGGCCATCAGGTGTCCTTCGGCATCGCCGAGGAACTGCTGAAGCTCTCCATTACCTACGGCGCGGAGGACCGCTACCCGGCCAACTGGCTGGACGGCATCGGCACAAGAACCGAAAACGATACCCGTTATATGGTGCGTTACAATGCGCAGGTCTGCGCGATCCTGATGGAAAAGCTGCTCCTTGAAACCGGCGTTGACATTATGTACGGCAGTTATGTGGTGGCGGCAGACACGGAAAACGGCCGCATCAAGAGCCTTTATGTGGAGAATAAATCCGGCAGAACGGCCTACTGCGCCGCCTCCGTTGTGGACGCCACCGGCGATTGCGATATCGCCCACTTTGCCGGCGCGCCTACGGAGACCTTCAAGGAGGGCAATAAGCTGGCCGCGTGGTACTATTTCACCGACGAAAAGGGCTACGATCTGCAGCAGCTGGGCGTGGTGGATGAGCCGGGACAGACGGGAGAAAGTCTGACCAACCGCCGCTTCTCCGGCCTTGACGGCAAGGATATTTCCGAAATGGTCTGCCTCTCCCACGAGCGGTCGCTGAAGCATTGGCTGAAAAAACGGGAAAATGACCCGGCCGTAGTGATGTCCACTCTGGCCACCATTCCGCAGATTCGTATGACCCGTCGCATCGTGGGCGAATACGAGTTGGCGGACACGGAGATGCACAAGTATTTTGCCGACTCCATCGGTATGGTCTCCGATTGGAAAAAGCGCGGCCCCATTTACGAGGTGCCCTTTGGGACGCTTTATAATAAGGAAGTGAAGAACCTGATCGTGGCAGGCCGCTGCACATCGGTCAACGATGCTTTGTGGGACTCTATGCGTGTGATCCCCTGCTGCGCGGTCACAGGACAGGCTGCCGGAACAGCCGCGGCTATGACCGACGACTTTTCGACCCTTGATGTTTCTCTGCTGCAGAAAAAGCTGGCAGCAAACGGCGTCAAGCTCCACGAAACCGAGATTCTGTAAAATAAAAAGCGAGGTGATTTTTCACCTCGCTTTTGGTTTTATTGATTCCATTTTTCCATTGCGGAGAATGCCACATTCTTAATGGAGAGCACCATATTGCCCTCGCTGCTTTGATGGGGACGGGTGGTGATGCGGTCATAGTAGGACTCACTGGTGAATGCGTCAGCAAAGGCCTTGGTTATCTGCTCGCGCAGCGCTTCGTGGGCATCGCCGATGCGGATCAGCGCCATCACCGCCAGCGACATAAACTGGAAGTACACACCGTTGAAGCCGGCCACCTTGTACCGGGTGGTCAATGGGCTGTTGGGGCCATAGACCGGCTTTTGCAGCTCATCAGGGTTCGTGATCAGGTCGATCAGTTCCGGCACGATTTCTCTGTCGGCCAAACGACCCAGCCAGTAAACGGCCATAAAGCCGCGCAGATTGTTGTTTTTGCGGCAATCCTTCAGCATCAGACCGTCGCGCTCTGCGGCCATCTTCCGCAGAAGGGGAAGTCCCTCACAGCTGCCGGCCATAGCCAGCGCAAAGGCCGCGTGGTTACGGGTGTTCTCGTCGGCAGATTCCAGCAGCTTCAAAAGGGTGGGAACGGCCTTTTCGCCCATGTATTTTGCAGACCAGATGGCCTGTCCGGGGGTCTCGGTCTTTAACTGCGCCTCGAGCTCCGCCGGGTCGGTAAGCCAGTTGACCTGCACAGGGGTCAGGGGCGAGCCGTCCCAGTTGTTGCTGCCGTCGATGCGGAAGCCCCGGTTGTCGCTATCCTTTAAGCAGCCGGTTTCCGTCAGCCGTGCCTTCAAATCCGCATAGGCCACATCCTGCAATTTCTTATTTTGCTGCACCGCAAGGGTCGCCCATCCGGCGGCGGCCTCTGCGGCCTTTTTCATATCCAGATTCATACGGACACAGCTGGAAACATCCCGGTCCACGCCCAAGGCCCGGCAGGGAACTAAAAGTCCCTCAAAGCCCTTGGGCTGAATCGCCTTGTAAGGCACGGCCACGGTCACATTATATGCGCCCAGATTTGCGCCGATGGCCCAGTCGCCTAAAGCTTCGCCGTCGAAAGCAATATCCCAGCCGTGCTTATCCAAATCCGCATAGGCATAGAACATAGGGGTCTTGGTCTGCCGTTCGGCAAACACATCCTCCACGGTGACCTGCTCCTCGGAAACGATGCGCCGACCCTCCCGGAAGCCCAAAAGGGGCATTTGGGAGATGAGCATGGTGCCCTCGTGCTCCTCCTGCACATGGTAGGAGCGGCAGAAGGCGACTGCCCGGGACAAGGCCTTGGCACCGTACTGATTTACCCGACCGAAGTCGATATTGGTAAAGCGGTAATTTCTGCCGTCGTAGACAAGAGAAACCAAGGTGTAAGGCTGCATCTGTCCGTCAGAGGCGCGTCCGCACACCAGCTCGCAGCCGGCCATAGCGGCAACATGGCTTTCAGCGGTGCAGTCCATCACTACCTTTGCACCGTAGTCCGTCAGATGGCCGTTTTGCAAAACGCGCAGACCGATGACGGTATTTTCTTTTAAGTAAACGCCGCAGACAGTTGCCTCATAAAGCAGTCCCACGCCCTTTTCCACCAGCGCCTGCTCCATCAGGAACTTGCGACTTTCCGCGGTGGTAGAGGTGTAGCGCTTGGCAAAGTCAAAGACGGTCTTGTCCATTTCCTCGTAGCGGCCGCCGGGTGAGCCGAAATAGTAGCCAACCACGCCGCCCAAGGTGTGGGTGCCGCCGGCGCAGGTCAGAGTCTCCACGCCCAGCACGGACAGGCCGTTTTCGGCAGAAAACAGCGCTGCGTTGGAGCCGGCGGTGCCTAAGCCGCAGACGATCACATCATAGGTCTTTTCAAATACCGGGGTCGCCGGCTGCAGCCGGTGCTTGCCGGAAACAAGTTCAGAAAGGTATGTCATCAGGCAAGCTCCTTTCCGGCGTTGAATGCCTGCGCAGGATCGGCATAGGCCTTGGAGGGCAAGTACAAAATGCCGTTTTCCTCTTTGGGATACCCGGCCTTTACCTGATAGTTAAATTCCCCGGCGGAGTAGATGAGCCGCTGGGAGGAAGAAAACTGCTTTACCACCTGAAACGCGGCAGCTCTTGCGTCGGGATAGCTGCAATCGGCCTCGACGGGAACGGAGAGGATGTAGTGCTTCTCCTGCCCGACTTTTTTGCAGGAAACGCCGGGGAAAGCCGGTACTTCATCGCTCACAATCATCAGATCGTATGTCTTGCCGTCGCACATTTGGGCGCTGCAGCGGGTGTCGATGATCCGTTTGGCTTCAAAAGTGGAGAAGCCCTCCACATTGTGGACCAGGCACGAAAAGCCCTTTTCCGACTTTTCCACGGAAACCACATCTGTGCCGAACAAAAGGTCAGCCTTCTGCAGGTGGGGATAAATTTCTATGTCGGAATCAAAATGGGGGCAGAAAAATTCATAGCCTGCATCCATCCGCCGTTCGATCACCAAGCAGCTGCCTTGGTGCTTTTCGGCGATGCCGGCGGCGGCAAAGGTCGCACCGAAAACGATCAATTCGTACATACTGCACCTCCGAAGAGAAGTTTTCCTATAGCATACCACGCACGCGCGGAATTTTCTACCCCCTTTGGAAACAAAAAACGGTGTTGCCCGAAAATTCCGCACATTCTGCGGCAAGAAAATGTTTGCATAATGCAAAGCGATGATGTATACTCAAAGATAGAAAAGAAGACAAGGAGGCTTTGTTATGGAACAGCCCTATCGCCGTCGCAGACGGAAAAAGAAGAATTATACCGGCCTGATCGTGGTTCTTTTGGCGATTATTCTGGTAGGCTTGGTGGCGATTTTGCTGCTGACAGGCAAAAATGATCAGAAGCCTGATACCGGCGCAAGCACCGGCAGCCAGCTGAGCAGCTCGTCTGAAACAGACACAACAGATGACACCACCAACACCACGGAGGACACCACGGAAACCACCGAGGAGACCACCGAAACGACCGAAGAAACGACTGAGACCACAGAAGAAACCACCGAGGAGACCATCGAGAACATCCCCGGCGATGACACCGTGGGCGGTATGATCGCCCAGATCGCCAAGGCGCAGGTGGGCAAGGTCTTTGAATATGGCGGTCAGGGTCCTAACACCTTTGACACCTCCGGCTTCATTCAGTACTGCTGCAGCGTTGCCAATGTGGATGCGCCCCGGCTCGTTCCCGGTCAGGCCGAGTTCGGCAACCCGGTCAGCCGTGAGAACATCGCCCCCGGCGATGTGGTGGTATTCTGGTCCGACGGCTACCCCGACGAAGCGGCCTACTGCGGTATCTATGTGGGCGACAATACCTTCGTCTACTGCAGCAGCTCCAAGGGCGGCGTGGTGGAAGCCGCGCTGAATACCAGCTACTTTGAAGAGCATATCTTTGCTATCCGCCGTTACTACTAATGAATCATTAAATCATACCGCTGCGGCTGTTCCGCGGCGGTATGATTCGTTTATGCGCCTGCTTTATGCATTTATACAGTTATACCGCATACAAAAAATCGACCAAATAGGGGCTCAAAAGAGGTAAAAACCGACACATTTGTTAAACATACACAAAACAAGAGGGGGACAGACACCCTATTTTTGGCAGGTAAAACGCAAAAATGAGTGAATAAGCACTTGCATATTTATACAATCCGTGCTACAATGACCCCAACATCAACAAATGCGGAAGAAGCCGCATTCTATCAGGAGGAAGAGAATATGAGCAAACAGGACATCAAAAAAATCGTACTGGCCTATTCCGGCGGCTTGGATACATCCATCATCATCCCTTGGCTGAAGGAAAACTACAACAATCCTTACATCATTGCCGTTGCCGGTAATGTGGGTCAGATGGATGAGCTGGAGGGTCTGGAAGAAAAGGCCTTAAAGACCGGCGCTGACAAGTACTACGCAGCAGATCTGTGCGACGAGATGGTCAACGAGGTCATCATCCCCTCCGTGCAGGCCGGTGCCAAGTACGAGGAGTACCTGATGGGTACTGCCTTCGCCCGTCCCATCATCGCAAAGGCGCTGGTGGACATCGCCATCAAGGAAGGCGCAGACGCCATCGCCCACGGCTGTACCGGCAAGGGCAACGACCAGGTTCGTTTCGAGCTGGCTATCAAGCGCTTCGCTCCCGATATGAAGATCATCGCCCCTTGGCGTGAGTGGGATATCAAGTCCCGTGAAGAGGAGATCGACTATGCCGAGGCTCACAATGTGCCTCTGAAGATCAACCGCGAGACCAACTATTCCAAGGATAAGAATATGTGGCACCTGAGCCACGAGGGTCTGGATCTGGAAGATCCCTGGAACGAGCCTCAGTACGAGAAGCCCGGCTTCCTGGAAATGGGCGTTTCTCCTCTGGAAGCACCCGACAAACCCACCTATGTGACGCTGGACTTTGAAAAGGGCGTTCCCGTTGCTCTTGACGGCGTGAAGATGACCGCCACCGACATCATCTGGAAGCTCAACGAGATCGGCGGCGCCAACGGCATCGGCCTTTTGGACATCGTAGAAAACCGCTTGGTGGGTATGAAGTGCCGCGGCGTTTATGAGACTCCCGGCGGCGCGATCCCCTACAAGGCTCACAGCGTTTTGGAAACCCTGTGCCTTGACAAGATGACCGCTCATAAGAAGCAGGAACTGAGCGTCTGCTTTGCCGAGCTTCTGTATAACGGCCTGTGGTTCTCTCCTCTGCGTGAGGCCCTGTCCGCATTCGTTACCGAAACCCAGAAGACTGTCACCGGCACTGTGAAGCTGAAACTCTACAAGGGCAATATGATCAATGCCGGCGTGAAGAGTCCCTACTCTTTGTACTCCGAGGACATCTGCACCTTCGGCGAGAGCGACTACGATCAGGCTCAGGCCACCGGCTTCATCAATCTGTGGGGTCTGCCTACTCAGGTGCAGGCCATGATGGAACAGGGGAAACTGAACAATGGCTAAAATGTGGGAAGGGCGTTTCGCCAAAGCGCTTGACCAGCAAGCGGATGACTTCAACTCCTCCATTCACTTTGACAGCCGGATGTTCCGCCAGGACATCAAGGGCTCTATGGCCCATGCAGCAATGCTGGCCGCGAAAAACATCATCACGCAGGCTGATGCAGAAACCATTATCGAGGGTCTGCAAGGCATTCTGCAAGATATGGAAAGCGGCGCGTTGCCTGTTGACTTGACGGCAGAAGACATCCACATGTTCGTGGAGGCGGAGCTGACAAAGCGGATCGGAGATGTGGGCAAAAAGCTCCACACCGCCCGCAGCCGAAACGATCAGGTGGCATTGGACATTCGCCTTTACTTAAAAGAAGAATCGACCCAGATCATTGCGCTGCTCCGTTCCTTGCTGGCGGCTATCTTAAGTCAGGCCAAGCAGCATAAGACAACGATCATGCCCGGCTACACCCACCTGCAGCGGGCGCAACCTATCACCTTTGCCCACCACCTGCTGGCCTACGGAATGATGTTCACCCGTGACATTAGCCGCATCGAGGATGCGGTGAAGCGGATGAACTTCAGCCCCCTTGGCTGCTGCGCGCTGGCCGGCACCACCTATGACACAGACCGGCAGATGACTGCGAAAGCCCTGGGCTTTGACGGCATCTGCATGAACAGCATCGACGGCGTATCTGACCGGGATTTCTGCGTGGAGCTGCTCGCGGCCTTTGCAACGGTGATGATGCACCTGTCGAGGTTTTCCGAGGAGGTCATCCTCTGGGCAAGCTGGGAGTTTAAGTTCATCGAACTGGACGACAGCTACACCACCGGATCGAGCATTATGCCTCAGAAGAAGAACCCGGACATTGCAGAACTGGTTCGTGGCAAGACAGGCCGCGTCTATGGCGACCTGATGGCTATGCTGACCGTTCTTAAGGGCATCCCCTTGGCATACAACAAAGATATGCAAGAGGATAAAGAGTCCATTTTTGACGCCATCGATACTGTCAAGCAGTGCTTAACGGTGTTCACGCCTATGCTTGCAACATTAAAGGCTCTGCCGGACAATATGCTCTTGGCCGCCCAAAAGGGCTTCATCAACGCAACGGACCTGGCTGACTACCTGACCAAGAAGGGCATTCCCTTCCGTACCGCTTATAAGCAGGTAGGTCAGATCGTTGCCTACTGTATTCAGAAGAACACGGTGCTGGAAGCACTTTCTTTAGAAGAATATCAGTCCTTCCACCCGTTATTTGAGCAGGATGTATTCGATGCTATCGACCTGCGCCACTGCGTGGAAAGCAGAATTTCCGCCGGCGGAACCAATCAGGCATCTATTGAAGAACAGTTAGAATTTATTGAAAACAATATTTAGGAGGAAAAGAAAATGAAAAAGTTAATCGCATTGGCATTGGCACTGGTACTGTGTGTAGCACTGGTCGCTTGCGGCGCTAAGGAAGAAACCGGCGCTAAGATCGCTGCTCAGAAGGGCACCACAAGTTTTATGTACGCAGACGCCCTGAAGAACACCAAGGTCACCACTTATGATACCTTCGCACTGGCTGCAAAGGATATGATCAACGGCAACGCTGACTATCTGTTCGTAGATAAGACCACCGCTAAGGCTCTGCAGAAGGAAATCGCAGGCCTGAAGATCATCGAGATTGCTCTGTCCAGCGAAAACTACGGCATCGGCATCGACAAGAATCAGGCTGACCTGAAGACCAAGATCGACCAGATTTTGGTTGACAAGGCTGACGAGATCAACGCCATCAAGGAAAAGTATATGAACGGCGAAGAAGACAAGTATGTTGGCGTGACCTCCGCTACCAAGGACGGTAGCAAGGCAGCCCAGCAGTTGGTCGTTGCTACCAACGCTGAATTTGCTCCTTGGGAGTACAAGGAAGGCACCCAGTTCTACGGCATCGATATGGAAATCGCCAAGCTGTTCGCTGACGAGCTGGGTCTGGAGCTGGTCATCGACGATATGGAATTCGACGCAGTTGTAGGCGCTGTTGGTAAGCAGAATGTTGACATTGCTATGTCCGGCATCACCATCACCACCGAGCGTTTGAATGTTATCAACTTCTCCGAGCCCTACTACACCGAGTCTATCGTTTGCGTCGTTAAGGACTCCAACACCGAGCTGGATTCCGTCGGCACCGTTGTGGATATGCTGGGCATCATCTGCAACAAGTAATTAAAAAACAGAAAAGGTAAGTGAAGGCTTAGTGAAATGCTAAGCCTTCGCTTTGGTTAAAAATATGACTATAACACAAATGTGGAATGAATTTATTCGGCAGTTCATCACCCTGCGGGGCTATGAAAATGTCCTGAACGGCGTGTGGGTCACCCTGCGGATCGCCGTTTTCGGCCTGTTGATCGGCATTGCCATCGGCACCCTCATCGCCGTGGTTCGGGTGATGCCCAAATATAAGGTGCTGCCCAGAATCTTGGACAAGATCTGCGTGTGCTACATCGAGCTGTTCCGCGGCACGCCTATGGTGGTGCAGCTGCTGATCGGCTATTGGGTGCTGCTGCCTGCGCTGGGCATCACCGTGGATTCCGGTGTGCCTGTGGCGATCATCGTCTTTGGCCTGAACAGCGGCGCCTATGTCAGCGAAATTATGCGCGGCGGCATTCAATCCGTCGACGCAGGTCAGATGGAAGCCGGCAGAGCCGTGGGCCTGACCTATGCCACCACTATGCTGCGGATCGTGGTGCCCCAGGCCATCAAGAATATCCTGCCCACCCTGGGCAACGAGTTTATCGTGCTGATCAAGGAGACCTCTATCGTCAGTTTCATCGCGGTCACCGACCTTTACAAGTCCTTCAAGCAGTTGGGCGACCCCACCTATGATTACACAATGCCCTATTTGATGCTGGCGCTGACCTACTTGATTATGGTGCTGTTGATCTCTTGGGGTGTCAGAGCCTTGGAAGCAAAAATGAAGAAGAGTGAAAGATAATATGGAAAAGCAGTTAATTTTATCAGTGAAGGGTCTGGAAAAGACCTTTGGAGACAACAAAGTTCTCAAGGGCATCGATCTGGATGTTTATGAGGGAGATGTGGTGGCCATCATCGGCCCGTCCGGCTGCGGCAAATCCACATTTTTAAGATGCGTCAACTGTCTGGAAGACCCCACCGGCGGCACCATTATGTTCCAAGGTGAGGACTTGGCGGATATGAAGGTTGACATCAATATCCACCGGCAGAAGATCGGTATGGTGTTCCAGCAGTTCAACCTGTTCAACAACCTGTCTGTGCTGGAAAACATCACCTTGGCACCGGTCCTTATCGCAAAGAAGAATAGAAGAAAACTCCGTCAGGAGGGCAAAACCGTTGCAGATATCAAGGCTGAGGCCGAAAATCGTGCAATGGAGCTGCTCCGTGCCATCGGCTTGGAGGAGAAGGCGGAGGCCTACCCCTCTCAGCTGTCCGGCGGACAGAAGCAGCGCGTTGCCATCGTCCGCGCGCTGGCTATGAACCCCAAGGTCATCCTCTTTGACGAGCCCACCTCCGCCCTTGACCCGGAAATGGTCGGCGAAGTGCTGGATGTTATGAAGGATCTTGCCAAGGCCGGTATGACTATGGTGGTTGTCACCCACGAAATGGGCTTTGCCCGTGAGGTCTCCAACCGGGTGATCTTCATTGACGAGGGCGTGATCGCTGAGGAGAACACCCCTGCCGAATTCTTCGGCAACCCCCAATGCGAGCGCTTGAAAACTTTCTTGTCAAAGGTGCTGTAATATGAAGGGCAGAGATTTTTTGAAACTGCTGGATTATACCTCCGAAGAAATTTTGGAGCTGATCGACCTGGCAGCGGATTTGAAAGCAAAGAAAAAAGCAGGCATCCCCCACAGAATGTGCGAGGGCAAGAACATCGTCTTGCTCTTTGAAAAGGACTCCACCCGTACCCGTTGTGCCTTTGAGGTAGCCGGCGCGGATTTGGGTATGTCCGTGACCTACTTAGGGCCCAGCGGCTCTCAGATGGGCAAAAAAGAATCCATCGCCGATACCGCCCGTGTCTTAAGCGGTATGTATGACGGCATTGAGTACCGCGGCTTCGGTCAGGAGATCGTGGAGGAACTGGCTAAATTCTCCAAAGTTCCCGTGTGGAACGGCCTGACCAATGAGTTCCACCCCACCCAGATTCTGGCAGATATGCCGACCATTCGTGAGCGGTTCGGCAAGTTACAGGGCATCAACTTCGTCTATATGGGCGATGCCCGGTATAATATGGGCAACTCCCTGATGGTGGGCTGTGCCAAATTGGGTCTTAATTTCACCGCCTGCTGCCCTGCCAAATACTTCCCCGACAAGGCGCTCATTGCCCAATGTGAGGAAGTGGCCGCGCAGACCGGCGCAAGATTGCGCTTTGAGACCGACCCGGCTGCGGCAGTAAAAAATGCCGATGTGATTTACACCGATGTGTGGGTGTCCATGGGCGAGCCGGAAGAAGTCTGGGCAGAGCGTATCGCGGAACTGACCCCTTATCAGGTGAACAAGGCCCTGATGGAAAAAACCGGCAAGGCCACCACGGTGTTTATGCACTGCCTGCCTGCATTCCACGACTTAAAAACCGTCATCGGCAAGGAGATCGGCGAAAAGTTCAACATCACCGCCATGGAAGTGACCGACGAGGTGTTCGAAAGCGAACAGTCCATCGTCTTCCAAGAGGCGGAAAACCGGATGCACACCATCAAAGCGGTTATGGCCGCAACCTTATAAAGCAAAAACAGAGCGTGAACTTCACGCTCTGTTTTTTGTTATTTACCGGGGTTTCCTGCGGTGTCGGAGCCGTCGCCGGTCAAGTTAAGTCGGGCGGCTGCGTCCTCGCGCATCTTGTATTTGAGCACCTTGCCGGCCGCATTCATGGGGAAGGCCTCCACAAACTCAATGTACTTGGGCACTTTGTGCCGAGCCATACTTGCCTTGATGTAGTTTGTCATTTCCTCCACGGTCACAGCGCCGGGGTTCTTCAGAATGATGCTGGCCATAATTTCTTCGCCGTACTTTTTGTCCGGCACGCCGATGACCTGCACATCCTTAACCTGCGGATGAGTGTAAATGAACTCCTCGATCTCCTTGGGGTAGATGTTCTCACCGCCGCGGATGATCATATCCTTCAATCTGCCGGTGATGCGGTAGTTGCCGGCCTCGTCACGGCAAGCCAAATCGCCGGAGTGGAGCCAGCCGTCACGATCAATTGTGCCGGCGGTGGCATCGGGCATCTTGTAGTAGCCCTTCATGGTGTTGTAGCCCTTGGCGCAGAACTCGCCGTTCACGCCGGGGCCAACTTCCTCGCCGGTCTCCGGGTCGATGATCTTGCACTGCACATGGGGGAACGCATAACCAACCGTATCGGTACGCACCTCCAGAGAATCCGTCCATGCGCTCATGGTGTTGCCGGGGGCGCATTCGGTCTGGCCGTAGACGGACACGATGCCGTACATATTCATCTCGTCAGGCTGGGCGGCGCGCCGCATCAGCTCGGGGGGACAGCCTGCGCCGGCCATAATACCGGTACGCATATGGGAAAAATCGGTCTTACGGTAGTCCGGGTGGTTGAACATAGCGATGAACATGGTGGGAACACCGTTGAAGCAGGTGATCTTCTCCTGATTGATGCAAGCAAGACTGGACTTGGCGGAGAAATAGGGCATAGGACACATAGTGGCGCCGTGGGTCATAGACGATGTCATAGACAGGGTCATACCGAAGCAGTGGAACATCGGCACTTGGATCATCATACGGTCTGCGGTGGAAAGACCCATCCGGTCGCCGATGCATTTGCCGTTGTTCACCACGTTGTAGTGGGTTAACATAACACCCTTGGGGAAGCCCGTCGTGCCGGAGGTGTACTGCATATTGCACACATCGTTGGGCTTGACGGCGGCAGCCATACGCTGCAGCTGCTCGGGGGGCGTCAGCTCATAGCGCGCCATAGCCTCGTCAAAGGTCAGACAGCCGGGCTGCTTGAAGCCGACGGTGATCACATTCCGCAGGAAGGGAAGGCGCTTGCAGTGCAGGGGGTCACCGGCTTTTGTGCCGGCAATTTCCGGACACAGTTCGTTGATAATTTGCGCGTAGTTAGAGTCTAAGCAACTGTCAATCATCACCAAAGTGTGGGTGTCCGACTGGCGGAGCAGATATTCCGCCTCGTGAACTTTGTAGGCGGTGTTCACGGTAACGAGAACCGCGCCAATTTTGGTAGTGGCCCAGAAGGTGATGAACCAGGCAGGCACATTGGTGGCCCAGATAGCTACCTTCGAGCCTGCCTTCACACCCATCGAGATCAGCGCCCGGGCGAACCGATCCACATCCGTGCGGAACTCCTCATAAGTACGGGTGTAGTCCAAGGTGGTGTATTTAAAGGCGTACTGGTCGGGGAATTCCTCCACCATCCGATCCAATACCTGAGGGAAGGTCAGATCGATCAGTTCGTCCTTCTTCCATACATACTGGCCGGTGCCGTCGTGGTTGGGGTAGAGAACGCGCTTTTTGCCCCGGGGGCTTTCAAAGCGGCGCATAAAGTTGACAAAGTAAGGGAAGATGATCTCCGGGTCCTGCACATCCTCCAGCCACTCGGGCTTCCACTCCAAGGAAATAAAGCCGTCAAAATTCACGCTGGACAGCGCGCGCATCATATCCGCAACAGGAAGCGTGCCTTCACCGATGAGCTGGTAGCTGCCGGCATCGTCAGAGTCACGCAGGTGGACGTGGCGTATATAGTTGCCCAAATTTTTGATGGTGGTGTCGCCACTTTCATTCATATCCCGATAGGGGTGATGCACATCCCACAAAGCAGCCAGTTGATCGCAGGCAAAGCTGTCCATCATAGCCCGAAGACGGGCGGTGTCGGCATAAATGCCGCTGGTTTTTAAGAGCAAGGTCACACCCATTTCCTCAGCCTTGGGAAGAAGTGTCTCCAAATTGGCGCGGACGGTGTCCTCATTGTCGGTCAGCGCGCAGGCCACAACATAAGGCACCTGCACATTGCGCGCCACTTCCATCAGCACGAACAGATCCTCCAAGGAGGTATCCTTGCAGGAAATGTCGCAGGAGGTGTCAAAGCAGGGGATCTGCAGCTTCAGCTCACGCAGCTGCCGCACAGTGGCGGCCGCCTGATAGGTGTGGGAGGGGCCGCTGCGATCCAGCAGAGGATTGAACTTGGGCAGGTTGTAGACCTCAACGCCGGAAAAGCCCATATCCTTTGCGGTTCCCAGCATTTCGTCCCAACTAAGGTCAGGCCAGCCCCGGGTAGAAAAGGAGAGATTCATACAGTTTCCTCCTCATAAACGATCTTGTTCAAGGCGCTCAAATAGGCCTGAATGCCTGCGCCCACAATGTCCGTGGAAATGCCCCGGCCGGAGTAAAGGCGGCCGTTGGAGCGCAGCTTCACCACGGTCTGACCCATAGCGCCGCGGCCTTCGGTAACGGCTTGGATCTGGAAATCGTCCAGCTCATAGTGGCAGCCAACGATCTGCTCGATGGCCAAAAATGCCGCATCGATAGGGCCGTCACCAATGCAAACGCCCTCAACGACTGTATCCTTTTTCTTCAGCCGCAGATGAGCGGTGGCGGAAATGGTGTTGCCGGCGGTGATCACATAGGTGTCCAAGGTGTAGGTAGAGGGAACTTGCATTGCGGCGGAGGCTACAATGGCATCCAGCTCCTTGCTGCTGACCTGCTCTTTTTTGCCGGCGATGGCCTTGAAGGCATCAAAGACCTTGGCCTGATCCTCGGCGGACAGTTCATAGCCCAAACGCTCCACAGCCTTGGTCACGGCGGACATATCGTCGTGGGCGGTTAAGTAAATGCCGGTCTCGTCGTCCTTTGTGGCGACCTCGAAGGGAGAGGTCTTGCTCTTGCCGGTCTGGCACATCCATTGGATCTGACCGATGATGCGACCCAATTGGGTGGTGCGGATACGGGTATCCCAGCCGAAGTTGTCACCACGCTCGGCGATGATCTTGGCGATGTGAGAAAGGTCGGCGGTGTCGATGGCATAGGCGGCAGCCTTCACCTCGGTAACGCCCTTGCACAGAGCAGCCACAGAGCAGGAAACGGCCATATTCAAACTGTCCGAGCAGCGAACTCCCACAGAAACCTTTTGCAGCGCCGGCACGGCATCCATCACTTGACCGACAAAATCAGCAAATTCCGCAGGCAACAGACTTGCGGCGGTGTCACAAATCGTAACGGTCGCAGCGCCATTTTCTGCGGCTGCTTCCAACGCTCGGCACAAAAACGCAAACTCGCTGCGTGTTGCGTCCTCGGCGATGAACTCGACATCCTTACACAAAGCGGCACAGGCGGCAACGGTCTTGCCGATGGAATCCAGCATAGCCTCAGGCTTTTTGTGGAACAGATACTCCATCTGCACGGCGCTCAACGCTGCGCATACCTGCAGCCGGGGTGCTTTTGCCTCCTTCAGGGCGTTCCACACATCCTGCAAATCGGCGCAATCCAGCTTGACCGGTACGGCCACGCTGCTTTCCTTCACGGCAGCGGCGATGGATTTGATACGCAATGCGTCCACCTTGGGATTGGTGACGCCTTCCAGCTCAATTACGGAAACACCCAGCTTATCCAGTAGCTTAGACAGTTCAATTTTCTCCTTAAAAGACAGGCTGGAGCCTTCAGCTGCCTGCTTCATAGTCATATCGGAAATTTTGATGTTTGCCATAATGTGTCTCCTCCACATAAATAATAAAACCCCGAGGTCAACTGACCTCAGGGACGAAAAACAAATTCGCGGTACCACCCTGCTTATTCTCCCTCCCGGGAGAATCACTCTCGGACTTCCAACAAAGTCCCAGCCTGTAACGGGGCGACCGGGTTTCACTACTAACTTGCGCATTCGCAAAACCGACTCGGGAAGCAGATTGCCAAACCCGTCCGCACCGGCTCACACCAACCGCCGGCTCTCTGAAGCATCTTGATAAGGCAGGATTTCCGTCAAAGTCTTTGACATATATGGGCTATTATAATGTTGTGCTGACCGATTGTCAATATGTAGGATTGTACAAAAAACAAAATGAACCAATAAATTGTTTTAGACAGAAAAACATTTGACTTTTCCACGCGGACATTATATAATGTCTGTAACATAGGGAAAGGCTTTGACGAAGACGGTCAGATTTGCGCGATCCTCAGAGAGTTGGCATATGGTGCGAGCCAACGGTCGGCGGTCTAAGGACCCATCCCTTCCGAGCCGGAAAACTGAAACGAAAGTCCAGTAGGTTTTCCCGTCTGCCCGCGTTAAGGGATAGGACTTGTTGGAGTCCGAAGGGGCGGCGTGTAGCGCCGCAAATTGAGTGGTACCGCGGGTAGAACTTTTGCTCGTCTCAAGAAGATTCTTGAGGCGATTTTTTATTTTTCGGGAGGTAATTAGGATGAGTAACCAAAACACCGCAAACAATCAGTTAATGGATGTGGCGCAGCGAATTCGCGAAATGCGTCAGATTGTTGGTTACAGCATTACCCAGATGGCAGAAAAGACCGAGCTGTCTGAAGAACTGTATTTGCAGTATGAGGCAGGCGCGCTGGATCTGCCCTTTACCTTTATGCATAACTGCGCCAAGATATTCGGCTTGGAACTGGCAGAACTTTTGGAAGGCCACAGCGCCAACCTGTCCGGCTACGCGGTCACCCGTAAGGGAAAGGGTATGGTCACCGCCAGCGAGGACGGCATCACCATTCAGGATATGGCCGCTATGTTCCGTAAGAAGCTGGCAACCCCTTACTATGTTACATATGAATATTCCGAGGAATTGCAGAATAAGCCCATCCACACCACCACCCACGACGGTCAGGAATTTGACTTGGTCTTAAAAGGCTCTATGCGCATCAAGGTGGGTGACCACGAGGAAGTCCTCCACGAGGGCGACAGCATTTTCTACAAATCCTCCACCCCCCACGGTATGATCGCCATCGACGGTGAGACCTGCGTGTTCCTGTCTATGATCATGGCCGGCGATAAGACCGACACCGCTATGCGCCATCCCACCGCAAAGGTGGTTCGGGCTCAGGAAGAGCCTTTACTGTGCAACCAGTTCGTCTGGGGCAGCGAGGACGAAAACGGCGTGATGACCGGCATCAATTTTGCCGATACCGACCGTTACAATTTCGCATTCGACACCGTGGACGCCATCGCCCGGAAGGATCCGGACAGATTGGCAATGGTGCATATTTCTGACGATATGACCGAGCGCCGGTTCACCTACAAGGACTTTAAGGACGCCTCCTCCCAGTGCGCCAATTACTTTAAGTCTCTGGGCATCAAGCGGGGCGACCGTGTGATGCTGGTGCTGAAACGCCACTTCCAGTTCTGGTTTGCCATTTTGGGTCTGCACAAGCTGGGCGCCATCGCAATTCCTGCCACCAACCAGCTGATGGAGCACGACTTTACCTACCGCTTCGAGGCCGGCGGCGTGTCCGCGATTCTCTGCACCGCTGACGGCGACACGGCCAATCAGGTGGAGCTGGCAGAGAAAACCGCAGGTATGCAATTGACCAAGATTCTGGTCGGCGGTAAAAAAGAGGGCTGGCACGACTTCGACGAAGAGTATAGCCTCTTCAGCCGCCGCTATCTGCGCGCCGATGATGCCCCCTGCGGCGAAGATCCTATGCTGATGCTCTTCACCTCCGGCACCACCGGCTATCCCAAGATGGCTATGCACTCTTACAAGTACGCGCTGGGTCACTATGTGACCGCCAAGTACTGGCATTTGTGCGAGCGGGACGGCCTGCACTTCACCATCTCCGAAACCGGCTGGGGCAAGGCTCTGTGGGGCAAGCTCTACGGCCAGTGGCTCTGCGAGGGTGCTGTGTTTGTCTATGACTTTGACCGGTTCGACGCAGAGAAGATCCTGCCCATGTTTGCCAAGTACAACATCACCACCTTCTGCGCACCTCCCACTATGTACCGTATGCTCATCAAGCAGGACCTGAGCCGCTACGACCTGTCCTCCATCCGGCACGCCACCACCGCCGGTGAGGCGCTGAACCCGGAGGTGTTCACCCAGTTCGAAAAGTCCACCGGTCTGCGGATCCACGAGGGCTTCGGCCAGACCGAAATGACCCTTGGCATCGCCAACCTCTTTGGCGCGGCCATCAAGCCCGGCGCAATGGGCAAGCCCGTTCCCGGCTACGGCATTGACATCGTGGATGCCGACGGTAACCCGGTGGAAGACGGCGTCAATGGCGAGATCGTCATCCGCACCGACCCCAAACCCACCTGCGGCGTGTTCCTTGGTTACTACCGCAATCAGGAAGCCCCCGATTCCGTATGGCACGACGGCATGTACCACACCGGCGACGTTGCCTGGCGTGATGAGGACGGCTACTACTGGTATGTTGGCCGTGCCGACGACGTGATCAAGTCCTCCGGCTACCGGATCGGACCCTTCGAGATCGAATCCACCATTATGGAGCTGCCCTACGTTCTGGAATGCGGCGTCTGCGCTGCTCCCGACGAAGTTCGCGGTCAGGTGGTCAAGGCCTGCGTCGTTCTGGTGCCCGGCACAGAGCCTACCGAGGAGCTGAAAAAGGAGATCCAGAATTACGTCAAGACCAGAACCGCTCCTTATAAGTATCCCAGAATAGTCGTGTTCAAGGATGAGCTTCCCAACACTATAAGCGGAAACATCCACAGA
>JAZLCU010000063.1:0-7814 GCA_045614325.1 Faecousia sp. | reverse complement strand
CCAAGTGGCGGACACCGGCGGCGGGCATATTGGACAGATGGAAGTCGATCTGGCGGTAGCGGCCACCGAAAGGAATACTGCCGGTGGTACGCTTGATGCTCAGCTCAGCCATAGCCGAGTCGTGTGCGAAAATAATACCCATTACATTCATAGCAAATTCCCTCCTTTACCGCATTTCGCCGGGCAGCAGAACTGTGCCGGCCTCGATCACAGTGCCCTTGGCGGTCACGCTGATTTCTTTTGCTTCATCCTTGGCAAATACACCGCCCACAACTGCGTTGCGGCAGACCTTGGAGTTTTCGCCCAAAATGGAATGGCGAACGATAGCGCCGGACTCGATCACAACGCCGGGCATAACAACGGAATCTTCAACCACTGCGCCTACACCAACAGTGCAGCCGGTGGAAATGATGCTGTGACGCACTGTGCCGTAAATTTCAGAGCCCTCTGCGATGAAGCAGTTGACTGTTGTGGCATCCTTGTCGATGTAAGAAGAGGGCAGAGCGCTGTTACGGGCGTGGATCTTGGTGCGCTCGTCGCCGCGAATGTTAAATTCCGGGTCTTTGCCAAGAAGCTCCATATTGGCCTCCCACAAAGAATCAATGGTTCCCACATCCTTCCAGTAGCCGTCAAAGGTGTAAGCCATCATCTTATGGCCGCTGTTTAGCAGGTTGGGAATGATGTTCTTGCCGAAGTCGTTGGAGGAGTCGGGGTCAGCCTCGTCGGCAACCAGTGCATCGTGCAGGACCTTCCAGTTGAAGACATAAATGCCCATAGATGCGTTGGTGGACTTAGGCTGAGCAGGCTTTTCCTCAAATTCATAGATAGAGCCGTCGGGATTGGTGTTGAGGATACCGAAACGGCTGGCCTCCTGCAGAGGCACATCGCGGACGGCGATGGTGCAGGATGCGTTGTGCTTGATGTGGTAATCCACCATAGCGCTGTAGTCCATCTTATAAATATGGTCGCCGGACAGGATCACAACATAATCCGGGTCGAAGCGCTCGATAAAGTCTATGTTCTGATAAATGGCGTTGGCAGTGCCCTTGTACCAGCCGCTCTTTTTGTCGTGCCGTTCATAGGGGGGCAGGACCTGCGCGCAGCTGTGGGTTTTGTTCAGACCCCAAGGCTGACCGTTGCCGATGTACTCATTGAGCTCCAAGGGCTGATACTGTGTCAGAATACCCACGGTGTCGATGCCGGAGTTGACGCAGTTGCTCAGAGGGAAGTCGATGATGCGGTATTTGCCGCCAAAGGGGACGGCAGGCTTTGCGGTCTTTTCGGTCAGAACCTTCAATCGGCTGCCTTGACCGCCGGCCAGCAACATAGCAATGGTGCGCTTTTTCTGAAAATGCATAGACGAGTCTCCTTATAGTATTGATATGTTGGCAGGACCTAAGCCCACCACACAATTTATTTCCACCTATACCATATCACATTTTCTTTTAGAAGAAAAGAGGTAATTTCAAATAAAACGAAAAAATGCCGTCAATTTTACTAATACAGGTAGTCTGTAATGAAAAATATCTGTGTATATTCAACGGATATAGCCAAACAAGTGCCAGATCTGCCAAAAAGTGGCCGCAGAGATAATTGCTATTTGTTTGCGATTGTGGTATGATAAAAAGCAATGAAACGGGAGAGAAGGCACGAAACTTTGGAATATAACGATATTTATGATAAACAGCGCAATTTGACGGGCCGTGTCCACCTGCGAGGCACACGCTGGGAGCCGGGAGAATACGGCCTTGTGGTCTGTGTGTGGGTGTATGATGGCGAAGGAAAGATCCTGCTGACAAAGCGCGCTCCGGAAAAGAGCTTTCCCGGCACTTGGGAAAATTCCGGCGGCGCAGCGAAAAAAGGGGAGACCAGCCGGCAGGCCATTGCCCGGGAGTTGTATGAGGAAACGGGTATCCGTGCGTCGGAGGAGGAGTTCGAGCTGATCGCCACCGAACGGGAGGGCAATATGCACTACGACCACTATTGCCTGCACCGAACAACGCCCCTGGAGCAGATTGTATTGCAGCCTGGCGAAACGGACGACGCCCGTTGGGCCACCTTCGAGGAGATCAGCGCCCTGATCGCGGAGAAGAAGATCTGCTATGTGATCGGCCGGCAGTTCAAGCGGCAGGAGCAGATGCTTCGTAGTAAGCAGAAAAAATAGCTATTTATACATTATAATAATATATAGCGCTGCAGCGCCTCTTTTGCTTAAAAGGGGCGCTGTTTTTTTGTCTGCAGATCCTGTTCGCCTTCAAAAGGCGGAAGGATGCCCCAAAGGGCATAAAAAATACCCGGGAGATCCCAGGTAAAAAATAGCAAAAAAAGAATTGACAAAGAAATAAAATTGTGATAAAATGACTTTCCATACTGTGGGATAGTCTGCGTGTTGCAATTCTCCCCAGCATGAGCATTTTATCATAAGCGCGGGTAGTTGTCAAGGGAAAATTTCGCAAAGAAACAACTGCGCCGTGCGTATCAAATCGTAAGAAACACATCATTCCGGTGCAAAACCGAAAGAAAGGCTGTGATGATCCATATGGCAATGGTCAAAGACCAAATGTTTGGCAAGACCGTGCGTAAATCTTACGCAAAGTATCAGGAAATCCTGGAAATGCCCAATATGCTGAAAATCCAGAAAGACTCCTACCAGTGGTTCTTGGACGAAGGACTGCGCGAGGTCTTTAAGGATGTTGGCGTAATTACCGACTTTTCCGGAAAGTTGGAATTGAGCTTCTTGGATTGCTCCATGAACGACAAGCCCAAGTACACCATTGAGGAGTGCAAGGAGCGTGACGCTACCTATGCAAAGCCCATCAAGGTACGGGTGCGTCTGCGCAACACAGAGACAGACGAGATTAAGGAACAGGAAATCTTTATGGGTGATTTCCCCATTATGACCAATGGCGGTACCTTTGTGATCAACGGTGCTGAGCGTGTCATCGTTTCTCAGATCGTCCGTTCTCCCGGTATGTACTACACCCACGATGTGGACAAGGCCGATCAGCATACCTACACCGCCACCGTGATTCCTTACCGTGGCGCATGGTTGGAGTATGAGACCGATCTTGCCGATGTTTTCTGGGTGCGTATCGATAAGAACCGCAAGCTGCCCATCACCTGCCTGATCAGAGCTTTGGGTGTTGACACCGATGAGAAGATCAAGGAACTGTTCGGCAACGATCCCAGAATTCTGGCAACCTTGGAAAAGGATACCTGCAAGACCCGTGAAGAGGGCCTGCTTGAGATCTACCGCCGCCTGCGTCCCGGTGAGCCTCCCACGGTGGAGACCGCCATCTCCCATCTGGAGGGCCTGCTGTTTGATGCCCACCGCTACGATGTGAGCGCTGTCGGCCGTTATAAGTTCAATAAGAAGATGGACATCTGGAGCCGCCTGTCCGGTCAGGAAGTTGCAGAGCCCATTGCCGATCCTATGACCGGCGAAATTCTGGCTATGCCCGGAGAGATTATCTCCCGTGCCCGCGCTCACGAGCTGTCCGAAATGGGCGTTTCTGAGGCTGTTGTCAGAATCGGCGATCAGAATGTTAAGGTATTCTCCAACCGTATGGTGGATATGTCCAAGTTTGTGGACTTTGATCCCAAGCAGTACGGCGTGAAGGAGAAGGTTCGTTTCTCCGTTCTGAAGGAAATGCTGGAAACTCCCGACATCGACTGGGAGACCGCCATTGCCGAGCGCATCGACGGTCTGATCCCCAAGCATATTATCGTTGACGATATTATGGCTTCCATCAACTACCTGAACTGCGTGGCTATGGGCATCGGTTCTCCCGATGATATCGACCATCTGGGCAACCGTCGTCTGCGCTGCGTAGGCGAGCTGCTGCAGAACCAGTTCCGCATCGGCTTCAGCCGTCTGGACCGCGTGATCCGTGAGCGTATGACCGTTCAGGATCTGGACGCTGTGACGCCCCAGAGCCTGATCAATATTCGTCCTGTTACCGCAGTTATCAAGGAATTCTTCGGCTCTTCTCCCTTGAGCCAGTTCATGGACCAGAATAACCCTCTGGCTGAGCTGACCCACAAGCGCCGTCTGTCCGCTTTGGGCCCCGGCGGTCTGAGCCGTGAGCGCGCCTCCTTCGATGTGCGTGATATTCACTACACCCACTATGGCCGTATGTGTCCCATCGAGACCCCCGAAGGTCCTAACATCGGTCTGATCAACTACTTGGCAACCTTCGCCAAGATCAACGAGTACGGCTTTATCGAGGCTCCCTACCGCAAGGTGGACAAGGCTACCGGTAAGGTTACCGACCAGGTCGACTATATGACCGCTGATGTGGAAGACGATTTCTGCATCGGTCAGGCCAACGAGCCCCTGGACGAGAACGGCTGCCTGGTAAACGAGCGTATTACCTGCCGTCGCCGTAGCGAGATCATCGAAGTGGATCGCAATATGATCGACTATATCGATGTATCCCCCAGAATGATGATCTCCATCGCAACCTCTTTCATTCCCTTCCTGCAGAACGACGACGCAAACCGCGCACTGATGGGCGCAAACATGCAGCGTCAGGCCGTGCCTCTGCTGACCACCGAGCCTCCCATCGTTGCAACCGGCATCGAGCATGCCGCTGCCGTGGACTCCGAGGTCTGCCTGAAGGCCACTGGCGACGGTGTTGTCCCCGCTGTTTCTGCTGATGAGATCACCATCTGCTACGACGACGGCGAGGTTACCACCGCCCGCCTGACCAAGTTTGCCCGTTCCAATGCCGGCACCTGCATCAACCAGCGTCCCATCGTCAAGGTTGGCGGGCGTGTGACCCGTGAGCAGATCATTGCTGACGGCCCCTCCTGCGCTGACGGCGAAGTGGCTCTGGGTAAGAACGTGCTGATTGGCTTCGTTACCTGGGAAGGCTACAACTACGAGGACGCCATTCTGCTGAACGAGCGTCTGGTTCGTGAGGACGTGTTCACCTCTATTCACATCGAGGAGCACGAGACCGAAGCCCGCGACACCAAGCTGGGACCGGAAGAAATCACTCGCGACATCCCCAATGTGGGTGAAGATACGCTGAAAGATTTGGACGAGAACGGCATTGTCCGTATCGGTGCCGAAGTTCGTTCCGGCGACTATCTGGTTGGTAAGGTCACCCCCAAGGGTGAGACCGAACTGACTCCCGAAGAGCGCCTGCTGCGCGCCATCTTCGGCGAAAAGGCTCGCGAAGTCCGCGATACCTCTTTGAAAGTGCCTCACGGCGAAAGCGGTATTGTTGTGGACGTTAAGGTGTTCACCAAGGAGAATTCCGACGAGTTGGCACCCGGCGTTACCAAGTCTGTCCGCGTTTACATCGCTCAGAAGCGTAAGATTTCCGTGGGCGATAAGATGGCCGGCCGTCACGGTAACAAGGGCGTTGTCTCCCGTGTTCTGCCTGAAGAAGATATGCCATTCCTGCCCGACGGCACTCCGTTGGACGTGGTTCTGAACCCCCTGGGCGTGCCTTCCCGTATGAACATCGGTCAGGTTCTGGAAGTGCACTTGGGCTATGCAGCTAAGGCTCTGGGCTGGAAGGTTGCTACCCCCGTGTTCGACGGCGCTGACGAGAAGGATATCCGCGATACCCTGAAGCTGGCAGGTCTGCGTGAGGACGGTAAGTCCATCCTGTACGATGGCCGTACCGGCGAACCCTTCGACAACCCTGTCACAGTAGGTTACCCCTACTACCTGAAACTTCACCATCTGGTTGATGATAAGATCCACGCCCGTTCCACCGGTCCGTACGCACTGGTTACCCAGCAGCCCTTGGGCGGTAAGGCCCAGTTCGGCGGTCAGCGTTTCGGTGAAATGGAAGTTTGGGCACTGGAGGCTTACGGCGCAGCCTATACCCTTCAGGAGATCCTGACCGTCAAGTCCGACGATGTGACCGGTCGTGTGAAGACCTACGAGGCAATTGTTAAGGGAAGCAACATTCCCACTCCCGGTGTGCCCGAATCCTTCAAGGTTCTGGTCAAGGAACTGCAGGCTCTGTGTCTGGACATTCGTGTGCTGGACGAGGCCGGCAACGAGATCGAGCTGAAGGAAGAGGACGATGATGACGATATCGTCTACACCGAGCATCATATCCAGCCCATGGGCGGCGTTTCCGAGGAATCCCTGCCTGAAGGCTTCGGTATCGATGAGGACAGCCCCGAGAGCATTTATGAAGATGCAGCGGATGATTCCGATGCATACGACGAAGAATAAAGGAGGCTTTGAATATGGCAGATGCCACCTTTGATGCAATTAAAATTGGTATTGCCTCTCCGGAAATGATCCGGAGCTGGTCCTTCGGCGAAGTCAAAAAGCCGGAGACCATCAACTACCGCACCCTGAAGCCGGAGCGGGATGGTCTGTACTGCGAAAAGATTTTCGGACCGACCAAGGACTGGGAATGCCACTGCGGTAAATATAAGAAAATCAAATATAAGGGCAAGGTCTGTGACCGCTGCGGTGTTGAAGTCACCAAGGCAAAGGTCCGCCGCGAGAGAATGGGCCACATTGAGTTGGCCGCTCCCTGCAGCCACATCTGGTACTTTAAGGGCATCCCCTCCAGAATCGGTCTGATTCTGGACATCAGCCCCAAGGTGCTGGAGAAGGTTCTGTACTTCGCATCCTATATCGTAACCGATCCCGGCGACGCACCCTTGGCTAAGAACCAGGTGCTGTCCGAGAAGGAATACCGCGATATGCGCGAGAAGTACGAAGACGATTTCAAGGCCGGTATGGGCGCTGAAGCCGTTAAGGAACTGCTGGAAGAGATCGACCTGGAGCAGCTGTCCGCACAGCTGCGTGAGGAGCTGAAGACCGCTTCTTCTCAGAAGAAGTTGCGCCTTGTCAAGCGTCTGGAAGTGGTCGAGGCTTTCCGTGAGTCCGGCAATAATCCTGCTTGGATGATCATGGATGTGCTGCCCGTCATTCCTCCCGATATCCGTCCTATGATCCAGTTGGACGGCGGTCGCTTTGCAACCTCCGACCTGAACGACCTGTACCGCCGCGTTATCAACCGTAACAACCGTCTGAAGAGACTGATTCAACTGCACGCCCCCGACATCATCGTACGCAACGAAAAGCGTATGCTGCAGGAGGCTGTGGACGCCCTGATCGACAACGGCCGCCGTGGCCGTGCCGTCACCGGCGCTAACAACCGTGCGCTGAAGTCTCTGTCCGATATGCTGAAGGGCAAGCAGGGCCGCTTCCGTCAGAACCTGCTGGGTAAGCGTGTTGACTACTCCGGCCGTTCCGTTATCGTTGTAGGCCCCGAGCTGAAGCTGTATCAGTGCGGCGTGCCTAAGGAAATGGCCATCGAGCTGTTCCGCCCCTTCGTGATGAAGAAGCTGGTTACCGACGGCCTTGCAAGCAATATCAAGTCCGCCAAGAAGATGATCGACAAGGGCAAGACCGAGGTTTGGGATGCTCTGGACGAGATCATCAAGGACCGTCCCGTTATGCTGAACCGTGCGCCTACGCTGCACCGTCTGGGTATTCAGGCATTCGAACCCATCCTGGTTGAGGGACGCGCTCTGAAACTGCACCCCCTGTGCTGTACTGCATTTAACGCTGACTTCGACGGCGACCAGATGGCTATCCATGTACCTCTGTCCGCAGAGGCACAGGCTGAAGCTCGTATGCTGATGCTGTCTGCAAACAACCTGCTCCGTCCTCAGGACGGCAAGCCTGTTACCGTTCCTACTCAGGATATGATCCTTGGCGCTTACTACCTGACCTACACCCGTCTGGGCAAGGCAGAAAAGGGCGCAGAGGAAGTGTTCGTGACCGACGCAGGCGAGACCGACCTGCCCGTAAACGAGCTGGTTGA
>JAZLCU010000062.1:0-2764 GCA_045614325.1 Faecousia sp. | reverse complement strand
GGTGTAGGGCTGACGATGGCCCTGCTTCTTCTTTTCGTTCTTCTTGGCCTTGTACTTGAAGATGGTGATCTTCTTAGCCTTGCCGTTCTTGATGGCCTTAGCCTCTACGGTAGCACCCTCAACAACGGGAGCGCCGATCTTGGAGTTTTCGCCGTCCAGAACAGCCAGAACCTGGTCGAACTTGATGGTAGCTTCAGCCTCAACCTCCAGCTTCTCGATGTACAAAACATCGCCCTCAGCTACGGTGTACTGCTTGCCACCTGTTACGATAACTGCTTTCATTTCCTTTTTCACCTACTTTATTTTTTGTAGACTCGCTTTAAAGGCGGGTGCAACCCTCGTTGTCATTCCGAGCCAGTGCGCACACTGGCGTGGGAATCTAAAAATATGCCGTGGAGATTGCCACACCAGTGACACCGGTCACTGGTTCGCAATGACACACAGGCGTTTTTGGGCGCACCAACTTAAGCCTTTTCAATGCGGCTTGTCTATTCTAGCAGAGGAAAACCCAAAAGTCAAGGGCTTTTTCAGGGTTTTTCTGCTTTTTTACGGGGTTTTACAGAACTCTTGCGCCCTCAAACTCCACGTGCAGGGGCATAATCTCCCAAGCGCGCTCGGTAATGGACAGCAACTTCTTTTGGAGCTTTTCCTTCAGGGTCTTGTCCCGGGTGATGCAAAGCAGGGTCGGACCTGCGCCGCTTAGACAAAAGGCTGCGCCGACCGTCCGGGCAAGGCTCTCGATGGCCTCGTAATCGCCGATCATATGCTTGCGGTAAGGCTGGTGAAGCTTGTCCTGCATAGCGTTACGCAGAAGCTTTTCGTCACCCAGCTCCAGCGCCTTGAGCACCATAGCGCCGTGGGCGATGTTATAGATGGCATCGGCCCGGCTCACCTGCTGGGGCAGCACCGCCCTTGCCTTGGGGGTGGGCATATCAAAATCCGGCACAAGGGCCAAGATCTCCCAATCGGGATGCAGAGGGAAGTTCACCGTCACCGGCAGGCCGTTATCCACCATAGAGGCGGTCAGGCCGCCGAAAAAGGCAGGGCCTAAGTTGTCCGGGTGGCCTTCCATCGCGTTAGTAATGTTCAAAAGTCCTTGGGTGGACAGGCGGTTGCCACGGAGCACATTTGCGCCCATAGCGCCGGCAACCAGCAAAGCCGCAGAAGAACCCAAGCCACGGCACACAGGAATATGGGCGTCGATGTGGATCTTCACGCCGCGGACTTCCTCACTCAAGGAAGCCAGCACCGCGCAGTAAGACACATAGGCTAAGTTGTCCGGGCCGGTGAAGGCCTCGTCACAGCCGGTGATCTCAAGGCCATACTCGGTCTCCTCAAAGGTCACATCCGTATACAGTTGCAGCGCGCAGCCAAAGGCGTCAAAGCCCGGGCCCAAATTAGCGGTGGTGGCCGGCACGCGGATGGTAACAGATTTCATAGGCTTTCTCCTTATTACAGCGCCATCACAAAGTCCAGCATTGCGGTCTTTTCGATCACGCCGGTGTGCAGTTCTTTCTTTTGCTGCAGGCCGGACAGATTCTCCGGGATAGCAAAGCCGGACACTTCTTCCAAACGCTCCATCTGGGCAAATTCGTCCATTCCCTCAGCAGATTCCAAGGCGGAAAGCACCGCTGCGGGGAACTTGTAGGCGGACGCGGTGGACAAAACCACCATAGGACGGTTATCGCCGGTTTGGTTTACATAATCTTCTGCCACTGCCCAACCGGTTGCGGTGTGGGTGTCGCACAGATACTTCTGCTCGTCAAACACATTCCGAATGGTCTTGGCGGCTCTGTCGTCATCGCAGTAGCCTGCCCAGAACTCCTCAGAAATGGCCTGTTTCAGGCTATCCGGCACGGTGTAGAAGCCCTTGGTGTTCAGGTCGTTCATCAGGCCGGCCACCAGTTCGGTGTCACCAGACAGGAAGTAGAGCAGGCGCTCCAAGTTGGAGGACACCAAAATGTCCATAGAGGGAGAATCGGTTTTGTGCAGGGGGCGGCGGCGGTCATAAGTGCCGGTTTGGATGAAGTCCGTCAGCACATTGTTGGCGTTGGACGCGCACACCAAAGTGCCTACGGGCAGACCCAGCTTTTTAGCCAGCCAGCCGGCCAAGATGTCACCGAAATTGCCGGTGGGAACACAGAAATTCACCTTATCGCCCATCTTGATCTGACCACGGCGCATAAGGTCTGCATAGGCCTTGAAGTACTATGTAACCTGAGGTGCCAGACGGCCGATGTTAATGGGGTTGGCGGTGGAAAGACGCAGGCGGTTGCCGGCAGGTAATCTGCCGTTTTCGGCGGATGCGAAGATGTTCTTCACGCCGGTCTGTGCGTCGTCAAAATTGCCCTTAACTGCACAAACGGCCACATTGTTGCCTTCCTGGGTCACCATCTGTGCCCGCTGCACGGCGGAAACACCGCCCTGGGGATAGAAAACGCAGATCTTCACGCCGGGCACATCCCGGAAGCCTGCCAGGGCAGCCTTGCCGGTATCGCCGGAGGTGGCGGTGAGGATCAGAATATCCTCGTCCATGCCCTTTGCGGTCTTGGCGGCGGTGAGCAGCTGGGGCAGCATGCACAGCGCCACGTCCTTGAAGGCGGAAGTGGGGCCCCGGAACAGCTCCAGCACACCAAAATCACCCACGGAGACGGTGGGGGTCAGGTGGTCAGTCTCAAATTTGCCGGTGTAGGCATGTTTCACAAGGGTCTCCATGTCCGGAATGTCAGGCAGCAGGGCGGACAGGATCATGGTTGCCATGTCC
>JAZLCU010000061.1:0-22944 GCA_045614325.1 Faecousia sp. | reverse complement strand
CGATGCCGTTGTAGCCGCCCTGAGTCTTGATGTTATTCAGCATGGTCTCGAACTCACGCAGAATAGTCATATCACGGAAAATACGGATCAAGTCTTCCTTGGTGTACTTGCCGGACTTCAGTTCGTCCTTAACGGACTTGTTGTACTGGTTTACGGGGATTTCGTTGAAGGTGACCTTACCGGGAGCGCGTACCACGGAAGGATCCACATACAAACTCTTAGGCATATACTATTTCCTCCTTAAATATGGAAAATTGCTTCTCGAATGATTTCTGCAACTGTGGGATGGGGGAAGACAAACTTTTGCAGTCTTTCCGGAGTCAGTTCGGTATCCACCATCATGGTTGCAGTCATGATGATTTCAGAAGCGTAGGAGCCTACCATATGGCAGCCCACCAGACGGTTACGGTCTGTATCCACTACCAGCTTGATAAAGCCCTTGCCGCCATCGGTCTCAGCCAGGTAACGGCCTGCGTAGGACATGGGAAGCTTGACTTCCTTCACGTTCATGCCCAGCTTTTCAGCGCCTTCCTTGCTGTGGCCAACGGATGCCACTTCGGGGTCAGTGTAGATAACAGCAGGGATCACATCGTAGCGCATCTCATCGTTCTTACCCAGCATATGGTTGACAGCAACCTCTGCTTCCCGGTAAGCGGTGTGCGCCAGCATAACCTTGCCGTTGCAGTCGCCGATGGCGTACACATTTTGCACGGTGGTGCACATATGACGGTCGGTCACGATAGCGGCACGGTCCATCTGCAAGCCCAAAGTCTCCAGGCCGATGCCTGCGGTAGCAGGACGGCGGCCGGCGGACAGCAGCACCTTGTCGCAAGCGATCTCTTTCTTCTCGCCGTTTTCTTCATAAACAACGGAAGATGCCTTCACTTCCAGCACCTTGCAGGAGAGCTTGAAGGTCATACCACGCTTGACAAAGGCATCGGTCAGCACCTTGCAGATCTCGGGGTCAGTTGCGCCGGCGATTTTGGGCATCATCTCGATAACGGTAACTGCCACGCCCACAGAGGCGAAGTAGTAAGCCATTTCCAAACCGATGACACCGCCGCCGATAACTACCAAATTCTTGGGCAGTTCGGTCAGGTCCAGCACCTCGCGGTTGGTGACCACGAAACCGGAGGCCAAGCCTTCCTTCAGGCCGGGTACAGGAGGAACAACTGTTTCGGAGCCGCTGGCAATAGACAGACGGCGGCCGGTGTAGGTAGTTCCGTTGGCCTGTACGGTGAAGCCCTCATCGGCGCGGCCGGTGATGACCGCTTCGCCGGTGATGACAGTAACCTTATTGGCGCTCATGGTTGCGCCCACGCCGGAGACCAGCGTGTTCACAACCTTGTTCTTACGGGCAACGACCTTAGCGTGGTCATAGGTGACGCCGGTTGCGGTGACGCCGTAGGCTGCGCTTTCGGTAGCGTGCCGGTACATTTTAGAGGAGTTGAGCAATGTTTTGGTGGGAATACAGCCCTCGTTCAGGCAGGTGCCGCCAAGAGCCTTCTTCTCAAACAATGCCACTTTCAGGCCGCCTTGGGCAGCACGCTCGGCGCACAGATAGCCGCCGGGACCGCCGCCTACGACCAGCAAGTCAAAGATTTCCATATCCTAACTCCTTATTTGGACATCAGAACGGTGAAGTTCTCCAGGTTGAAGCCCAGTTCCTTCTGGAACTTAGCTGCAGGAGTGCCATCCACAGCGCGGTGGTCATAAGTCAGGCTCAGACCCATTGCAGGATAGATCTCAATGTTGCCGTCCTTACCCTTGCGTACGCGATCGATAGTGCCGCAAACGCCCAGGATACCGGTCTGGGGAGGATTGATAACGGGAGTGAAGGACTCAACACCCATGTTGCCCAGGTTGGAAACGGTGAAGGAACCGCCGGACAGTTTGTCGGGGCTGATAGCGCCGTCGCGGCACTCAGCAGCCAGAGCCTTCACTGCCTTAGAGATCTCCAGCAGGCTCATCTCGTCAGCGTGACGGATGGTGGGAACCATCAGGCCGCGGGGAGTATCAACGGCAACGCCCAGGTTGACATGGTTGAAGATGCGGATGGAGTTGTCATCCAGCATATTGGCGTTCAGGTCGGGGTGGTTCAGCAGGGTACGGGAAACAGCATACAGAATGATGTCGCCCAGAGTGATGCCTGCGTATTCGCCGCCGGCAGCCTTCAGAACCTTGCGGTAGTTCAGGATGGTGGTGGCGTCGAAGGAGGTGTTGTGGGTCAGCTGAGCCATGGTGTGCAAGGAAGTAGTCATGGACTTGCTGATTGCGCGGCGGATACCGCTGAACTTCACATCCTTGTATTCTGCTTCGTCGGCAGCAGGTGCAGCGGCAGCGGCAGGTGCAGGTGCAGCAGCAGGTGCGGGAGCGGCAGCAGGTGCAGCGGCGGGTGCAGGTGCAGCAGCCACAGCGGGAGGATTGGCCATCAGTTCGCGAATGTCGCGCTCGATGATACGGCCGTTGGGGCCGGTGCCGGTAGCAAGAGAAGCATCAACGCCTGCGGTAGCAGCCAGCTTCTTAGCTCTGGGAGATACGGGAGCGCCGGAGTTAGCGGCGGGAGCAGCGGCACTGGCAGCGCCGGCTACGCCGATCTTACATACGGGATCCAGGCAGGGAACTTCGTCACCCTCATTGAACAGGATCTCCAGCAGTTCGCCGGCTGCGGTGGACTCGCACTCGAAGGAGGCCTTATCGGTCTCGTAGGTGAACAGGATATCGCCGATCTCAACATGGTCGCCCACCTTCTTCAGCCATTCGCCGATCAGGCAGCTTTCAACAGTGATACCGGCCTTGGGCATGATAACGGTTTCAACACCGGCAGCGGCAGCAGGTGCAGCCGCGGCGGCAGGAGCAGCTTCGGCAGCAGGTGCTTCAGCAGCCACGGGAGTGCCGCCAATGCCCTTCAGGCAATCGGTGGGCTCACCGTGAGGACCGACAGCGCAGACATTCTCCAAGCAGGGAACTTCGTCGCCCGCTTCATAGAAGATAGCCAACAGCTCACCTTCTTCGGTGGATTCGCACTCGAAGGAAGCCTTGTCGGTTTCGTAAGTAAACAGGATGTCGCCGACCTTAACCTGGTCGCCAACATTTTTCAGCCACTCACCGATGATGCAACTTTCAACGGTGATGCCGGCCTTGGGCATCAGAACGCCACGAGCCTTGGTTGCGCAAGCGGCGGCAGCGGGTGCTGCAGCAGCAGGGGCAGCAGCGGGTGCGGCTGCAGGAGCTTCTGCGGGTGCGTCAGAAGCAGAACCACCCTTAAGGGCGGAAGTGTCTTCGCCGGGGTTGCCCACAGCGCAGACATTCACCAGGCAGGGTACTTCGTCGCCTTCTTCAAAGAAGATGTCGGGCAGAGTACCTGCTGCGGTGGATTCACATTCGAAGCTGGCCTTATCGGTCTCATAGGTGAACAGAACGTCGCCCACATTTACGGGGTCGCCCACTTTCTTCATCCACTGTCCGATAATGCAACTTTCCACGGTTATGCCCGCTTTGGGCATGATGACTGCATTTGCCAAAGGGATTTCCTCCTTTATTCTAGAGGGCTTGGGATATGCCCATTCGCCCCCATTGTTATAGCGTGTTAATTATAACACCTCTTACCATACTTCGTCAATAGTAAATTACAACAAAAGAAACAAAGCCAAACCCACCCAAACTGGGCAGGATTTGGCTTTGCATCATTACAGAATCTTTAATTTTGTTTCCTTAGCCGCCATCTGGAAGACCTCTGGCAGGGGTTCATCGGAAATCAGGTAGTCCACATCAGAGAAGTTTGCGAAGGTATACGGCATTAAACATTTCAGCTTCTCTTTTGTACACAGCACAACGCTGGTACGGGCTTTTTTGATGACCAGGCGCTTGACCAGCATATCGCCTTCCGTGCCGCAGGTGAAGCCTGCGTCCACACTGCAGCCGGACACACCGATAAACGCTGTATCAATGTTGATTTTTTCCAGCATTTCTAGCGTGTTTTGGCCGGAAAGCGCCAGGTTTTTACGGTTGATCGTGCCGCAGCACAGGGTAACGACAGGGTTGTGAAGCTTGCACAATTCCAAGGCAATACTGGGTCCTGTGGTAAAAATGTTCAAATTGATGTCCGGCAAGCTTCTGGCCAGCATCAAATTGGTGGTGCTAGCATCCAAAAAAATCGAGCTGTGGGGCTGCACCAGCTCCATCGCCTTTTGGGCGATGGTCATCTTGCCTGCATTATTTGCGCCGATCCGCACCTCAAATTCCGGGTCACTGCTGTGGTGTACAGACTTGGCGCCACCGCGGAATTTGACCAAAACGCCATCCTCTGCCAGCACATCCAAATCTCTGTGAATGGTCATAAGCGATACATCCGGGAACATTTTCTGCAGTTCCTTAATAGTGACCACATTCTTCTTTTCAATATGCGCCTTCATTTTCTCTAAACGAATATGATTCATTGTCACACCTCGAATGTTATAATTATTTTTCAATGTAACAAATATAACATCTTAACACAAATTTTGTCAAGTGTTTTTAACAAAAATGTTATTGACGGATACTTGGGCGTATTTTATAATAACAGTGAAATTTATTTGAAAGGTGTTACTATGATCACACAACTTCGTATTTTTGAAAGCAAAGGATTTGACCCTCACAAGAACCTGGCGCTGGAAAAGCACTTGATGGATATGACCAAGCCGGGAGAGTGTCTACTCTATTTGTGGCAGAATCAAAACACCGTTGTCATCGGACGGAATCAGAATGCCTGGGTGGAATGCCGAACCTCTCTTTTGGAGGAGGAAGGCGGCACCTTGGCCCGTCGACTCTCCGGCGGTGGCGCCGTTTTCCACGATTTGGGAAATTTGAATTTCACATTTATTATGTGTAAAGAGGATTACGACTTGGACAAGCAATTGGGCGTGATCCAAAAGGCCTGTGAATTTGCCGGTATTCAGGCGGAGAAATCCGGTCGGAACGATCTGCTGGCTGACGGCAGAAAGTTCTCCGGCAACGCTTTTTATCAAAATCAGACCCACGCCTATCATCACGGAACCATTATGATTGATGTGGACAGGGATAAACTGGGTCGGTATTTAAGCCCTCCCAAGGCAAAGTTGGAGGCAAAGGGCGTTTCTTCCGTTCGTTCCCGTGTGGTGAATTTGAAGGAACTCTCCCCTGCCCTGAATATCGAAACCATGAAGGAATATATGGTGAGAGCCTTTTCCCAGGTATATGGAATGGATGCCACTGCCGTGACTTTGGGTGATGCCGACATGCAAGCCGTAGACGAACTGCGCGTTCAATACGGCACTTGGGAGTATCTGTACGGCTCTCCCCTGTCCTTCACATTCCAATGCGAAGATCACTTCCCGTGGGGACATGTACAGTTGCAGCTGGACGCAAAGGACGGCCTTATTAAGGCCGTGAAGCTGTACTCAGACGCGATGGATTGGGATCTGCCCGGTCTTGTGGAGGCTGCCCTTTGCGGCTGTCGGTTTGAAAAGGCCGCTATGGTTGAGGCTCTGCGTGGCAGTGATTTGCAGGGGCAAATCTGCGACAATCTGTGCCAGCTGCTAAAAACCCAGGATTTATAAGCATTTTGTGCAATTTCTGCTGTATTTCTCCTTGCAATTCTGTGATGATATATGGTAGAATTTAGGTATTATAACATAAAGCAGCAAGGAGGCTACCTTATGCCCAAGAAAATTGAGAATAATGCCGCGAAAATGTTTGAGCAATTCGCTCAGCAGGGCGCGGAATCTTCTGACAAGGCATTGATCGAACCCCAGCCCATTCCTTTTGTTAAAAATCCCTGCGTGCTGACAGAGGGTAAGTTTGACGCTATGCCCCTGCCCCACAAAATGTCTACCAAGGAGGAGCTTTACGAAGCCTTGGCAGACCTGCGAGTCAAGTACCAGCCGTTTTTGCAGGAGTTGGCACCTGCTATGCCCGTTTATCGGGACACACAGGCGCTGAAGAACTTCCTGTTCAACGGCGAAGAGGAAATCACGATCCCTCATTACGGCGGACCTCTGGGCAACGCCGTCCATACATACACCACCACCTTTACCCTGAACAAATTTGACGGCCGGGCCGTATTCTTCCGCTGCAAGGGTGCTGACTACATTGCCATCGTCTATGTGAACGGCAGATTTGTCGGCTCTCACGAGGGCTTCTTCGGTGAATTTGAATTTGACATTACCGAGTTTGTTCACGAGGGTGAAAATGCGCTGGAAATCCGCTTGGAGAACGACTTCTCTTATCGCGGCACCGGCATCGGCGGCATCGCCGATCCTGTGATCATTGAGGGCGACAAGCTCTACGCTTACACCGGTGTGGGTTGGGATGATCCCCAGATTGGCTGGCACCACTGCCCTCCCGGTATGGGTATTTATCAAGGGGTTTTCATCGATGTGCGTGACACCTGCAGCATCACCGATCTTTATGTGCAGACCGACCTTGAAAACAGCGCCATCACCTTGTGGGCAGAGGTGGAGAACACCACCTACGAGTCAAAAGAAGTTTCTTTCTCCCTTTCCCTCTACGGTCAGAACTTTGAGGCCACTCTGTTCGAGGGCAAGGAATATAAGCCTGTTTTCGAAGACAAGGGTGAGCAATCTCCTCTGCTGGCCAAGCACGGCAAGAACATTTATAAGATCCCTCTGGAGCTGCCTGATCCTGTGCTGTGGCAGTTGGATGCACCTTATCTGTACCAGATGCAGGTGACGCTCTCCTATGGTGACAAGGTGGTCGATTGCGACAAGGTCTCCTTCGGTATGCGCAGCTTCACCCAGGACACCCAGTCCGAAACAAAGGGTATGTTCTACTTAAACGGCGAGAAGATCCGTCTGCGCGGTGCCAACACTATGGGCTTTGAGCAGCAGGATGTTGTGCGCGGCGATTTTGACCAGCTGATCGATGACATTCTCATCTCCAAGCTTTGCAATATGAACTTCTGGCGGCTGACCCAGCGGCCTGTGCAGCCTGAGGTTTATGAGTACTGCGACAAGTTGGGTCTGATGACCCAAACTGACCTGCCTCTGTTCGGCGTTATGCGCCGCAACAAGATGATCGAGGGCGCCCGTCAGACAGAGGAAATGATGCGTCTGATTCGCAGCCACCCCTGCAACGTGCTGATTTCCTATATGAATGAGCCCTGGGCCGATGCCGGCAAAGAACCCCATCGCCACATGCTCCGCGAGGAAATGGAAGTGTTCTTTGAGGTCTGTGACCGGGTTGTCCATTACAACGCCCCCGGCTACATTATCAAGCACATTGACGGTGACTTTGATCCCCCTACCCGGGACACAATGCCGGATATGCACTGCTACACGCTGTGGTACAACGGCAGCCAGATTGACTTCGGCAAGCTCTACCGCGGCTTTGCTCAGGAGGTTGCACCCGGCTGGTACTACGGCTGCGGTGAGTTCGGCACTGAGGGTCTAGACTTTGCGGACCTGATGAAGCGCAGATATCCGGCCGAATGGCTGAAAGAGCCGTTTGATCCTAACAACATTCTTTGCTCTCAGTCCAAGGCATTCCACGGCTATTTCTTCGAGACCCCCAAGACCTTGGAGGAATGGGTCACCGCAACGCAGGCCCATCAGGCCTTTGCCGCTAAGGTAATGACCGAGAGCTTCCGCAGAGACCCCAGAATGATCTCCATTGCGATCCATCTGTTTATCGATGCTTGGCCCGCAGGCTGGATGAAGACCATTATGGACTGCGAGCGCAATCCCAAGCCTGCATTCTTCGCTTATCAGCAAGCTTTGGAACCGATTCTGGTCACCCTGCGCAGCGACCGCTTCACCTACTATGTTGGTGAGAATGTAAGCCTTGAAACCCACATCTGCAACGACACCAATCAGGTCTTGGCAGATGGCTGGTCTGTACGCTACGAACTGCACAAGGGCGACGAGGTGGTTATGGTAGGCACCACGCCCGTTCAGGCCGGCGCCTGCACCGCTGAGTATGTGGCAAGCTGTGATTTCGCAGCTCCTCAGGTTTGTGACCGTGAGAAGTTCTGTGTAAAGGCAATTTTGCTCGACACAAATGGCAAGGTGGTTTCCCATCAGGAATTCCCCATTGAAGTATTTGAAGATGTGGAAATTCCCGAAAACGACAACATCGTGCTGATCACCTCCTTGGAGGAGGGTGAGAACCAGATCGCCGGTGAGACCATTATGAAGTCCACCAAGCGCGCTCACACGCCCCTCTACTTCGTGTCCCGGGATACCGGTCACCCTGCTGTTGCCGAGTTTGAGCCCACCGACTTCAGAATGTGGTACGATGCCAAGCTGGATCGGCTGGCACCTATTTGTCCCAGCTGCTTCGAAGCAAACGACGGCTTCCGCCCGATCCTCAGCAGTTATGTGGATAATGTTATGCGAACTGTTGTTGGTGAAAAGGAATACGAGGGCAAGCGCTATATCATCTGCATGGCAGATCTGCGACTGGAAAATCCTGTTGCAAAACGCTTCCTGCGCAACCTGATGTTACTGTAACAAAAAAGAGGTCGATGATTATCATCGACCTCTTTTTTATATGAAAAAGGGACGCAAAACGCGTCCCTTTTTATTTATTTTTTAACGCCGTTGACCTTCTTCAGAATATCTCTGTTTGCTTCAAAGTCAACAAACAGAACGCTTCTGCCCTTATCCGAATAGCCATATTCGTAGGTGCCCTCGGCAGGGATGCTCTGGGTCTTAATCTCAGCACCGCTGAGAATGGGGAAAATGTCGGTCAGATAGCTGAGAATTTCCTTGTTGGACAAGTCTGTTGTGACCATCGGAAGAATGTTGGTCAGCAAGTTGTTCAACTGCACCAGATTCATTTTCTTGCACTTCTCAAAGATCAGGTTCAGTACATTCCTCTGGCGCTGAGTGCGGCCAAAATCGCTGCCGCCGGAGGTGCGATCACGAGCGTGCATTAGTGCTGCGGCACCGTCCAGATGGTTCATACCTGCCTGTGCTTCATGTCCAAACTTGTTCAGGTATGCAGCTTCGGCACTGGTCAACTTAATATCAATGCCGCCTACCATATCCACGACCTTTGTAAATCCGTCGAAATCGACTTCGATATTGCCGTCAACATGAACGCCGAAGTTCATCGCCAAGGTCTTGTTGAGAAGCTTCATGCCGCCGAACGCGTAGGTGGCGTTCATTTTGTTTTTCTCATAACCGGGGATCGACACATACATATCTCGCATAAACGAGGTCATCGTGATCTCATTGGTTTTCTTGTTTACCGAAACCAGAATCATCGTATCGGAACGAGTGCGTCCCTGACCGGGAAGACGGTCCTGACCGATGAGCATGATGTTGATTATATTATCGTCACCGTTCAAAGGAACATATACCAGCTCTTCCTCTTTTTCGGTTGTTTCCTCTGTCGTTTCTATTGTTCCTGTAAAACTGGGGTCGATGGGTTCATCGTCCTCCTCGTTCTCCAGAAACTCACTGACTTCCTGAGACGACATTGTGCTGTCATCCGGATTTTTATTGATCAGGTTCAGCATACTATCCATATAAATGAAGCCCGCTACCAACAGCAGCAGAATCAAAGACAGCACTGAAATCAGCACAATGAGCAGTGTTTTCTTTGTTTTGGGGCTCATTTCCCGCTTTTTCACTTTGTTTCCTCCCATTATCCTGAATATTTCGGTGTTTATTATGTTTCACAAACGCGAAAAACATTCAGTTATCTTTCTCTTAATATCAGCCGATTCCAAAAAACGGAGACAGGTAATCCTTCCAGTTTTCAAACCATTGACCGAAGGAATCGTTGTTGTTGCCGCTATTGTCGGCATTGTTGTTTTGGTTGGTAGAACTTTGTTGCTCGGGTCTTTCGTCCAAGGTGATAGACAAGTAGATCTTTTGTCCGTTTCGAACCACGGTCAAAGAAACGGTCTGTCCCGGCTCAAAACGACGGAGCACCCGGGTCAGAGATGTGACAGAATCCACCGTGTAGCCGCCAAGGTCGACAATGATATCACCCATCTTCACGCCTGCTTTTTCTGCAGCCAAACCCTTCATAACATTGGTCACATAAGCACCGGCAGATATGCCATAGCTTTGGGCGTCAGCACTTACATCGCGAACATTTACACCCAAATAGGCGCCCTTGACATAACCGAATTCCTTCAGGTCAGAAATGATGCTTGTCACATCGTCGATGGGGATGGCGAAGCCAAGGCCTTCGATGCTGGCACCGGAGCTACTGTTGCCGGAGTACTTGGCGGTGATAATACCGATTACTTTGCCGTTCATATCAAATAACGGACCGCCGGAGTTTCCGGCATTGATGGCTGCATCGGTCTGCAGCATTGTGATGGAATCGCCTTGTGTATTCACAACGCGATCCTTGGCGCTCACATAGCCCACCGTCATCGAAAAGGTCAGTTCACCCAAGGGGTTACCGATGGCTACCACCTGATCACCGACCTGCAGGTTATCGCTGCTGCCAAAAGATACTGTAGGCAGGTCCTCTGCTTCTATCTTCAGAAGGGCCACATCGTTATTGACATCACTGCCCTTTACGGTGGCATCATAGGTTGCGCCGCCGAAGGTCTGCACCATAACAGAGCTTGCGCCCTCAACAACATGGCAGTTTGTGACCACATAGCCGTCGGAGGTGACGATAAAGCCGGAGCCGCGGCTTTCCTTTGTGCCATCGGAAGTCTGATAGATAGCGCCGATCGTAACCACAGCAGGGGCATTTTCCGCATACACCTGACCGGGGGTCTTAGCACCTTCGTTGGTAGGAGGTGTCTGTGTAGGCTTTTGGGTAGTGGATTGCTGTTGCTGCTCAGAATAAAGCTGCTCCAGAGCCGCAATTTTCTCATCGAGCGCAGTTTCCATATTGGCCAATCTGCTCTGCCAGAGATAGGACACACCGGCAGCAGTGCCTACGCAGCAAGCCACCAACACAGCAAGGGACACAATGATTTTTAAACCACGGCGCGGTCTTTGCGGTTTCTGCTCAGGCTCATATACCTCCGGCAACTCCGGCTCTACATAAGCGCACTCGTAGGGAGAATCTGCAAACGGAGATTTTTTTACAGGCTCTACAACCTGATCATTCTCGTATGTATCCATAAAACAACTCCTATTCGTGTTTTCTGCTAGAATACTCCATATATGTGAAAAAAGTATGTATTATTTATAAATATCTGATTTTCCTCGACTATCATAGCACATTCCGCTTTTTCGTCAAGAAAAAATTATGTGTTTCTTCCTTTTTTACATATATTCCCGAAGTATTTTTATTTTTCCGGGGTCGGCGGCTCCACATAGGCCAGTGACTCAGTCAGATACTGCTCCCATACATAGGTCTTTGTGCTCTTTTCCAAGTGATACGCCTCGCGGATCGCCTTGCACACAGCGTTCAGCTTTGCCTGCATGGTGGCAGACCGGAACATTGCGCTGTTGTTGGTGACGATTGCATTGCTGAAGATGCTGCAACGGTCCTCGTGGGGATAGCTCATAGCCTTGCTGTCCGCAAAGGCCTGACCGTCTCCGGACAGATATTGGGAATTATCCGGCACATTGTAGTCGTAGGCATACGCAAAGCCCTCAGGGTTCAGCGCATTCCATGTGTCATAGTCACGGCTGTTGCCAATTACATAGCTGTCAACCGCATAGGCGATGCCCTGATACAAGGATTTGGCCACATCTGCCTTAGCGGAAATCAGAATGTAACAAACGCCGTCCTTCCAGAACTGGGCGGTATCCTCACCATCATCGATGCTTCGCACCAATGCGATACGCATACGCTTCCGATTCATTGTTTCATACAAGAAACGGTCGGGCAGCTGAGTGATCGCCTCCTCCAGTTCGGTGAGCATTCTTGTCAGCACCGAGGTCTGATGCTCAGGCACGATGGTGTGGGTGCCGGCATATTTCATAGCATTTTTCCAGACTGCTACCCAGATTCGATGCTTCTCTTCCATGGCTGCCAGCTGCGTCTGACAAGCGGCTAAGCCCTCTGTGTCGGGATTGTCCGCTGTATAGTGAGGACCGGCATAGACCGTTTCATCCTGCACAGCAGATTTTGCAATCTCCCAGCGATACACGGTCTTTTGGGTGGTAATGTCATCGTTGATCAGAATCCAGATATAGGTGCCGTCACAGCTGATGGCCTTAGGGGTTTGATAAGCAGGCAGGGTGACTTGCGCGGTCCGCTTGCCGGAATCCAGCTTGTAAAAAGCAAGGGTGCTGATGTTGTCCGCTTTCACGCTGCTGACAGCACCATCCATAGCCAACACGCCAAAGCAGCTTGCTCCGGTAGGTAGGGCAAGGATTTGTGCCTGCTGTCCGCGGGTGCCGAAAACTGTCTGCCGCAAAACACCGTCCAGATGCTGCAGAACAAAGCGCTCGCCATAGGTCTGCATATTGGAAATACCGCTGTCAACAGAAAGGGTCTGGCCGGTTTCCGAAGAAATATACACATCGGAAGCGGTATCGCCCTCAGTCAGCCGACAAAGCAGCACATTGTCATCAAAGTAAGCACCTCGCAGAGATTGGGTGGCCACCAGCTGCTGACGCACCAAGCGTGTAATGCCGGTGATCAGGTGCAGCGCCCGAACTTCCTTGCCGTTGGAATAATACACTTCGCTTTTGGTCAGGCTGATGATCGGGCCTTCGATCATATCCTCAGGCAGCGTGACTCTGTTCACTTCCTGCAGCTGGGGATTGAGGACTACCACCTGCCGCTTGCCGGACAGATAATAAGCTACGCCGGTAGCAGAGGCTGTCACCCGGGAAAATCTGGTGTCCTGCTCAGCCTCTTTCTTTACAAGCACCTGACCGCGCTCTCCGGACACGACCATAAGCTGTTTTTCACCTGCGATCAACAGGTTCATACCCAGCGGATAAATGCCGGAAACCGTTGTATCCGTCAGCGGATAGGTTTTCAGCGCACCGCCGGTGGCTTGCTCCACAGAGCTGCCCGGCTGATAGAGCTCAGGAATCAGCACCTGATTTGTATTGGTGGTATCTGTGGGTTCTTGTGTCTGCTTTCTTTTTCCGCAGCCTGCAAGCAGCAAAACAGCCAACAAAAGTATTGCAATTCGTTTCATTTATTGTCTCCTTGCCAGCGTGTAATCATCGCCCTGCCGATAGTAAGGGCAACGGGGTTTGGGATTGGTATACAGCCGGTACACCTCATCCTCATCTAAATCTAATTTACAATAGTACTCGTCGTATTCTTCGTCGTAGTCGTAATACCAACAGGTTTCGCATTCGTTTTCCATGATGTTTCTCCCTTGGTTTATAAGGTTTTTAAGTACGCGTCCACATCAAAGGGACGAATCTTTTCGTTTTTCTGCAGGTAAAGGGGGTGGTGGGGATGGCCCTTTTTGCTGATCCGGCCGGCGCAGTACCACTGGGCGCCGTATTCCTGACCGGCAGCCAGCATATCCTGCAGGCACTGAGGCAGGTAGTCCCGTTTTTCGATGATCGTGCCCCACGCAGCCCAAACCGCCGGCTTCTCGGAAATGGAAAGCACATAGCGAAAGGCTTCCAAATTCTGCCGGTGCAGCTCGTCGTTGCAGGTTTTTTCCATAGTGTCCGGGTCTGTTGCCCGTTGGGCATAGACATTGAACATAATGAAGCTGTCAAAGCCGTTACCGAGGGCGATCCGCTCCACGGATTTTAAGGTGTTATCCAGATCTCCGGGCTTGGCGGTGGACGGGTTGATGCCCACGCAGATCAAGGGGTTCTTGCCTCGGGTTCCTAAGATATACCGATACTCGGAATAAAAATTAGGCACATACAGCCAGCGCTCTACATCGTATTCTTCGTTGGGTTCATTGGCCTTTTGAAGAGCATCGTAGAAAGATGCCAATTCAATTTTATCTGTGGTCACTGACGGAATATGCATCATTCTTCCTCCACCGGGGGGAACCAGCAGCTCTTGGCCGGGTCATAGAAGGCGCAGTCGCCCTGCTCCCGTCCCGTCTGTTTGCACCAGGCAACAAATGCGTAGTCTAAAAAAGTATATGCGCCGGGCATAGTGTTTTGCAGCTGCAGCGTGCATCCGTCTGATAAATGTAATTCAATGAGCGTATGGCCTTGATTATTATAAAGTTGCTGGGCGCAAATATCTTTATAGCGATAAGTGGTATCAGCTTTTCCCAAGTGGCTGATGATGAACGCATCCTCATTATAGAACACGCCGAAAGACATATAATGCACCACAAGGCCCACACCCATCACGATCAGCACACCGCCGCCCACAGGCAACACCCAACCGTCTTTGCTGTTTATCCCTGCAAAAATCGCGGCAACGCCCAAAACGATCAGCAGCAGACCAATGGAGCCATAGCGTTTGTTCAGCCTCACGGACAGACCGCTTCTGTGTTGGGCTTGGGAGCGAAAGAGTTTAGCAAAACCTTTATCGACCAGATAGCACAGACCAAACACAACCGCAGCGATCAGAATTACGGCAATATACTTCATTTTCTCTCCATTCTATGCCCAAAGCACCTGATCTACAGGAATGTCAAATTCCTCCGTTTCCAAGTGTTCCAGCATTTGAAAATCATAGCACAGAGCCAGCGTGGGGTGGGTCGGCTCTGCAGCCAAAAATTTATCGTAGAAACCGCCGCCGTAACCGATCCGGTGTCCGGCTCTGTCAAAGGCCAATCCCGGCATCAGCACCAAGGCTGTTGTATCATCTGCCACAGGTTCATCGGCTATCGGCTCAGGAATGCCCATACTGCTCTTTTCTACTTTCGTTAAGTCGTCCAGCCAAATGAAGCGCATCGTATCCCCGTAAACCTTCGGGACAGCTACTCTTTTACCGTCCAGCAAGGCCTGCTCCAGTATTGGAACGGTGTAGACTTCCTGATTGTAGGGCAGATAGCCATAGATGGCTTTGGCCTTTTTATATTCCTCCGTCGCAAGAAACAGTTCGCCCAACTTTTCGCTGCGGCAACGGATCTCCTCCACGGTCATAGCGCGTTTTTTCTCACGGATCTCACGGCGCAGAGCTGTTTTATCCATTTTTTATCTCCTTAGGCTTGCGGAACAGCCGGAACCAGAAAAAGATCGCCAGCTGACCGGGAATTCCCAGCAAAAACAGTTTCCAAATGTTTGCACTTGCAAATACCAGCAAGGAACTATAGACACTCAGAAGTCCGCCCCACACGATCACAGAGATTATGAGCTTATTGAATCGGAAATCCCGCCAGGCGGAAAGTAAACTCAGCAGCACGATCCCGTTGGCCGGGAGCGCATACACAAAGGCCATCCAGCTTCTGCCGATCTCCAGTGACGACAAGATCACAAACAGCAAGGTGGCAACGAACCACACGATCAGGGAGCTTAAGCCCAGAATGCTCTGTTTGTCCGCTTTCCGCTTCAGGGTCTTTTCCACGGCCTTTTCCATTTTGCCCACCACTACGCCGGTGTGTTCGGGCAATTCGTTGGGATCTGTAAGCAAGTCATTCACGCTGATTTGGAACAGATCGGCGATCTGCACCAGCGTCAGCACATCGGGGATCGATTCGCCCCGTTCCCATTTGGAAACCGCTTTGTCGGAATAATTCAGTTTTTCTGCAAGACCTGCTTGGGTCAATCTTTGCTGCTTGCGAAAAGAAGCAATGTTTTTGCCAAGCACCGCTTTCAGTTTCTCATCGTTCATGGTCTTCCTCCAGGGCATAGTTTTATTTATTCTAACAGATTTTCGTGAATTTTTCAACCATAGAAAATACCACCCGAGGAATTCGGGTGGTATTTTATGTATTTAATTTTCGGTAAAAAACTGCTGAGAACAATAATTGATGATCGCCCGTCTTGTAATGATGCCGATGAAGGTGTCTTTATCATCCACCACCGGCACGAAGTTCTGGCTGCTGGCACGCTGCACCAAGTCCTTCATATCCGCTGTCACGCGGACAGGAACATTATCCTTACGACGTGTGATCTCCATGATCCGCCGGGCCTCTGCCTGGCGCATATCCATATAGCACATATTCTTCAGCGCCCACAGCAGGTCACCCTCGGTCAGCGTACCGCGATACTCGCCCCGTTTGTTCAAAATCGGGAGAGCCGCATAGCCTGCCGACTCCATTTTTTCCAGCGCCTGACGAATGGTATAATCATCATACACAAAGGCACATAATGCCTTTGGTGTCAAGAAGAACAAAATATTATTCATAACGGCTCCTTTTTTGCGCAAGTGCGGTATGTTCACCGCCACTGATAATATTATAGCATAGATATCGCTAAAAAAGTATGGAAATTTTTCGTATAAGGCCTGTTTGGACGCAGAAAAATCACCCCCAAAATTGTACACTATGCACATTATATCCGCTGCCCTCACCCAGTAGAGGACCTCTACTGCCGGTAGAATTGCCTGCAAATGTCTCTTCAAAGGACCGATTTGCTGCAGTAGGGTGTCTTTTGCCCGTCAGTTGGCTATACTGGTAGCATAACCAAGAAAGGCGGACACCTTATGACCGGACGAATCAAATTAAAGGACAGACTTCTTCCCGACTATACCCAAGGAGAAGAGATTATGAATATGGTATCCCACATTGTAGGTGGTGCGCTGGGGATCCTTGCGCTAGGCCTGTGTATGGAAAAATCTCTTCTGTTTTCTGACACCAAGGCTCTGGTGGGGTCCATCATCTACGGCTTTACGATGATTGCGCTTTATGCCATTTCCAGCGTATATCACGGTCTGCGCCCGTCTATGGGCAAAAAGGTGATGCAGGTCATAGACCACTGCGCTATATATTTTTTGATTTGTGGCACTTATACGCCCATTCTGCTGGTTTCCTTTGTGCCTATCTTCCCTGTCCTTGGCTGGAGTCTTTTGGCGGTTCAATGGTCGCTGGCCATTTTGGCAGCCACGCTCACTGCCATCGACCTGAAGAAGTACAATGTTTTTTCTATGATCTGCTATATTTTAATGGGCTGGGCCATCATCTTCTTTCTGCCGCAAGCGTTACGGGTTTTGTCCCGGCCGGGTTTTCTGCTTCTTTTGGCCGGTGGCATCGTCTATTCTGTCGGCGCGGTGCTGTACGGCATCGGCTCTAAGATCCGCTGGATGCATTCGGTTTTTCACATTTTTGTAGTAGCCGGAAGTCTGCTTCAATTTTTGGCTATTTTCATTTATGCTCTGTAACAAAAAGAACCTGCAACTTAGGGTTGCAGGTTCTTTCTTTTATTCCTTATTTTCAAAAGAATCGAACAGGGTGGATTCCTCGGCAGAGCTGATCTGCTTATCCGCCATACAGTCAGCAAACTGCTGGCCGGTCATGGTTTCGTTCTCCATCAGGAATTCCACTACGCGCTTTAGCTTGTCCGTATCCTTTTTCAGGATCTCGGCGCAATGGGCATAGGCCTTGTCGACGATGGCCTTCACCTCGTCATCGATGGTGCCGGCGACCTTCTCGGAGTAGCTCTTGGTCTTCTCGTAGTCACGGCCGATGAACACCTCGTCATTACTGGTGTAGGACACGGTGCCAAGGCTTTCGCACATACCAAATCTTGCCACCATATCCCGGGCCAGCTTGGAGGCGCGGTCGATGTCGTTAGATGCGCCGGTGGAGATGTCCTGCAGGAACAGGGCCTCCGCCACGCGGCCGCCCAACAGACCCACGATCTGCTCGTACATTTCATTACGGGTCAGGTGGTTACTGTCTTCCTTAGGCTGTGTCCAAGTCAGACCCAAGGCGCGGCCTCTGGGAATGATAGAGATCTGGTGAACCGGATCGTGGGTGGACAGGTTATACATAGCCACTGCGTGGCCTGCCTCGTGGTAGGCGGTGATCTCCAGATCCTTTTGCAGGCGGACACGGCTGCGCTTTTCAGGGCCTGCCAGGATCTTCATCATCGCCTCATTTAAGTCCTGCATACACAGCACAGGGCGGTTTTCACGAGCGGCCAAGATAGCTGCTTCATTGAGCAGATTGCTCAAATCTGCACCCGTAAAGCCGGAGGTTGCCATCGCAACCGTTTTCAAAGAGACAGAGGCATCCAACCGCTTGTCCTTTGCGTGGACCTTCAAAATCTCCTCGCGGCCCTTGGCATCGGGGGTATTTACATAGATTTGACGGTCAAACCGGCCGGGACGCAACAGCGCCGGGTCCAAAATGTCCGGGCGGTTGGTGGCTGCAAGAACAATCACACCTTCTGTACGGCCAAATCCGTCCATTTCTACCAAAAGCTGGTTCAGGGTCTGCTCACGCTCGTCGTGACCGCCGCCTAAGCCTGTGCCGCGCTTACGGCCGACGGCATCGATCTCGTCAATGAAGATGATTGCCGGTGCGATCCGCTTTGCCTGATCAAACAGGTCTCTGACACGGCTGGCGCCCACGCCCACATACATCTCCATAAAGTCGGAGCCGGAAATGGACAGGAATCGAACATCCGCCTCGCCGGCCACAGCCTTGGCAAGCATCGTCTTGCCGGTACCGGGTGCGCCGGCAAGCAAAATGCCGTGAGGGATCTTTGCGCCGATATCCGTAAACTTCTTGGGATTACGCAGGAAATCCACGACCTCCTGCAGCTCGGCCTTTTCTTCGTCCACACCTGCCACATCGGCAAAGGTGATCTTCTTGCCGTCAGGCTGGCCGATGCCGGTGCGAGCCTTGCCGAAATTGGCCATAGGGTTATTCTGATTGGCCCGGCCCATAATGAACATCCACACCAGCAGAAGCACCAGGCCTGCCAAAATCACAGGCAAAATAAAATCGTAGGGAGAAAGCTCATCGCCGGCAATAAAATGGTAGCTTTCCAGCAGGCCGGACTGGGACTGCTCCTGCAAAGCAGGCCACATATCCTGACGGAACCCTTCCGGGTCTGCCAATGTGGTCACCAATTGGTATTTGCTTTCATAGGGTGTGTGCAGGCGAAGCTCGATGATATCACCGTCCACCACAAAGCTTTTGACCTTTTCCTGTTCAAACAGCGAGATCACCTCGGAATAGGTGATGTCGTCCATTCTAGGGCCAAACAGGCCCAGCATCCATGCAAAAGCCAGCGCAAGGATCACCACATACAGGATAACTATAATCGTTCTGCGTTTCTTCAAGGTATGAAACTCTCCTTATTTTTCGTAAACTTCCGGCTTCAGAACACCCACATAGGGCAGGTTGCGGTAATGCTCGTTAAAGTCAAGACCGTAGCCCACAACAAATTCATTGGGAATGGTGAAGCCCACATACTCCGGCTGGAGGGTCACGCCGGGTCTGCGGCGCTCAGGCTTGTCAAGCAGCGTGCAGATCTTTAAGGAAGCCGGCTCCTTTTCCAGCAGATATTTATGGACAAACTCCAAAGAGTTGCCGGTATCATAGATATCCTCAAGAATCACCACATGGCGGCCTTTAATATCTACAGACAGATCCTTTTTGACCAGAATATTGCCGGTGGTACTGGTTCCGCCGTAAGAGGAAATGCACATAAAGTCCATTTCGCAGGGGATTGTCACATTGCGTACCACATCCGCAAAGAACATAACCACACCCTTAAGTACACCTACAAAAATGGGGTCCTTATCTTTATATTCCTCGGAAAAGATTTTCGCAAACTCCTGCACCTTGGCCTGAATCTGCTCCTGCGTCACAAGTACTTTCTGAATATCCTTCTCCATTTCGGTTTCCTCCCGTTTTCTATCTCTTTATCTGTATTCGATCTCGATCCTGACAGCATCGTCAGCATCCGAAATTCTATCCAAGTTTGCACCGATCCCGATTACGCCCACCACGCCTTCGTCATCTGCGATCACAGGAACGCGGCCACGCCGGGCGGCAGGGATCTTTTTGTCGGTAAACAGTTTTTTCAGGCTCTTCGTACCGCCGGACAGGCGAATGGCATCGCCGGCCTCACGAGAGCGCACCACCAGCTTGCCTCTGGGGACAACGGCAAAAGAAGTGGCTGTGTTGGATTTTTGCGTGTTTGCTTTGCAGGTGATCTGCACATCCGGCAGCTGAACAGCACCGGGGCAGGTCAATGCCTGCGGCAGCAGGCTTTCTTCCTCTGTCAGCACTTCCAGCGCATCATAATTTCGCGCCACGGTAATGCCGCCGGGGAAATGGGCTTTTGCCGAGGGTTTTGCGGAAAAGACCAGCTTTTCCAGCGCAGAAATATGGGCAGCCTCCGGCTCTTTTACGCCGGCCTGCTGCAAAAAAGACGACAAAACGCGGTTGCGAACTGCCGGTTGCAGCCGGCGCAAAGCCACCACATTGTTAGTCTTCCCTGCTTCCGCGGCTACTTCCAATGCCGCCTCATCCTCCCGCAGCCGCAGGGCTGTGGCGGAAAGATTGGGCGCAAAACCGGGGTTTTCCTGCTTTAAAAGCGGCAGCACATTGTGCCGCAGGCGGTTTCTTAAAAACGCGTCCTCGACATTGGTGCTGTCCTCCACATAGGGGATGCTGTATTCAGCCAAGAATGCCAGCACTTCTTCCCGGGTGACGGAAAGCATCGGGCGGATCAGGCTGCCATTGACCGGCGCAATGCCGCCAAGGCCTTTTAAGCCTGTGCCGCGAACAAGGTGCATCAGCACCGTTTCTGCGTTGTCATCGGCGGTATGGGCGGTTGCGATCTTGCCGGGCAGACTACGCAAAAAAGCGTATCTGGCCTCTCTGGCAGCAGCCTCCAAGCCCTTCTTCCCTGCTGTCACCTGTCCGGCACCGCAGGAAAAGGGGATTTTATAGCCGGCGCAGAAATCCCGGACAAAGGCTTCGTCCCGATCGGACTCCGCACCGCGCAGGCCGTGGTTAAAATGGGCAGCAGAAAGGCGGAGCTGCAGCTTATCCCGCAGCAAATACATCGCCCACAGAAGCGCCATGGAATCGGCGCCGCCGGAAACGGCGCACACCACCGCATCCCCCGGCTGCACCATCTGATAGCGCTCCATAAACGCAACCAGCTTATTCAGCATGCTTCCACTCCCGGTCAGCAAATGTCTGATACTGAGGCACCCACTGCAGCTTGACCGTGCCCACCTCACCGTGGCGGTTCTTGGCTACGATACATTCTGCAATGCCCTTATCCTCGCTGTTTTCGTTATAGTACTCATCACGGTACAGGAACAATACTGCGTCAGCATCCTGCTCGATAGCGCCGGATTCACGAAGGTCAGACAGCATAGGCCGCTTGTCCGTACGGCTTTCCGGGCCACGGGACAGCTGGCTCAAACAGATTACAGGCACATTCAATTCCTTAGCCATGATCTTTAAGGAACGGGAAATTTCACTGACCACATTCACGCGGTTATCGCTGTTTCTGCCGTAGCCGGAGCCGGACATCAACTGCAGGTAGTCGATGACCACCAGACCCAGATTCTCCACCCGGCGGCACTTGGCATTCATATCCGCCACGGTGACGGAGGGGTTATCGTCGATACGAATATCGGTCTGGCTCAGGCTGACGGATGCCATACTGAGCTTGCTCCACTCGTCCTCGGAAAGCTTGCCGGTAGCCATTTTCTGGCCGTCTACAAAGCTCTCGATAGCCAAAAGACGCATAGCCAGCTGCTCCCGGGACATTTCCAAGTTAAACATAGCCACGGTCTTATTGTACCTTTTTGCAACATTTAACGCAATGTTCAGAGAAAATGCGGACTTACCCATTGCCGGACGGCCGGCGATCAGCACAAGGTCAGAATTATTCAGACCGTTGATCTTTTTATCCAGATCCCGCAGACCTGTAGACAAGCCGGGAATGGCAGAGTCAGACTGGCTCAGCTCGGTCAATCGGTCAAACACCTTGTGCAGCGTCACACCGATATGCTCCAGAGAGTCGCCCCGTTCACCCTTGCGAATGGCAAAGATCTTCTTTTCTGCCGCTTCCAAAATCTCACTTGTGGTGCCCTTTTGGGTCTCCACCATTTTGGAAATATCCGCAGAGGCGTCTGCCAAGCCACGCAGAAGGGCTTTATCCTTTACGATATTGGCATAGCGCACCGCGTTGGCTGCGGTGGGGGTGATGGTCATCAGCTGCTGGATATAGTCACGGGAATTGTCGTGATACACGCCCATCTCCCGCATTTTTTCCAGCACGGTTACCGGATCAATGCTCTGGGAGAAGTTGAACATAGAGTAAATAGCCTCGTAGATCTCCCGATTTTGCTTCAGGTAGAAGTCCTCCGGGCGCACAATGCCGATCACATCGGCTACACACCGGCTGTCAATGAGTATGGAACCCAAAACCGACTGCTCTGCTTCCAACGATTGGGGCAGCTGCCGTGTCAACAGTTCATCATCCATACGCAAATCTCCTTTCTGACTCGTTTTGTTTCTTTACGCTTCCTCGATCTTTACGCTCAGGGGCGCGGTGATCTCATAGCCCAGCTTGCACTGGACAGTATAGGTGCCCACATTCTTGATGGGGTCGGACATAACGATCTTTCTTTTGTCCAGAGTGATGCCGGACTGCGCCTTCAGTGCATCGGCGATTTCCTGAGAGGTAACAGCGCCAAACAGCTTGCCTGCGCCGCCGCCCTTGGCGGTGACGGTGACGGTCATCTCACGCAGACGCTTGGATATCTCCAGTGCCTCTGCGCGCTCCTTGGCTGCCTTCTCAGCAGCTGACATAACGTTCATACGCATAGTATTGATGGCATCGGGGGTTGCCTCGATGGCCATTTTCTTCGGCAGCAGGAAGTTTCTTGCGTAGCCGTCGGAAATTTCAAGCATCTGGCCCTTCTTGCCCTTGCCCTTTACATCCTGCAATAAAATAACTTTCATAGTTGTTCTCCTTATTCTTCGTAGAATTTATCGATAGAGGCGACCAAACGATCAAGTACCTCTTTGACGGTGCTTCCAGTGATCTGCGCGCCGGCTGTTGCCGTGTTGCCGCCGCCACCCAAGGGCTCCAGGATCACCTGCACATTGGCTTCACCGATGGAACGGGCGGATATGAATACCTTCTCCCCGTCAGGGTACAGCACAAAGGATGCGGTAATGCCGGAGATATTCAGCAGTTCATCTGCTGCCTGAGAGGCCAGCAC
>JAZLCU010000060.1:0-2142 GCA_045614325.1 Faecousia sp. | reverse complement strand
CCTTCATCTCGTCGATGAGGACCTCGAAGTACTTCTTGCCGACTTCCATAACGACGTCGGAGTACATCTGGATGAAACGGCGGTAGCAGTCGTAAGCCCAACGGGGGTTGCCGGACTTGGTAGCCAGAACCTCAACAACCTCTTCGTTCAGACCCAGGTTCAGAATGGTGTCCATCATACCGGGCATAGATGCACGAGCGCCGGAACGGACGGAAACCAGCAGAGGATTTTCCTTATCGCCAAACTTCTTACCGGTAATGGTCTCCAGCTTGGTTACGTATTCCATAATTTCAGCCTGAATGCTGTCATTAATTCTACGGCCATCTTCGTAATACTGGGTGCAGGCTTCGGTGGAGATGGTAAAACCCTGAGGAACAGGAAGACCGATGTTGGTCATCTCTGCCAGGTTTGCGCCCTTACCGCCCAGCAGTTCACGCATGGAACCGTTGCCTTCGGTAAACAGATAAACATACTTGTGAGACATTGAATATACCCCTTTCAATTGTTTTCAGGCAGCGCCTTGCCGCCTAATTTTGTTATTTTTTTGCTTTACTTTCAATAATGCGCAAATAGTATAGCACATTCCAGAGAAGAAGTAAACATTTTTTGTAGAAAAAGTTGCAGAAAAATGCCCTTTTTATGTAAAAAGAAAACCTGCAATTGCAGGTTTTCTTTGTTAATATTCTCTAACTACGGCTTTTACAAGGCCGATCAGTTCCGCCTCGTTGCCGCAAATGGGGGGATAGGCATCGTTTTCAGGCAGCAGCCAGATTTCGCCGTCTTTCCGGGAAAGGCGCTTGACGGTGGCCTCGTCCTCGATGCGGGCAACCACGATCTGACCGTCATCGGCATAGGACTGGGGGCGGACAACGACCATATCGCCGCTCAAAATGCCAGCGCCGATCATACTGTCGCCACGGACACGGAGGGCAAAGCAGGCCGGATCTCCGTCCCAAGAGATGGTGCCTTCCTGATTTTCCAGCGCCAAAATGGGCATACCGGCGGTGACCACGCCCACCACGGGGATCTGACCGGGACGGGTGGCGGTGACGATGGAGCGCTTGCGACCCTTTTCGCCGGGGGAGACCAAAAGACCCTTGGCCTGCAGCTGCTGCAGGTGGTAGCTGACCGAGGCGGTGGAGCTCAGACCCACAGCCGTGCCGATCTCCCGGACGGAGGGGGCAAAGCCGTTTTCGTGGATGAATTGGTTCACAAACTCCAATATCAGTTGGGATTTGTTGCTGGTTCTGGGCATTTTTCGCGCCTCCTTTTCGCATCTTTTCTTTATATTAGCACATATGACCGAAAAAAGAAAGGGTTATTTTCCTGCTCTGTGCAACAAATTTTCCGAAAATTTGCAGGGCGCAGCACATATACTGTAATTACCGATATGCCAAAAGGAGGAAATTATGGAAGGCTATGACAAGGAAAAGGCCGCCCGGGTCTGGCAGAGAGTGCAGGGCAGCGTGGCGGAGGACCCTACCCGAGGCCTAACGGGTATGATCGCAGAGGAATGGGCGGATGCGGCGGTGTACTTATCTCTGTCCCGTCGGGTGCAGGGCAATCACGCCGCCATTTTACGGAAAATGGGGCAGGAGGAGCAGGCCCATATGGCCTGCTTAAAGGGCATTTACACCTTGCAGGGAACAGGTCGGCCGGAGGTGCCGGCGCCCCAACCGATGGAGAAAGCGCCGGTGTCTGTGATGCTCCGCCGGTGCTACGGCCGGGAGATGCGGTGCCTGGCTCGCTACGAGGCCCGGGCCAACGACCCGGAGTACGGTCAGATCTTCGCCCGGATGGCTCAGCAGGAGAGGGAGCATTGCCGCCAGATTTTGGAGCTTCTGGGCACATTGGAAGTGAAATAAAAAAAGACCCGAGGGTTTCTTCGCATAGTCGTAAAACAGTTAAAGCCAAGCTGCAAATGCAGCTTGGCTTTTATCATTGTTCGCACTACATGGCAGAATACGATGTATAGAAGTGCGCCCTTTATCTGTTCGACAAATTGGAATTTGTCATTCACGGTTCAAACCAAACACACAAGTTACTACGATTTTTGATAATTCTTCAATAGATTTATCACACCTATTTTTCAACCACTCACTAACGATTGCATTGATACCATTAAGATAGTACATCATCACA
>JAZLCU010000059.1:0-4477 GCA_045614325.1 Faecousia sp. | reverse complement strand
CACCTTTACCTTTGATTGCATTGACGAAATGGGCGACGCGGTACAGAAGAAACTGGTTGCGGAACTGATGGGCAGAACCTGCAACCTGTACCTGCTGGGCGCAGACAATCGAATCATAGATTGTCTGCGGCGGATCGGTCTGGACGAAACCACAAAGCGGCCGGCCCTGCCCGGTATGTACTATCAAGAACCCGACCCCATTGAAAAGAAAAATCCTGCTGATTTTACTGATTTTGCAGGTGTTTTGGCCGGTGACGGCGCGGATATTTTGGCCCAGCGTCTGATGGATTTCTTTGGCGGCTTGTCCCCTCTTGTCTGCCGGGAAGCGGCTTTGTTTGCCACAGGCGATGTGGATGCCCGGGTGGCAAATTTGGATGTTTCCGCTGTTTCTGAGAAGCTGGCTTTGTTCTTCAATGAGCATATCCATCACCCTGCGCCCTATCTGTATACTACACCTGATGGCACGCCCAAGCAATTTGCATTTTGCCCCATTCGGCAATACGGTTCGTGCGCTCGCATCGATTCTTTTGCCCAGTTGTTAGATGGATTCTACACTGTGCGCGACCGGAAAGATGCCATGCGGCAAAAGAGCCAGAGCGTGCGGAAAAATGTGCAAAATCTTTGCCAGCGCTTAACGAAAAAAATCGCCATTCAAGAAAAAGAACGGCTGGAAAGCACGAACCGGGAAAGGCTTCGCCAGTTGGGCGATATTCTCACCGCCAACATTCATAAAATTCAAAAGGGTCAGACAAAGGTGATGGCCGAGGATTTCTACTCAGAGAATATGGAGCAGATCGAGATTGCGCTCTCCCCCACCCTTTCTCCTCAGCAGAACGCGGCAAAATACTACAAAGATTACGCCCGTATGAAGACCGCAGAGAAGGAACTGACCCGGCAGATTGAATTGGGTCAGCAGGAACTGACCTATTTGCAAAGCGTGCTGGACGAACTGAATCGAGCAGAAACCGAGGCAGAATTGGAAGAGATCCGGCAGGAACTGCAAGCAGGTGGTTACCTGAAGCAGGACACCGCCAAGCGCCGGATGAAGGCTGTAAAGCTGCAGCCGATGAAGTTCCAATCTACTGACGGATACACCATTTATGTGGGTAGAAACAACCGCCAAAATGACGAATTGACCTTCAAAATGGCTCGAAAGGACGACATTTGGCTCCACGCAAGCAAAGTCCACGGCAGCCACGTGGTCATCGCCTGTGCCGGTGTAACACCTCCCGACGATACCATCACCCAGGCCGCCCAGTTGGCCGCTTACTATGCCGAAAGTACCGGCGGACAGAATATCCCTGTGGATGTTGTTCCGGTGAAACTGGTGAAGAAAACACCGGACAGAAAGCCGGGCATGGTGATTTATCACTCCCACCGCACAGTCATTGTCAACCCCTACCCTGATATTGTGGTTGACCCGCTGAACGCGGAGAAAAAACCTGAATAAAAAGAACCCAACAGAAATTCTGTTGGGTTCTTTTTTAGTTCATTGTGCCTTCGGAACGGGCGAACAGTTGGGCAATCCGCTTACGCAAAGCAACAGATTCCGGGGTATCCGCCGCGCCCTCTTTGTCGATCCAATCGCTTGACGCCTGCTGAGCAGCCTTTAAGGTGACCAAATCACAACTAAGGTTTGCTACCCGGAACACAGGAAGTCCCGACTGACGAGAGCCAAAGAAGTCACCGGGGCCACGCAAGCGCAGATCTTCCTCGGCGATCTTAAAGCCGTCGGTGGTTTGGCACAAAGCCTTGAGCCGCTGGAGGGTCTCGCTGTTTTTATTGTGAGAGGTCAAAATGCAGTAGCTCTTATCCTTGCCGCGACCCACACGGCCACGCAACTGGTGCAGCTGGGACAGGCCGAAGCGGTCTGCATCTTCAATAACCATCAAGGTGGCATTGGGTACATCAACGCCCACTTCAATGACCGTTGTGGCAACCAGCACATCCGCTGCGCCGGCGGCAAATTCTGCCATAACGCACTCCTTGTCTGCACCCTTCATCTGGCCGTGGAGCAGCATAACACGCAAATCGGGAAATACAGCCTGTTGGAGAGTCTGCGCCCAGGTTTCCGCGGCTTTCAGGTTCAGGGCTTCGTTCTCCTCCACCGCAGGACATACCACATAGCACTGGTTGCCCTGTGCGACCTGTTTGCGGATAAATGCATTGATACGCGGTCGGTAGCTTTCGTTCACCAAGAAGGTGTCCACAGGCTCACGGCCGGGTGGCAGTTCGTCCAAAATGGACACATCCAAGTCGCCATACATCAAAAGTGCAAGCGTTCTGGGAATGGGTGTTGCGGACATAACAAGCAGGTGGGGGTCTTGTCCCTTACCGGTGAGGGCGGAGCGCTGAGCCACGCCGAAGCGGTGCTGCTCGTCGGTGATCACAAGTCCAAGGTCGGAAAAGACCGTATTTTCGGAGACCAGCGCGTGGGTGCCAACGATCAGTTGGGCGGTGCCGGATTCGATGGATTCCCGGGCCAGCCGTTTTTGCTTGGCCGTTTGAGAGCCGGTGAGCAGTTGCACAGTGATGCCCAAAGGTGTGAGCAATTTAGATAGTGAGGCAAAATGCTGCTCAGCCAAAATTTCCGTAGGCGCCATCATCGCCGCCTGCTTGCCATTACGAACAGCAAGGTAAGCTGCTGCCGCGGCTACCATTGTTTTACCGCTGCCCACATCGCCCTGCACAAGGCGGTTCATGGGCGCGCCCTTCTGCAGATCGGCCACAATCTCGTTGATTGCACGGCTTTGTGCGCCGGTTAAGGTGAAAGGCAGCGCGTTATAGAATGGGGTCAAATCGCAGTTGGCATAGGCAGCCGTTTTCTTCATAGCCTGCACGCTGCGCATTAAAGAAAGGCCGGCAAAAAAGACGAAAAACTCCTCAAAAATCAGCCGCTTCTTTGCCGCCTCCGCCTCCGCCATAGAGTTGGGCTCGTGGATGGCGTAGTAAGCGCGCTCCGCCGGAAGAATGTCGTAGGCATTCCGCACGGCTTCGGGGATGATCTCCTCAGGAGGGTCGCAAATAGCCAAGGCCTGCCGCACCGCATTGAGAACAGATTTGTTGGAAAGGCCGGCGGTCAAAGGATAAACCGGAATCACCCGGCGGGTCACCAAAGGCGAACTGTCCAAAGATTCAAAGACCGGCGATGTCATATTATAGCCGATGAAATCTCCGGACACAGCGCCGTAGAAAATGTACTCTTTGCCGTACTGAAGTTGCTCAGCGGTGAATTTTTGATTGAAGAAGGTTAAGGTAAGCCGGGCAGAATAGTCGGCTACCTGCACTTTTGTAATGTCCAGACCCTTGCGGATATGGCTGGTTCTGGGGGTGTTCATAACCATGGCCTTAAAGCAGGCAGGAACATCCGGCTCCAGCTTTTCGATGGGCACCAAATGGGTGCGATCCTCGTAGTATCGAGGAAAGTGGCAGATCAGGTCTTCCAAGGTATAGATATTCAGGGCAGCGAACTGCTTTGCCTTGGTAGGGCCGATGCCTTTTAAAATCGTGATCGGATCGGATAGTTTGGCCATGGTAACACCTCCTTTTCTTTATTATACCATATTTCCGTTTAAAAGACAATGCAGGGATAGCCGCGGCTACCCCTGCATTTTTTCATTTGGTAGGAAGGGCAAAACCCAATTCGTTTAAGATCAAGCGGAACATCAGCTCATAGCCACGGTCATTGGGGTGGCAGCCGTCCTTCACCAGCTCGCTGAGGGCAACATTGTTCTCCCAGCAGTACTGGCGGACCAAGTTGAACAGGTCGATCAAAGGGAAATTCCGCTCGATAGAGGCCTTCACATACAGATCGTGAATATCGTCCATATGCAGCTGCCGCCAGTAGCGACCTTCCTCACCCGTGGCGCTCTCTTCCGCCTCGTAGACACCCTCTGCCGGAACGCTGACCATAAAGACCGTGGGTTTGCCGGCTTTGCGGAGTTTCTCCTCCAAATTAAGGATGTCGGTGTAAACCTCCTGCATACGCTGCTGCTTGGTCTTTTTGGGGCCGGAAGACTCCCACTGATGGCGGTCATTGGTGCCGATCATACACAGGATGATATCGTCCGCATCGTCCACCAATTCGTCAAAGCGGTCGATCAAAAATTGGGTATAGACACCGCAGATACCATTATTGACCACTTGGCAATTATAGCGGCTTTGCAGATAGTCCCGCAGCAGGTTTGCCCAGCAGTAGCCGTTGGGATTGCGGTTGACGCCGGGGATAATTTGCTCTCCGTCTGTACGAAAACCGGTGCCGCTATGGCCATGGGTGATGGAGTCGCCCAAGAGTTTAATGCGGACAGGCTTGTCCGCTAAAATCACACGGCTGAATATTTTGGCTGCTTCTTTGTTCATGAGAAAAGCCTCCCAGTTTCATTTTCTTCAGTATAGCACAGCAAATTCCTGTTTTCAATAGATAATGGGGCAAAAGATACCTTCCCGGGCGCCGAGAGACTTGCCGCTGGCAGCGAGA
>JAZLCU010000058.1:0-4414 GCA_045614325.1 Faecousia sp. | reverse complement strand
ATTTGGCTGTGGGGCAATTTCTATGAAAATGTCATCCGTTCGATTTTGAACGGCACTTGGGAAAAGGGCAAAAACAATATGCGCGCGGTGAACTACTGGTGGGGTATGGACAGCGGTGTGATCGACGTGACACTTCCGGATACCTTGCCGGATGGGGTGCGATTCATGGCGAGAATGCTTCGCCAAGGTCTGCGTCGTGGATTGGTTGACCCCTTTAATCGACGGATCGTTGCCCAGGATGGCAGTGTCAAAAATCCCGGTGGTCGTGGATTTACCCCGGAAGAATTACTGCATATGGATTGGCTGTGTGAAAATGTGGACGGCTATATTCCGCCCTTTGAAGAAATCGCCCCCTTTGCCAAGGATATGGTTCGGGAGCTGGGCGTTTATCGGGATACCATTCCCGTTGAGAAGGAGGGAGCTTTGTGAAGATTCTTGCCTTATCAGATGTGGAATGCAAAGCCTTTTATGACTACTACATTCCCGGCCGCTTAGACGAATATGACCTGATCATCTCCTGTGGTGATCTGAAGCCGCAGTATCTGTCCTTTCTTGTGACGATGACGCGAGTGCCGCTTTTGTATGTCCACGGCAATCACGACGAGCGCTACGAGAAGCTTCCACCGGAGGGTTGCGACTGCATTGAGGACAAATTGATCGTATACAAGGGCCTGCGGATCTTGGGACTTGGCGGCTGCCGTCAGTACAGACCCGGCGCCCATCAGTACACAGAGGCAGAAATGCGCTGGCGCATTTTTAAGCTGAAATGGAAAATCCGTAAACACAAGGGCGTTGATATCGTTGTGTCCCACGCGCCTTTGGAGGGCGTTGGCGACGGTGAGGATTACGCCCACCGGGGCTTTGGCGCATTTTTGGAGTTTATCGATAAGTATAAGCCAAAATACTGGCTCCATGGCCATGTTCACATGAACTACGGCATTGAAAATGTCCGAGAGAGGGAATACAACGGAACAAAGGTGATCAATGCCTACGAGCGCTATGTGCTGGACATTCCCCAATCGGAAATCACCGCAACCTCCCAAAAGGGAGATATCGACTACAGTTATTACAAGTAAGGAAATAGGAGAAAAGTCATATGACGCGTTTTTTTGTTGAGCCGGAGCAAATGGCATCCCAATTTTTGGTGCTGACAGGCGAAAATGCCGCCCACGCAAAGGTTTTGCGGCTGAAGGCCGGTGAACATATTCTGGTTTGTGACGGTGAGGGCAACGAGTGCGAATGCACGATCAGCGACATAAGTCAGGATCGTATCAGCCTTGTTGTGAACAGTCGTCAGGAATCCGTTTCTGAGGCTAAGGTAAAAGCAAGCGTCTATATGGCCTTTTCAAAGGGCGACAAGCTGGAGCATGTGATCCAAAAGGCCACAGAGCTGGGCGCATATGAGATCGTTGCTTTTCCCAGCAGCCGCTGTGTTTCCAGACCTGACGCGAAAAGCTTGGCCAAAAAACTGGAGCGCTGGCAAAAAATAGCGGCCTCCGCAGCAGAACAATCTGGCAGAGGCCGGATACCACAGGTCGTGGTGGTTGAATCCTATAAAGACGCTTTGGTGCGGGCATCCGCAGCAGACAAAGCGCTGCTGTTTTATGAAAACGAACAAGCGACCACCTTAAAGATGGCCTTGTCTAATGGCGCATACAGCTCCGTCAGCTTGCTTACAGGCCCTGAGGGCGGCTTGGAGCCGACAGAGGTGGAACAGGCGAAAGCGTATGGCTTATCCGTCTGCACGCTAGGAAAACGGATCCTGCGCTGCGAGACAGCGCCGCTGTGCGCCCTGTCCGCTGTGATGTACGATAGCGGAGAGTTCTGATCCTACTTATGGTATTTACTGCCGGCCTGAATGGCCTCCGCTCGATATAGCTGCTCCAAAACCATAACCCGCGCCAAGTGATGTGGGAAGGTCATAGGACTCATAGAAAGCTTAAAGTCAGCCATTTGCTTCAAGCGGTTTGCCATACCAAAGGACGAGCCGATCAGGAAGCAAGCGCTGCTTTTTCCGGAGACCTTCACGCTCTTGATTTTCTGCGCCAATTCCTCGGAAGAAAGCATTTTTCCTTCCGGTGTGAGAACGCAAAACCACGCGCCCTTCGGGATCTTGGCCAAGATAACCTCTGCCTCCTTTTCCAAGGCGGCGGAAATTTCAGCAGGGGAGGGGTCGTCCGGCAGGCGCACCTCGGGCAGCTCGATCAAGTGAAATTGGCAGTAGCCTTTCATACGCTTTTCATATTCTTGTGCAGCAGACAGATAGAACTTCTCTTTCAGCTTGCCCATAGCAATGAGTGTAATATCGAACATAATCATCACTTCCTTTTCATTAGTATAGCATAGGAAAAGGGCTTTTTCCACATAAAAATCGGGCCGTTGGTGATCCATCGGCCCGATTTTGTTATTTCTTCTTTTGAAGTTGGTATTTTTTCTGTGTTGCCAATCCGCCCCGAATATGACGCTGCGCCTTGTTCAGATCCAGCACCTGACGCACCTGATCAAAAAGGATTTTGTTATACCGTGGGAGTCTTTGGGAAAGGTCCTTATGTACGGTTGATTTTGAGATTCCGAATTTTTGTGCAGCGGACCGGACGGTAGCGCCTGTTTCAATGATGTACACAGCCAGTTCGCAGGCCCGTTCCTTTAGAGTATCAGCCATAACATTCCCTCCCTGCTGTGTCCTACCGTGGAAATTTTATGAAACAAAAAAGGGCATTATACCTGCTTGACACCGCGAGCATAAACAGATAAAATGTATACAAAGAAAGAATGTGTGTGGATAGACTACGGAAAGGGGCGTAATATCTTGCTTGAGATCAATAAAAAGACACTGCGGCGAATTATCTTTGGTGTGATCGCGTGCATTTTTGTGTATTGGCTGCTTCACGAGACAGAGCGCGTAAAGGGCTTTGTTGATAATGTTTCGGATGTTTTGGCACCGTTTGCACTTGGCGGCATCCTGGCATTTATTTTAAATGTGCCCATGCGTGCTATTGAAGTGGGAATCCTGAAAAAAATAAAGAATAATACACTCCGTCGTGTAATTTCGGTTGTGCTGACATTTGTTGCCATGCTTTTGGTGCTGACATTGGTGTTCTGGCTGCTGATCCCCGAAATCGTGGACACGATCAATTCTCTGATACCTGCAGTAGGCTCCTTCTTTATGGGCCTGCAGGACAATGTTACAGATTTTCTGTCTAAAAATCCTGAGCTGATGGAGTGGCTCGTTGAAAACACCGACTATAGCACATTGAAATGGGATTCCTTGGTAGAAAAAGCGCTGACACTGCTGGGCAACAGTACATCGGCAATTATAGGCGGTGCGTTCTCCATTGTCAGCGTCATCTTCAAAGAGGTTTATAATGCGGTTATTGCAGTCGTATTTTGCGTTTACTGTCTGTTCCAAAAGGAAACTTTGGCTCGTCAAGGCAGAAAAGTGCTGTATGCCTTCCTAAAGGAAAAAACAGCCGACAGCGCTGTTCGCATCCTGCGGCTGACCAATGCGACCTTCTCCAATTTCTTCTCCGGCCAATGTGTGGAGGTATGTATCCTTGGAGCGATGTTTGCCATCTGTATGGCCATCTTCCGTATGCCGTATATTCCGCTTGTTTCGGTTGTGATCGCCATCACTGCGTTCATCCCCATCGTTGGTGCGTGGACCGGCTGCGTTTTGGGCGCGTTCCTGATTTTTGTGAAAGACCCGATGCTGGCAGTTTGGTTTGTGGTTATGTTCCTTATTTTGCAGCAGATCGAAAACAATTTGATCTATCCCCGTGTTGTTGGAACCTCTGTGGGCCTTTCCGGCATGTGGGTCCTGCTTGCGGTGGCCATTGGCGGAAAGCTGATGGGTGTGGCCGGTATGTTCCTGATGATTCCGATGACCTCTGTTATGTATGCGGTGGTAAAGGATTTGACCAATAAGAAGCTGTCCGGTGCAGCTGTCGATGAACAGAAACTGCAGCCGCAGCCGCCGGACCTATTTCCGAAAATTCGGACTAAACTAAAGAAAAAGAGCAAAAAAGAGCCGGTAGAAACAGAATCCGAAGTGAACGAATAAGTTAACACTTAAATAAAATCCCCCGTGCGCTAACTGCGTACGGGGGATTTCTGAAGAAAACCCGCCTGCATTTCTGCAGGCGGGTCGTTTGTTATGGGATTAGTCCTTGTACATTTCAACCAGCTTAAGCAGGTGCTCGTAACGCTCCTTGGCGGCAGCCTCGTTCTTAGCGAACAGGTCGGTTGCGCGCTCGGGGAACTCACGGGTCAGACGGCTGTAGCGAGCCTCGTTCATCAGGAACTCCTGATAGCCATCCTTGGGAGCCTTGGAGTCCAGAGTGAACTTGCCGGTCTCCTTGGAGGGATCGAAGCGGAACAGGTTCCAGTAACCGCAGTCAACAGCCTTCTTCATCTC
>JAZLCU010000057.1:0-19323 GCA_045614325.1 Faecousia sp. | reverse complement strand
GCCTGCTTGACCTTCTTGTCGATCTCGCCCTTGGGAACCTTACGCAGCTTCAGAGCAAATGCCATGTTATCATACACGGTCATGTGGGGATACAGAGCGTAGTTCTGGAAAACCATGGCGATGTCGCGATCCTTAGGTGCAACATCATTGACCATCTTGTCGCCGATCCACAGTTCGCCTTCGGTGATCTCTTCCAGACCTGCGACCATACGCAGGGTGGTAGACTTACCGCAGCCGGAAGGACCAACCAGAACGATGAATTCCTTGTCAGCGATTTCCAGATTGAACTGCTGCACTGCTACGACACCCTTTTCGGTGATCTGCAGGTTAGTCTTCTTGGAAATGCCTTCTTTTTCTCTGGCTTTCTTGGCCTTGCGCTCTTCGTCGCCGCTGTAGGGGTAGATCTTCATTACGTTTTTCAGGGTTACGGTTGCCATACATTTCGACTCTAAATGTACCGAGCCTTTCGCGTACATTCTTACATTCCGGAAAGCAAAATTCCGGGTGCATTACGACAGGTCTCCACACTGCCGCACCGTGAGTCAGACGGGGTTAATTTCCTCCTTTTTTTCGTCATAGACACTATTTTGTGGAGTAGTGGCTATGCGATGGGATGGTAATATAATATCACAATTTCTGCAAGCAGCCAACTGTGAATATTAACAGAACTTGTCCTTGGTTTTTGTGCGTTTTGCCTGCATTTTCCATAAAATGCAAGGGTTTTCCCTTTTAGCTCAAGGTAAAGCTGCCGCCGGGTCCGATTTCCAGGTCAGCACCGTAGAAGGTGGTGATGGCATCGACAAGATAGGCGATATCCTTCACGCCGGCTGTTTCATAGCAGGAGTGCATAGCCAGCTGGGGCAGGCCGATGTCGGCGCTGAGCACCGCCACCTGAGAAAGGGAGATATTGCCCAAGGTGGAGCCGCCGGGCATATCGGCACGGTTGCAGTAGGTCTGCACAGGCACATCCGCCTTTTGGCAGATGGCGCGGACAACCGCCGCGGACACGCCGTCGGTGGTGTAGCGCTGGTTGGCGTTGAACTTCAACACGATGCCGCCGTTCATCACGGGGGCATTGGCAGCGTCGGCCAGCTCCGGGTGGTTGGGGTGGATTGCATGGGCATTATCAGCAGAGATCAGGAAGGATTTTGCCAAGGTCTGACTTTGCTCCAGCTTCAGTTCCTTGCAGATCCTTGCCAAGGTGCTGCTGAGGAAATCGGAGGCCGCGCCCTGATAGGAAGAAGATCCAACCTCTTCGCTGTCAAACACGCTCAGCACGGGGATATTGTCCGTAGCGGCGGCCTTCAGGAAGCCTTGGGTGCAGCCCCAGGCGCACTCCAGATCGTCGATGGCCGCGGAGGAAACAAACTCCTCCTCCAAGCCCCAGACGGAGGCAGGCTGCCGCACATACAGGTACAGGTCGTGACCCAAAATTTTACCGCCGGCAAGCTTCTCCAGCTCTGTCATAAACTGATCGGCAGCTTCCTTATTGCCGAGCAGAGGAATGGTGTCGGTGGCAGGATTCCACTTATAGCCGTCGTTGGCGGTGCGGTTCATATGGATGGCCACATTGGGGATCAAAAGCAGATCACGGTCAAAGTCTACCAAACGGCTCTCGGCGCCCTTTTCCGTCTGCACCAGCACACGGCCGGCAACAGACAGGGGTCTGTCCAGCCAAGGAGCAATCAGCATTCCGCCGTAACGCTCCACGGCCAAACGGGTATAGGCGCCCTTCAAAACGCCGTTTTCCTTGACCTTAAAGCCGGGGCGGTCGGAATGGCTGGCGGTGATCATAAAGCCCTTGGGCGCGCCTGCAGGCAGGCGGAAGGCCAAAATGGCGCTGCCATTACGGGTCAGGTAGTACTTGCCGCCGGCTTTGAAATTCCAGTTTTCGCTCTCTTTCAGGGCAGTGTAGCCCTCGGACAGGAGCATCTTTTCCAGTTCTGCCACGCCGTGGTAGACGCTGTGGGCATTGTCTAAAAATTCTCTTAATTTCTGAATCATCGTTATTCCTCCACCAGTTTGCAGAATTCATCGATCTGGTCTGCGATCATTTGCAGCGCGCTGCGCCAGAAGTTTTCGTCACTCAAGTCGATGCCGGCCACCTTTGCGGTGTCCTCGGCAGTGGCAACGGGCGTTGTGTAGAGCAGCTTTTTATACTTGGGAACGAAGGCCGCGCCCTCTTTTTCATACTGGGCATACAGGCCGCGGGCGAACAGGCCGCCGAAGGCATAGGGAAAATTATAAAAGGTGGGGCCGTAATAGTGGCTCTTGCAGACCCACATATAGGGGTGCTGGCAATTTTCATCCAAGCCGTCGCCGTAAGACTCCTTTTGGGCCTTTTCCATCATAGCGCACAGGTCGTCCGCCATCATAAACTGCTGCTCTCGATTTTCAAAGACTGCGGTCTCGAAACGGTAACGGGAGTAGATGTCGCAGATGCACTGGGTTGCGTCCTGCAGCTGGGATTCCAGCAGTGCCAGCTTCTCTTCCTTATCGGCTGCGCCGGCGATGGCGGCGGCCATCACCACGCACTCATTAAAGGTGGATGCGGTTTCCGCCACGGGCATAGAGTAATCGTGGTTTAAGGGCCGGTGGGAACGGATGCACACATTGTGGAAGGCGTGACCAAGCTCGTGGGCCAAGGTCAGAACATCGCCGAACTGGCCGTCGAAGTTGGTGAGGATGCGGCTCTGGCCGATGCAGTTCACATCTGCGCAGAAAGCGCCGCCGGCCTTGCCGTCACGCGGATAGAAGTCGATCCAAGCCTCGTCAAAGGCGGTGGCCACCATATCGGACAGCTCCTTGTCGAAGCCGGCAAACAGGTTCACCAGATACTCCCGAGCCTGCTGGGCCGTGAACTTGGTAGAGGTCTTGCCCATAGGCGCGAACAGCTCGTGCCAAGGCAGGCCGTTTTCGTAGCCCAAAAGCTTGGCCTTGGTCTTCAGGTATTTCCAGAACTTGGGAAGATATCCGTCGATGGCCGCAAACATAGCGTCCAGCGTAGCTTTTTCCATATGGGAATGCTTCAGCGTCCGGGCTAAGGGGGATTCGTAGCCGCGCAGCTGGCAATCGGAGATGGTCTCCAGTTTAATGGAGTTCAATGCAAATGCGACTGCATCCCGGATCCGCTCATAGCAGGCGATTTCTGCCTCGTAAGCGTCCTTACGCACCTGGGGGTCTGCATCGTAGGCCAGATTCCGCACGGTGGACAAATTGATGGTCTGCCCCCGGTAGGTGACGGGAACGGTGCTGGTCAGGTACTGCTGCATATCGCTCCAAGCGGAAGTGCCGGACATATGCAGCTTAGCCATAACGGCCTCGCCGATGCCGGGCAGCAGGTAGCGGCTGTTTTCCTTTTCGTTGGCAAAGAGGAAGCGGTAGTCCTTCAGGCTCTCGTCACCCTCTACCAGCTCCATCAGGTCAGGCAGCTTGCTGGCCCAATCGGTGAAGGCCGCCAAGGGCGCAGCCGTGCCGCTGTAGATCGTCATAATTTGACCCATCTGAGAGCCGGCTTCACCGTCACGGGTGTTGGCCGCCTGACGCAAAGATGCGTAGCCTGCCAGCTTTTCGATTAAATCTGACAGCCGCTCCTGCAGGGCGATGCCTTTGCGCAGGCCGTCGAGGGGGTCAACGGCGGCAAGACCGGCGGTGAAATCCGTCAGCTCCTTCACCGTTTCCGCGGCCGCGGCCATATCGGAAATATAGTTTTCATCGTCAAACCCGGTGTAAATCGGGTCTAAGTTCCATTTTTCGTTCATTGGGTCTCCTCCAATCCTGTTTTCGTGGTTTCTATTTTATATGATTGTGCCGCTCCCGTCAACTGCGTGCAGAAATTTTATCCACAGGTCGAATGTTGTCGAATTGTTTGTTTTTTACAGTTTTTTGTTGTTTTTTGTCCGTTTTTGTCGAGCAATTGTTTTTATTTTTCCTTGCAAAAAGCGCGGCCATATGCTAAATTATATTTGTCGCAACGCGGTAGGACATCTACCACAGGGGAATATTCTCAAAAGTCAGGAGAGGAAGTTATGGACAAAAACACCTCCGTAATCATTGCGGACAATTCAGAAGAATTTTGCAGCAGTCTTACCGCCGCCTTACATCAAAATTCCGGTTTCCATGTTCTGGACACAGCCAGCGACGGAGAACGGGCCATCGCCCTTGTGTCCGAGCGCAAGCCGGACATTCTGGTGCTGGATCTGATGCTGGCAAAAAAGGCCGGCCTGAGCGTCTTAAAGGCGCTGGGCAGCATGGAGCGCAAGCCCACCGTGCTGGCCCCCTCCGGGTTTATCACCGATTATGTGGCCTCTGCAGCCGCCAATCTGGGTGTGCGGTATCTGATGCTGAAGCCCTGTGATATGAGCGCGCTGGTGGAGCGGTTGGAGGAGATTCGCGGCGGGGAGAACCTGCGGATGCCTGCAGCCCGTCACCAAGGTCAGCAGAATATCGAAACCATGGTCACCAACATCATTCACGAGATCGGTGTGCCGGCCCATATCAAGGGCTATCAGTATCTCAGGGAGGCCATCATCATCGCCGTGGAGGATATGGATGTGATCAACGCCATCACCAAGATTTTATATCCGCAGGTGGCCAAAACCTTCCAGACCACACCGTCGCGAGTGGAGCGAGCCATCCGCCACGCCATCGAGGTGGCTTGGGACAGAGGCGATCTGGACACCCTCCAGCGGTTCTTTGGGTATACTGTCAGCAACACCAAGGGCAAGCCGACCAACTCCGAGTTTATCGCGCTGATCGCCGACAAGCTGCAGCTGCAAATGCGCTCCGCCGGGGTTGCATATTAAGAGGCCGAGGTTGCAAACCACGAACAAAACAGCCACCATCCGGTGGCTGTTTTTGCTTTTTGCAGGCAATTGACACCGTTACTCTATTGGGATATAATGGAAATAACCCCAGCAAAATCGCTTTGGTTAGAGGAGAAAAAGAGATGAAAAAGATATTTGCACTAATTTTGGCGCTTGCGCTGGTGTTGGCGCTGGCCGCTTGCGGAGATACGAACACAGACATTTCCATTGACGAAGGTGGCATCATAAACACCGGTAACGGAGAAAGCAGCTCCGGCAATCAGGCTCAGGATCATACCGACGATGAACTGCAGGACATCCCTGAGAATAGTTCGGGCAAGGTCAACGAAGACGTTTCAGAAAGCACCGACGAAGATGTAACCGAAGCGCATACTCACAGCTACACCTCCATAGTGACCGCCCCCACCTGCACCGAAAAGGGCTACACCACCTACACCTGCACTTGCGGCGACAGCTACACCGACAATGAGATTGACGCCAAGGGTCACGATTACGACAATGCCACCTGCACTGCGCCCGTGACCTGTTCCTGCGGTGCTACAAGCGGCGCGGCCTTAAGTCACGCATACAGCCAAGGCAAATGCACCCGATGCAACGCCGCCGATCCTGATTATGTGCAGCAAAGCACAACTTCCAAAACCGTTTACACCACCGAGACCGGCAAGAAATATCATTCCACCAAGCACTGCACCGGTCTAAATAACGCAAACAAAATTTTTGAATCCACCTTGTCTGCTGCCAAAAACAGCGGCCTGACTGCCTGCTCCAAATGTTATTGACGGGAGCCTCCCTCATTGACAGCGGGCGAATTTTGACTTATAATTTTAGTGAAATTTTACCATAAGGAGATTTAACTATGGAAAACGAAGAAATCCTGCAGGAAGAAGAATCCATCCTGACCCTGACCGATGAAAACGGCGAAGAGATCAACTTCGAGTATTTGGATTGCATCGAGTATAACGGCACCGAGTATTTGGTGCTGATGCCCGAGGACTCCAACGAGATCGTGATTCTGGAAGTCCAGCCGGTCGACGAGGAAAACGAAAACTATGTGGCGGTGGAGAGCGAAGATACGCTGGATGCCGTTTATCAGATTTTCAAAGACCGGTACAAAGACGTTTTGGAATTTGAGGACTAAAAAAGCCTTCCTCTGATGAGGAAGGTGGATTTTGCGAAGCAAAAGCCGGAAGGAGAGATTGAAAGCGGTCTCTCCCCCAGTCAAAAATCAAAGATTTTTGCCAGCCCCCTCGTCAGAGGGGGCCTTTTTGTGGTTATGCAAAGAATTGTTTGATGGTTTTGTGGTTGTTAATGGCATAAAACAGCGCCGTACCCAGAGTCAGCAGAACCGCCAGTTCTCCGATGGCTACATACAAAGCGTTCAGCCAAAAGCCGCCGCCCACATAAACGCTCAGCTCCCAGCCTACCAAAAGAGCATTGCTGGCAGCCGGCAGGAGCATTGCAAAAAGCGGATAGCCTTTCACCGTGACGCGACGCAGGAAGTACATACCGGCCGCCGCCACCAGCGACGCTAAGCTTCCCACCAGAAAATCCAGCGGCAGCGCCCCGGCAAAGCTGATATTGAACAGCAGGCAGCCCAGCGTCAGACCGGGTATGGCCGCCGGGGTGAACAGCGCCAGCACGCACAGTGCCTCCGACGCTCTAAACTGGATGGCCCAAGTGGCAGAGCCGGGCAAAAGCAGGTTTTGCAAATGGGTCAGCGCCACATACAGCGCTGCCAGCACTGCGCCTTGGGTCAAAAGCCGCACATTTTTTCTCATAATTGCCTCCAAAAAAAGCGGACACCTACCGTGTCCGCAAACAAAAAAGGCGCATAGCGCGCCCATCGATTCCCTAGTTTTGTTTACCGACAGGATGGTCACGAACTGTCCTATGATTTTCCCTTATTATAGCCGTCTTTCTTTCTTCTGTCAACCGTCTGCTTTTCTTCGCAAAATTCTTCCCGTTTCTGCTTGCGCTTTCATCAGGCGGTGGTATAATAAAGGTAATCCCACAAACAGCAAGGTGACCTCTATGAAGAAAATGTTATTCCTTCTCAATCCGGTGGCCGGTATGCGAAAAGCAAACCGGGTGCTGACGGATATGGTCAGTATTTTCAACCGGGCAGATTATGATGTGCATCTGTATGTGACCGCCGGCCCTCAGGACGGCATTTCGGCAGTGCGGCGTTTCGCGCCCGGAATGGATCTTGTGGTATGCTGCGGCGGCGACGGCACCTTTAACGAGACCGTTACCGGCCTTTTGCAGGCAGGTCTTGACATCCCTCTGGGCTATATCCCCACCGGTTCTACCAACGATTTTGCCAGTTCCTTGCATCTGTCCTTAGACCCGTTGACTGCCGCCCGGCAGATCGCGGAGGGTGAGCTGATCCAACTGGATGTGGGACAATTCGGAGATCGGTATTTTTCCTATATTGCATCCTTCGGCGCTTTTTCAAAGGCCAGCTACGCCACACCCCAATCCGTTAAAAACTCCTTGGGTCATACCGCCTATCTGCTGGAGGGCATTCACGAGCTGTCTCAGATCCGCAAGACCCGCGTGAAGCTGGAGCTGGACGGAGAGGTTTTGGAGGACGATTACCTGTTTGGCGCGATCTGCAACTCCACCTCCATCGCCGGTATCATCACCTTAGACCCGAATCAGGTGGATATGCAGGATGGACAGTTTGAAGTGCTGCTGGTACGGGCCCCCCGGGATTTTTCGGAGATCACCGAGTGCATTATGGCTGTGCAAAAGCAGCAGTACAACTGCCGGATGCTGACCTTCCGCACCGCTAAGGAGATCAAGATCCATACGGATTCTCAGATGTTCTGGACCTTGGACGGTGAAAAGGAGCCGGGCGCAGACACCGTCACCATCACTAACCTGCACAAAGCCATTACCATTCAAAAATAACACCGAGGTGAACGCAATGATCAACTCCACCCTCTGCTATATCACCCGGGGCGACGAGGTTTTGCTTCTGCACCGGGTCAAAAAAGAAAACGATGTGAATAAGGACAAGTGGATTGGCATCGGCGGCAAATTCGAAGGCGACGAGACTCCCGACGAATGTCTTCTGCGAGAGGCTAAAGAAGAAACCGGTCTGACTTTGACCAGCTGGAAATGCCGGGGCGTAGTCACCTTTCTGACCAACGGCCCTTGGGAGGGTGAATATATGTATTTATTCACCGCCGACGGCTTTGAAGGAGAGCTAAAATCTTGCGACGAGGGCGACCTGCAATGGGTCAGCCGGGATTTTCTGGACACGCTCCCCACTTGGGAGGGGGACAAAATCTTCCTTGACCTGCTGTGGCAAGACGCGCCTTTCTTTTTGCTAAAATTGCGCTATGATGGAGATACCCTTGTTGAGGCCGTTCTGGACGGCAAAAAAATCCGATAACAGGAGAGCAAATCGCTCTCCTGTTTTTTTATGAAAACAATTGCTATATAAATACAATTATGGTATAATTGCCCCAAATGACGATTATTTTTTCGGAGGTGATTGTTTGTGATATTCAACAAGCATATCAACCGCTACTATCTGCGCCACGCTTTTCTGATTTTGGTCGGCTTGGCCGCGCTGGTTCTGGTGGACTACTTACAACTGAAGATCCCGGAGCTTTACCAGATGGTCATCAACGGCATCAACGAGGGTTTTGTTGACGGTGTCCGTTTTGATGTTGACTTTTTGGTAAGTCGGATCTGTATGCCTATGGTAGGCTTCATTCTGCTGATCGTACTGGGCAGATTCCTGTGGCGTATCTGCTTTATGGGTTCCGGCATCCGTGCTGAGGCTGATCTGCGGATCCGGATGTTCAACCACTGCAAAGACCTGTCTCAGGAGTTTTACCACCAAAATAATGTGGGCAACCTGATGAGTCTTCACACCAACGATCTGGATACCTTTCAGGAGTGCTACTCCTGGGGCATTATGGAGACCTTTGATGCCCTGTTCTTAGGCTCGCTGGCTATCATCAAAATGTGGCGGATGAATCCCCTGCTCACCGGCTTTGCGCTGATCCCTATGGTTTGTTTGATGGGCGCAAGTATTTTGGTGGGCAACAAGATGTCCGTCCAATGGGAGCGTCGGCAGGAGGCATTTTCCAACCTGTCTGACTTTGCTCAGGAGAGTTTCTCCGGCATCGCCGTTGTGAAGGCCTTTGTGAAAGAGGCCAAGGAGCTGTGGTCCTTCAAAAAACTCAGCAAGGAAAACGAGCAGGTGAACATCGACTTCACACGCACCTCTGTTTTGTTCCGCATTTTGGTTATGGCCTTTGTGGAGAGCGTGATGTGCATCATTTTGGGTTACGGCGGTTACCTTGTCTATAACGGCACCTTCAACGCCGGTCAGCTGATGGAGTTCATCGGCTATTTCACCGCGATCATCTGGCCCATTATGGCTGTGGCAGATTTGATTGATATGACTTCCCGTGGCCGGGCTTCCGTTAAGCGCATCGGTGAACTTTTGGACACCAAACGGGATGTGGAGGACAGAGCAGATGTTGTGTCTATGCCCGAAATCCACGGTAACATCGAATTCCGCAACTTGAACTTCCAGTATCCTGACGGTGAATTTAACGCCCTGCACGATGTGTCCTTCACCATTCACGCAGGCGAGAATATCGGCTTAGTGGGCCGTACCGGCTCCGGCAAGACCACCTTGGTGGATTTGATTTTGCGTACCTACAATGTGCCCGACGGCACCTTGTTCATCGACGGCCGGGATGTGAACACCATTCCCATCAAGGATGTACGGGCCGGCTGTGCCTATGTGCCTCAGGACAATTTCCTGTTCTCCGACACCATTACAAACAACATCGGCTTTGCCGTTGAAGACAAGCGAAGCGACAGCATCGTACAGGCCGCAGTTATGGCAGATGTGGACGGCAATATCCGGGAATTCTCCCAAGGCTACGACACCGTTTTGGGTGAGCGCGGCGTGACCGTTTCCGGCGGTCAGAAGCAGCGTATCTCCATCGCTCGCGCCCTTTTGAAGGACGCGCCCATTCTGATTTTGGACGATTCGGTTTCTGCTGTTGACACCAAGACAGAGCGCACCATTTTGGGCAATCTGCGCGCTACACGCGCCGGCAAGACCACCATTTTGATCGCCCACCGCATCTCCACCATCGAGCAGATGGACAAGGTATTGTTTATCGACGACGGCACGGTGGCCGCCTTCGGCACCCATGCTGAGCTTTACGAGACCTGCAGCGAATACCGCAAGATGGTTGACCTGCAGCGGCTGGAAGAGGAAGGAGGCGAACACGCAAATGGATAAGTATTTGCCTATTATCATCATCGGCGCGATTATCGGCGCGTTCTCCTTGGTCTTTATCGTGGCCTATCTGCGGCTGCGCCGGGACAAAACCGTTCAGGAATTCCAGCGGAATATGCCCGACCGGGTGATCATCAAGCGGCTGCTTGCCTATGCAAGACCTTACTGGAAGCAGTTTGTGGTGATTTTCATCATTATGCTGATCTCCATCGCCTACGATCTGATCTCCCCTATTTTGGTTGGTAATATTCAAGATCTGATCAAGGAGCAGTTTGAACTGGCCAAGCTCTTCACGCTGGTTGCCTCCTATGCGGGCATTCTGGTGGTCTCCTTGGTGAGTATGTATCTGCAGACGATGATTTTGCAGAAGATCGGTCAGAAGATCCTGTCCGACCTGCGTGAGGATGTGTTCAGCCACATCGAAAGTCTGTCCCACGAACAGCTCAACAACATTCCCGTGGGCAAGCTGGTGACCCGTGTCACCAACGACACCAACAGCATTTCTATGATGTTTACCAATGTTTTGGTGACCTTGGTCAAAAACAGTATGGTCATCGTCGGCGTGTTGGTTGCTATGCTTTTCGTCAACTACGCAATGACCCTTGTGGTGCTTTGCTTTGTGCCCTTTGTGGTGCTGTTCACGCTGATCTTCCAGAAGTTCTCCCGGAAGGCACACCGGGCGGTTACCGACTCCCGGACGGAGCTGAACACCTTCCTCAGCGAGAACCTGTCCGGCATCAAGATCACCCAGATCTTCAACCGGGAGCAGGAAAAACTGGGCGCCTTCAAAGAGCGCTCCTCCCAACTGGAAAAGGCAAAGTTCCAGCGACTGTTCGTGTTCGGTCTGTTCCGGCCGATGGTGTATTTATTGCACATCAGCTGCGTGTTGGCGCTTTTGTACTTCGGCAGCCGGGGATATATTGAAAACACCGTTTTTCTGGGTCAGGCCATTACCAGCGGCACCATCGTGACCTTCTATCTGTACGCTTCCAAGTTCTTCGACCCCATTCAGACCCTGTCCGAGCAGTTTGATGTTTTGCAATCCGCCTTTGCTTCCGCCGAGAAGATCTTCACCATTATGGATATGATCCCGGAAGTGGTGGACGAGCCCGATGCCATCGAACTGGACGAAATTAAGGGCGAGATTGAGTTTAAGGATGTTTGGTTCGCCTACAAGCCCGACGAATGGGTGCTGCAGGGCGTTTCCTTCCACGTCAGCCCCAAGCAGACGGTGGCCTTTGTAGGCTCTACCGGTTCGGGTAAGACCACGATTTTGAGCCTGATCTGCCGGAATTATGACATTCAAAAAGGTCAGATTCTCATTGACGGCATTGATATTAAGAAGATTAAAATCTCCTCTTTGCGCCGCCACTTCGGTCAAATGCTGCAGGACGTGTTCCTGTTCACCGGCACAATCCGCAGCAACATTCTGCTGAAGAAAGACGACGTTTCCGACGAGGAAGTGATGGAAGCCTGCCGCTATGTGAACGCGGACTCCTTCATTAACAAATTGGAAGCCGGTCTTGACGAGCCGGTGCGGGAGCGGGGCAACAACTTCTCTGCCGGTCAGCGGCAACTGCTCAGTTTTGCAAGAACCATCGTTCACAAGCCCTCTGTGATGATTTTGGACGAGGCAACCGCCAATATCGACACGGAAACGGAAGTGCTGATTCAGGACTCCCTGGAGAAGATGAAGAACATCGGCACTATGCTGATCGTTGCTCACCGCCTTTCCACCATCCAGCACGCAGACAACATCATTTTGCTGTCCCACGGCAAGATTCTGGAACAGGGCACCCATCAGGAGCTGCTCCACCAAAAGGGCAAGTATTATAACCTCTACACCCTGCAGTTCCACAAGGAACAGCTTTCTCAATCTTAAGTATGACCCGGACACATTTGTGTCCGGGTTTTCACTTGCATAACGGCCTTCGCTTCTGTATAATAAAGAAAAAAGGTTTAGGAGATTTTCTATGGAACTATCCCAAATTTTGGCAAAATGCGACCACACCCTGCTGAATCAAGCCGCCACTTGGGCGGAAATCAGGGGCATCTGCGATGACGGCATCACCTATTCCACCGCATCGGTGTGCATCCCTGCCTCCTTTGTGAAGCAGGCAAAAGATTATGTGGGCGAGCGCCTTGCTATCTGCACAGTTATCGGCTTCCCCAACGGCTACGCAACCACTGCCGCCAAGTGCTTTATGGCAAAAGACGCCGTCGATAACGGTGCGGACGAAGTGGATATGGTCATCAACATCGGCTGGGCCAAAGAGGCTAGATGGGCAGATATCACCGCTGAGATTGCCGCGGTAAAAGAAGCCTGCAAAGGCAGACTCCTCAAAGTCATCATTGAGACCTGCCTGCTGACCGACGAGGAGAAGATTGCTCTGTGCCACTGCGTCACCGACGCAAAGGCCGACTACATCAAGACTTCCACCGGCTTTTCTACGGCCGGCGCCACATTTGCCGATGTTGCCCTGTTTGCCAAGCACATTGGCCCCGATGTAAAAATTAAGGCGGCCGGTGGCATTTCCTCTTTGGAGGATGCAGAAAAGTTCATCCAGCTGGGCGCGTCCCGCCTGGGCACTTCCCGCATTGTCAAGATTGCAAAGGGTCTGAAAAACGACGGAACTTACTAATCGGAGTTTGCTATGAAACGAGTTTTCCTGATCGTGCTGGATTCCTTTGGCGTCGGTCCGATGCCGGACAGTCACGCTTTTGGTGATGCCGGCGCAAACACCTTGGCATCCTGCGCCAAGTCTGAGCAGCTTAACATTCCCAATTTGATACAGGCCGGTCTGGGTAACTTAGACGGGGTTTCCTGTCTGCCAAAGGTCAACGCCCCTACTGCCGCGTTCGGTCGGCTGGCAGAGGCCTCCCAAGGCAAGGACACCACCATCGGTCACTGGGAGATCGCAGGCATAGTGTCGGAAAAGCCTCTTCCCACCTACCCTGATGGATTTCCGGAGGAGATTCTCGGACCTTTCCGTGCGGCCACCGGCAGAGGCGTTTTGGCCAACGCCACTTGGTCCGGCACGGCGGTCATTGAAAAATACGGCAAGGAGCATATGGAAACCGGCGATCTGATTGTCTACACCTCCGCCGATTCTGTGTTTCAAATCGCCGCCCACGAGGAGATCGTGCCGCCGGAGGAGCTGTACCGCTACTGCCGCATCGCCCGTGATATTCTAAAGGGAAAGCACGGTGTGGGTCGGGTCATTGCCCGTCCTTTCGTTGGCCAGCCGGGGAATTTCCGCCGGACGGCCAACCGCCACGACTTCTCTTTGACGCCGCCCAAGGCTACCCTTTTGGACGCTTTGAAAGAGGCAGGGCTTGCCACTATCGGCATCGGAAAGATCCACGATATTTTTGCCGGGCAAGGCCTTACGGAATATGTTTACAACGAAAGCAACGCCCACGGAATGGAGCATTTGGAAAGTTATGTAAACCTCCAGTTTGCAGGGCTGTGCTTTGCCAATCTGGTGGACTTCGATATGCTTTACGGCCACCGACGGGATACAGATGGCTACGCAAAGGCTTTGAGTGAATTTGACCGCTGGCTGGGCGGCTTTTTGCCCAAACTAGGTGACGACGACCTAGTCATCATCACCGCCGACCACGGCTGCGACCCGGCCTACACCGCCACCACCGACCACACCCGGGAATATGTGCCGGTTTTGGTGTTCGGCAATGGTGTAAAGCCGGTGAATTTGGGTGCAGGCAGCAGTTTTGCGGACATTGCCGCCACGGTGGCGGAAATTTTGGGTGTTCCCTTTGACACCCCGGGCAAGTCTTTTGCCCAAAGAATCACAAAATAAAAACTGCCATCCCGAAGATGGCAGTTATGAAGGAGAATTTTATGAATCCCGAAAAATTGATTGACTTAGCCAAAGAGGCCATGATGCACGCCTACGCACCCTATTCCGGCTACAAGGTTGGCGCTGCCCTTTTATGCGCCGACGGCACCGTTTACCAAGGCTGCAACATTGAAAATGCGGCCTACGGTCCCACCAACTGCGCCGAGCGCACCGCCATTTTTAAGGCGGTTTACGACGGCCACCGGGAGTTTGTGGCGATAGCTGTTTGCGGCGGAAAGGACGGCATCGTTTCCGACAGCTTCCCTCCTTGCGGCGTATGCCGGCAGGTCATGCGGGAATTTTGCAAGGACGATTTTGCCATTTATCTTGCCGATAGTGAGGGCTATCAGACCGTGACCTTGGCACAGCTTCTGCCCCACAGCTTCCAGCCGGAAATGGTGCTCTCTTAACCGGCTTCTGTATAGAGCGTATGGACGGAATAAGCTTTTCCGTCGATCAGTACGGTTTCTTCACCGTCCCAGCCGATCTCTACGGTTGGGGCGGTTTTTTCGTACTTTTCTGCATAAATGGTGACCGCAGGCTTGGACACGGAGAAAAGAATTGCGTCAAAGCCGCCGTTTTGATAGGCCTTGACCACCATATTGCCGCCCTGCTCGCCCTGATTGTTGTCAATCACTTCCACATAGCAGGTCTGCTGGGGAGAGAAAACGGTGTTCACAACGGTGTCCTGACCGGCCTTGCCGAAGGTCAGACCGATGACGGACAAGAAGGCCATAGGCATTAAAAGCGCGCCGGAGACCAGCAGGCCGGTGGTCTTTGCCCACTTGACCTTGGCAAATTTCATACCAAGCACAAATGTGCAGAAAAATGCCAGCAGAGAAGTTGCGATGATGCCAGTACCCTTTGTCACATTGCAAAGCCAGTTTGCCATACCGACTACCGGGAGCAGTCCGATGGGAATGCCGTCCTCTGTCGGGTTTTCTTCCTCTTCTGCAAAGGGGTCCTGCGCTTTTTGCCGAAGCACAAAGTAGGCTGCGGTCAGGGCGATCAGAATGCAATTCCAAATAACACCGCTGAACAGCTCCACCTGATAACCCCACAGTTTTGCGATCAACACGCCCAAGGGGTAGATCCCGTACAGTACAAACAGGGCGATACCGCCTGTTTTGATGGCTTTCTCCATTGTTTTGCCTCCTATGGTTTTCATTATTTGTGATTATATCACAACGGATCGAAAAATGGTACCTTTTTCTTGCATTTTAGAGCAAATGCCGTGAGCAGAAGCGATCTGCTCACGGCATTTTTGTTTTGTCAGTCGACGGGGTATTGATTGGGGGTGAAGGGGGTGTAATCACAAGACATTGCCTCACGGGTCAACGGATACTGGGCTTCATAGATGCAGAAGCCGATTCCGTATTCGTCGTTACGGTTTCTTGTGATGAACTCCTCTCGTCTTGCCACATTGGTCTCACCGATCAGGTACAGGTACTGGATCTCTGCCCATTTTGCCATACCTTCGTAAATCAAAAGGCGCTTATCCTTGGGGCATTTCTCGAAGTTTTTCTTATTGTCCCAGTTGATATACTGCCAAATGTGGGTCAACTCGTGGGCAAAGGTAGCGATCAGCGAAATACGGGGCGCACCGTTTTCCAGAATGATACTGTACTTGTTCTTGTTGTTGATGGCAACACCAAGGATTAGCACGCTCTGCGCATCCGCCGTATCCAGAGGGATACCCAGCCTCTTCTTGAGCTTCCGGCCGTTCAGAACTTCCACGGAAACCGGCACGCTGATGGTTGCGCCAAAGAAGTTCTCCATATTGGAGATGGTGGTTTCTTTCTGTGCTTTCTGCAAGGAGAAGGAACTTACCTCTTCCAGCAACTCCTTCTTTGCGCAGATGTTCATGAAGGAGTCACCCTTCTTATACTGCAGCTCGTCGATCATATCGATCTTGCTGCGGCTCAGATCCTTAACCTTGTAAACGAAGGTGTTGAAGAACGACTCAAACTGTTCAGCAAATGCCTTAATGTAGTCGTATGCCTTCGCATAAGCTGCGTGAACAGCCACTGTTCTGCAGTATTTTTCCAGCGCACGGAAGTAAGCAGGAATGTCCTGACTTCTCGCCCTGCACAAAGACGATCAATTTGCTCATTGAAATATCAAACTCAATCGTCTTGTCTGAAATGCGGTTCTTTGGCAAAGTATCTCTGCCAAATATTTTATTGCACATAAAGGTCAGGATGGACAGCACATCAGCGCTGTTGCTGGCCTTTCTCTTGACAAAATATTCCGATTCTGCCGTATTTGGCATACAGGCGCCTCCACTTGACTTACTGGCTTCCACATCAATGCCCAAATACATAACCGTCATAGCATCGCCGGCATATTTCTGAACGCGGGCATCCAACTCAGCCGTCGTTTGGCTTCGGCTCATTTTTTCATCGTTCAGATAGAATGCATCGCCGTCTGTCAGAACGATCATATACTTTTTATCGCCCTTTGCCGCCTTGAGGCCGGCCGCCGCGCTGTCAATGGTTTCAATCGGCGTTCCAAGCGCTTTTCCTGTGTAAATTTCCCGGATGGAAGTCGATTGCTTGGAATCCGTAACCTGGAACGGATTTTGCATATCGTAGGTCTTGCCGTTCACAGCAAACGGATGCATCGGGTAAATTTGCAACAAATCACCCGGATTCAGCATAGACGCGAACACTTCCATTGCGTAAGTTGCGCGACACCAGGCTTTTTCATTGTTTAAGTACATGGAACCGGAGTTGTCGAAGACAATGGCGATTGTTCTTGACTCAGTCGTTTTTGCCGCAGAAACCTCCGGAACACTGATCAGCACACTCGTCAGCAGCAGGAGCACCGCCAGGAGCATGCTTATGTATTTTTTCAAAATGCTTCTCCCCTTTTTATCTCTTTTAGTAGGGTCAATTATTTCTCTTTTACGAATTCTGTTCCGTCAATGGTAATCGTGTCGCCCTTCTTCTCAAAACTCTTGACCCAGTCGTAATGTAATCCCAACAAACTGTAGGTGATGGTGATTTCATCCTTCTCGATTACATACTCACCTTCCACATTGATGCCGAAGGCGGATACCTCCACTTTGTTGTCGTCTTTGAATGTGAAGCTTTGCTTGATGAGACCTTCATCATTGGTATAAGTGCCGCTTAGTTTCGTAGCGCAGGCTGTGATCGCACACATCATAATGCACACCAAAAGCACAGCTGCTGCCTTTTTAAAAATACCCTTTTTCAACTGTTTCTCCTCCTTTTTTATCGATTACTTCTTTGCTGTGAAACAGGGCCTTGTCGGTGCTGTTTTTTTGAATTCTCTATAATAATGTGAACATATTGTAAATTATACAGCATCCGTCACAGAAAAGTAAGTGTTCACCGCAGAAAAACAACAAATATTGCTGCTATTTAAGCAAGAATTCGCCGCAAACGCAGTTTTTGCGGTGTTTGTTTTACGCACCAAACAATTGACAAGCATATGAAAATCTGCGATAATAAAATTGTAATTTCAAATAGGGAGTGAACCACTATGCATACATACAAAAAACATACAATTAGACTCCTTGCACTCATTCTGGCGTTGACCTTGGTTCTGGCGTCTTTTACCGCCTGCTCCAAGCCTTCTGCGCCTTCCGACACCTCATCTTCTGATACCTCATCCTCCGATAATACACCGGTAGATACTGCAGCCTCACGCTTAAACGGTATTGACCTGAAAAACTTTGTTATCGTATATTCTGATGAGGATACAGCATACAGCAAGCGCGCGGCTCAGTACATTCAAGCGCAAATCAAGAACCGTACCGGTTTGGAATTGTCTTTGGTAGAAGATGACACCGCAGCCGTCCAGCACGAAATTGTTGTGGGCGAAACTTCCAGAGATATTTCCTCCCGGTTAGACCCGGTCTCCGGCAAGACCCAGTTCAACATTTTGGCAGAAGATACCCGGATTGCGCTGGAGGGCGAGTATTTCGTCATCGCAGCAGCGGCATACTATTTCATTAACACCTACGTTCCCAAGGACGATTTTGAGGCGCAGATTCCCAAGCAGGTATCTACCCACAACCCCATTGTAAAGAAGGCAACCAACTTCATTCTGATGATTGGCGACGGCATGGGCATCAACACCACGAGATTGTTTGAGGCGATGGACAACAACATCGAATACGGTGACGGTGAGGACATTTTCTATGGTTACTATCTGCCTTACCAGGGCGCAGCCCGTACCCGTTCCCTTTCCGGCACCACCGATAGTGCGGCCTCCGGCACAGCCCTGGCCACCGGCACCAAGACTCTCAACGGCTATCTGGGACAGAATGAGGATGGCGAAGATCTGCTGTCTTTGACTGAACTGGCCGCCCAGCAGGGCAAGTCCACGGCGGTTATGTCCACAGAAGTTCAGACCGGTGCCACTCCCTCCGCTTTCTCTGCCCATGTAAGTGACAGAAACAGCGACGACGAGATTTTGGCAAGCCAGCAGAAAACCGTGGATACTTACGGTACCATCATCGACTGCGACTATGACCACTATGATGAAGCCGGCGTTGCCGAACTCCGCAATGCCATCACCGGCAATTTGGATAAACTTGATGACAACCGGAATGGTTTCTTTATGATGTACGAAGAGGCCTACACCGATAAGCACAATCACGCCAACGACAAAGAAAAGTCTTTCAGCGCTTTGGTGCGGTTCAACCAGGCCATCGGCCTTGTGATGGAATACGCCTTCTATCACCCCAACACTTTCGTACTGATTACCGCTGACCATGAAACCGGCGGCTTGACCGAGGACTTCAAGTACACCTCTGACAATCACACCGGCGTGGACGTTCCCGTGTTTGCTCACGGTAACCGCGGCGACTATTTCCACAACACCGCCGTGGAAAACACCCAAATCGGCCAGGCTTTTGCCACATTTATGGGCGCGCTTGAGTTTGGGGAATAATCGAACAAAGCAAAAAGCACCACCCGGTTGGGTGGTGCTTTTTTGGCGGCTCGTATTTGGGGTGACCCGTACGGGTTCGATTCCCGTAGGGGTAAAAAGAAAAACCACACCGAATGGTGTGGTTTTCTTTCTTCGTTGTCTTGCAAGATCGTTCTGATTTCACAGGCGACACGGCTGCGCTCTCAGAACAATGGAATCTCCCACGGCCTAAAAAGTGTCCACCGGACACTTTTCTTAACGGCCTTTCGATTCCCGCAGGTAGCAAAAAAGAGACACACCGGAAGGTGTGTCTCTTTTTTTGGTGACCCGTACGGGAATCGAACCCATGTTACCGCCGTGAAAGGGCGGTGTCTTAACCGCTTGACCAACGGGCCTGGTAGCGGCGACCTGATTCGAACAGGTGACATACCGGGTATGAACCGGGTACTCTACCAGC
>JAZLCU010000056.1:0-77864 GCA_045614325.1 Faecousia sp. | reverse complement strand
AATTTCATTATATTTTGTGCTATTGTGAATATTGTATCTATCAGTAAAATGTGCTAATATATTGTCAACAGGCATATTGTGGGTGGGCAAAGAGGTTTAGCCACAATATCTTGGTATTAAAGGGCATCCAAATACTGGCTGGTTCATTTATTTAAGGAGGAAATCTTTATGAAAAAACTGATTGCTCTGTTGCTTGTTCTGGTTATGGCTATCGGCCTGTTTGCCTGCGGCAAGAAGACAGAAGATGATGGTTTCAAGGTTGCTATCTCTGTTGCAGAGTACAACGAGTGGAACCAGAACTACGAGAAGAAGGTCAAGGAGAAGTGCGAAGAGTACGGCTGGACCTACGAGATCTTTGATGCTAAGCAGGATGCTAACACCCAGATCGACCAGGTTCGTTCCATCATCAACCAGGGCTTCGACGCTATGACCATCCAGGCTGCTGATATGGCTGCTCTGGCTCCCGCTGTTAAGGAAGCTGCTGAAAAGGGCGTTATCGTGGTTGACCACTATGGCTTCACCGAAGAGCAGGTTCCCGGCAATCTGATCTACCAGAACCTGTTTGATCAGAAGGGCGCTGGCAAGCTGCAGGCTGAAAAGTACATCGAGCTGAACGGCGACTCCGGTAAGGTTGCTATCATCGCTGGTCTGACCGGCGCTGACAACGCTATGGCTCGTACTGCTGGCTTCGAAGAAATTCTGAAGAAGTACCCCAACATCGAGATCGTTGCTACTGAGTACTGCGACTGGGATACCCAGAAGGCTCAGACCGCTGCTGAAAACATCCTGACTGCTCACCCCGACCTGAAGGCCTTCTTGGTTCAGGACGACGGCATGTCCAAGGGCGTTTGGAATGCAATCGAAGCAGCTAACAAGAAGGACACCTGCAAGATCGCATCTCAGGGCTTCTACGGTTGGTCCATCGAGTACATCGAGGCTGACAAGTTCATGTTTACCGTTGCATATCCCGCAGGTAACTTCTCTCTGGCTGCTATGGAAATGATCAAGAATCATGTTGATGGCACCGCACAGGATCGTATCAGCTACGTTGGTATGTCTCTGGTTAACAAGGACAACTGCCGTACTACCGATCACGACTAATTTTTAACTGTCCTTTAAGTTAAAAAATTCTAACGCATAATGGAAGCCGGGTGTTCGCACCCGGCTTCTCAAAAGAAAGGGACAATTATTGTGAATAATACGACTTTTTTTGAAATGCGCGGCATCAGCAAATCCTTCCCCGGCGTTAAGGCGCTGGACAATGTCGGTTTTACTGTTGCAGAAGGTGAAGTGCGCGCGTTGGTCGGCGAAAATGGCGCCGGCAAATCTACTTTGATGAAGATCCTCAACGGTAACTACAAGAAAGACAGTGGCGATATCCTAATTGACGGTGTTCCCGTTAACATTACCAACCCTCAGGTCGCAGACTCTCTTGGTATTACCATTATCTTCCAGGAACTGAACCTGGTTGATGACCTTTCTATTGCTGAAAATATTTTTGCCGGCAGACTTTCTGCAAAGGGCAAGCTGGTTAATTGGAAAGAAATCAACGAAAAAGCAAAGCAGTTGCTTGAGCGCGTCAGCTTTGATACTGACCCCACCCGTTTGGTCGGTTCTCTGACGGTTGCTGAAAAGCAGATGGTTGAAATTGCAAAGGCCCTGAGCCGCAACTCCAGAATTATTCTGATGGACGAACCCTCTGCAACCTTAACAAAGAAGGAATTAGATGCCCTGTTTGAGATCATTCGTGATCTGAAGAAGAACGGCATTGCTGTTATATATATTTCCCACCGTATGGAAGAAATCTTCCAAATTTGCGAAAGCGTTACCGTTATGCGTGACGGTCAGATCATTGGCACACGGCAGGTTGCTGATGTAACATCCGATGAATTGGTTGAGATGATGGTTGGCCGTGAGGTCAACAGCGCATACCCCAAGCGTGATGTTCAAATCGGCGAGGAGGTTCTGCGCGTTGAGAATCTCTGCCGTAAGGACCGTGATCAGAATGTCGCCTTCAGCCTCTATAAGGGCGAGGTGCTTGGCATTGCAGGTCTGGTTGGCGCCGGCAGAACCGAAATTATGCGCGCGATCTTCGGCGTTGACTACATCAAGTCTTTGGATGTGTATGTTAAGGGCAAGAAGGTCAAGATCACTGACCCTGCCTCCGCTAAGAAGCATAGGATCGCATTCCTGACAGAAGACAGAAAGGTAGAGGGCTTGACCCTCGACTTTACCGTTAAGTCGAATATAGTAGCTGCAAATCTGCCGTCTATCCGTAAGGGCTTGTTCACCAGTAAGAAGCTGGAAAACCAGATCGCGGATGAGTACATCGAAAAGATTCGTGTTAAGACACCCACCCGCAATCAGAAGGTTGGCAACCTTTCCGGCGGCAACCAGCAGAAGGTCGTTGTTGGTAAGTGGCTGAATTCTGAGCCCGACATTTTGATTATGGATGAGCCCACTCGCGGTATCGATGTGGGTGCAAAGCGTGAAATCTACGAGATCATCAATGATCTGGTAGCACAGGGCAAGTCTGTTATTCTTATTTCTTCTGAACTTCCTGAGGTTTTGGGTATGAGTGACCGCGTCCTCGTTATGAAGGATGATGCGATTGTTGCAGAACTGACCGGCGAGGATATTAACCCCGTTGAAGTTATGCGGCACGCACTTTGATTCTGTCTCAAGATATGGTAAGGAGGAACTATGAATAGTACAGTTACAAATCGCCTGACGCCCAGAAGTGTCGGCGATTGGATCAAAAACAATACAAATATTCTTCTGATGTTCGTGCTGATCATTGTCGGCGCGATCGTATCGGAAAACTTCTTCAAGGCCAGCAACCTGTTTAATGTCTTGCGGCAGATCACTGTTAACGGTATGTTAGCAGTTGCTTGTACAATGACACTGCTGGTTAATGGTTTTGACCTCTCTATCGGTCACAATATGGCACTGTGTGCTGTTCTGTGTATCGGTTTTGAGAAATCTTACGGCGGCGTTGCTGCTATTATCGTAGCACTTGCTACCGGCGCAGCAATGGGCCTTGTAAACGGCTTGCTTGTTCGCTTGACCCGTGGTGAGTCCAGCGAAGGCTTTATGATCACTCTGGCTACCGGTATGATGGCACAGGCACTGGCGAAGTGGTACTGTGGCGGTAGTGAGATCATCCGTCCCCAGATTCCCGAGAGTCAGGACTGGTTCCGCGTTCTGGGTCAGGGCAATACCATCGGTGGTTTCCCGGTTTGCGCCATTATTTGGATCGCTGTTATGGCTATTCTGCAGATCATTGTTAAGAAGACCACCTTCGGTAGAAAGATGCTTCTGACTGGTGCTAACAAGAAATCTGCATATCTTGCAGGTATCAATGTTGGCGCAATCAAGGTTATTGCATATACTGTTGCCGGTCTGTGCTGCGGTATTGCTGCAATTATCTACTCTGCACGATTCAACAGTGCTAACGATGGCTCCGGCGTTGGCGGCGACTTTAATGGTGCAGTTATCTCCATTATCGGTGGTAACGCATTGTATGGTGGCCACGGCGGTATGGTTCAGGTATTTATCGGTGCTGTTACATTTGGCTTGATCACCAACATCCTTCAGCTGTTGGGCATCAGTTCCGCAGTTCAGTTTATTGTCCAGGGTGCCATCTTGCTGTTGGCTATCAATCTGGACCGCTTGAAGAAGAGGTGATAGGTATGACAAAGATGAAAACTAATGTTGGACCGACCCTTCTTACGGTTGGCAAAAAGGCAGTAACTGACTACAGAATTCCTGTTTTGGCAGTACTGTTGTTCGTGGTTATGGCATTTTTGAAGCCTAACTTTGCTTCTGCCTATAATATCTACACGATTACTGACTCTGCTGCAAAATCCGGTATTGCCGCTATTGGCTTTACCTTCATTCTGCTGGTAGGCCAGTTGGACATTTCCTTTGGCTCCGTCATTTCCTTGACCGCTTGCGTCTTTATGATGATGCTGAAGGCAGAGATGAGCTTCGCACTGGCTGTAGTTGCTGCGTTGATCGTTGGTATGGCTTGTGGTACTTTGACAGGTTTCTTTGTTGCGAACTTCCGCCTGTCTCCGTTTATCGTATCTATGACGATGCAGTTGGTCTACAAGGGCATTGCTCTGACGATCACTAAGTCTACTCCCGTTGCTATGACACATTCTGTATTGAAGGCAATCAACGGGGTGAAGCTGCTGGATATGATTCCCTTGACATTCCTGTTCTTCCTGGCGCTTGTTGCTTTGTCTGAGTTCGTACTTCGCAAAACGCAGTTTGGCCGCAATATCTTCCTGGTTGGCGGCAACATTAGCGTATCCGACAACCTGGGCATTAAGTCCAGCCGTTATGTGTGGAGCGCATATATCATTCAGGGCCTGTTTGCAGCTTTGGCCGGTATCGCAATGATGACCCGCACATCCTCTGCAAACGGTAACATCGGCTCCGGTAGCTTGTTGGACGTTATTCCTATGGTTATCGTTGGCGGTACTTCTATGGCCGGCGGCAAGGGCGGATGCATCAAGACCCTTTGGGGCGTTCTGTTGCTGAGTATGGTCTACAATGCTATGACCTTCTTCTCGATTCCTGCACCCTTGCAGCCCTTTGTTAAGGGCCTGATCCTGCTGATTGTTATTGTCAGCGACAAGTATATGGAACGTCGCCATGAAAAGGCGTAATTGAAAGGAGAAATATATGAATATTCTTGCAATTGGTGCACATCCCGATGATGTGGAGACCATGTGCGCCGGCACATTGGCCAAGTATGCTTCTCAGGGCCATAAGATCTTTATCGCTACTGCGACCAGTGGCAATATCGGTTCTGCCCGTCACTCCATGGAAGAGATCGCTCGCATCCGTAAGCAGGAAGCAGCTAACTCCGCTGCTCTGATCGGTGCTGAGTACATCTGCCTGGACTACGATGATGAGATGTTCTACGAGACAAAGGAAGTCCGTCTGGCTTTCATCAACCTGGTTCGTCACTGCAAGGCTGATGTGATCTTCACTCACAATCCTCATGACTATAATCCCGACCACGAGCTGACCAGCAAGATCATCAACGACATCGCTGTTATGATCCCCATCGCTCACCTGAAGACTGAGGAGCCTCCTCACGATGTGATCCCTTCCATCTGGTACTGGGAGCCTGTTAACGGTATGAACTTCCAGCCCACTGACTATGTGGACATCACCGATTTCTATGAAACCAAAATGAAGATGCTCAACTGCATGGAGAGCCAGAAGGCATGGATGTCTGACAACTATGCATCTCTGCGCGGTGATGAAGAGCGCTTCTTTGATACCATCCGAATCCTGTCCGAGTTCCGCGGTATGCAGTCCGGCTGCAAGTATGCAGAAGGCTTTGTCCGCGCACTGGATGGTATGCGCACACGCTTTACTGAGAGAGTCTTACCGTAATTACTGTTGCTTTCGGATGACTGTGTGATTTAGTTGTTGAATTACAGCCATCCTCGCGATGGCTGTAATTTTTTCTTTGGCAATTCTCTTGTAGAATCACAATAAATAAAGGAGACGATGAAATGAACGCATATGTTGAAAGTGTAATTGAAAATGTTAAGAGAAAGCACGGTAACGAGCCTGAGTTCGTTCAGACCGTAGAAGAGGTTTTTACTTCTATTGCACCTATGGTCGATAAGCACCCTGAGTACGAGAAGGCTGACCTGTTGAACCGTATGGTCGAGCCCGAGCGTATGTTTACCTTCCGTGTTGTGTGGACTGATGATAACGGTCAGGCACATACTAACATCGGTTATCGTTGTCAGTTCAACGGTGCAATTGGCCCCTACAAGGGCGGCCTGCGTTTCCAAGCAAATGTTAACCCCAGCATCATCAAGTTCTTGGGCTTTGAGCAGACCTTCAAGAACAGCCTGACCGGCCTGCCTATGGGCGGCGGTAAGGGTGGTTCTGACTTTGATCCTGCCGGCAAGTCCGATGCTGAAATTATGCGTTTCTGCCAGAGCTTTATGAGCGCTCTGTACCGCTACATTGGACCCGACATCGACGTTCCTGCCGGCGATATGGGCGTTGGCGGTCGTGAGATCGGCTACCTGTATGGCCAGTACCGTCGCCTGAAGGGCGTTTGGGAGAATGGCGTTTTGACCGGTAAGGGCTTCTCCTACGGTGGCTCTCTGATCCGTCCCGAGGCTACTGGCTACGGTGCAGTTTACTACCTGCAGGAAGTGCTGAAGCACGAGAATGACTCCATCGAAGGCAAGCGTATTGCTATCTCCGGCTACGGTAATGTGGGTTGGGGTATCATGAAGAAGGCAGCTGAGTTGGGCGCAAAGGTCACTTACTTTGCCGGCCCCGATGGCTATATCCACGATCCTGATGGCGTTACCGGTGAGAAGCTGGACTTCATTCTGGAAATGCGTGCTAAGGATCCTATGCACTGCAAGCCCTATGCTGATAAGTACGGCTGCGAGTTTGTACCCGGTGAAAAGTGCTGGGGTGTTAAGGATGTTGATATTTATATGCCTGCTGCAACCCAGAACGACGTCCGAATGGAGTCTGCTGAGAAGATCGCAGCATCCGGCGTTAAGTACTACATCGAAGTTGCTAACATGCCCACTACCAACGATGCACTGGACTACCTGCGCAGCCAGAAGCATATGATCGTTGCACCCTCCAAGGCTGTTAACGCCGGTGGCGTTGCGGTCTCCGGTTTGGAAATGAGCCAGAACTCCGAGCGTCTTGTTTGGACCGCTGAGGAGGTTGACGAGAAGCTGAAGGGCATTATGAAGGTTATCCATGCTATGTCCGTTGAGGCTGCTGAAGAGTATGGTCTGGGTTATGACCTGGTTGCCGGTGCAAACATCGCCGGCTTCAAGAAGGTTGCAACCGCAATGATGGAGCAAGGTCTCTTCTAATTGATTACATAAAAATGGCATCCGAAGAAATTCGGATGCCATTTTTTTATTTGTGATCTAATGTATCAAACTTATTTTCCCTAAAGAAGTAAGCTATGATGTAATTTACAAGCGCTATGATCATAAATACCGCGTCAATGATAACGATGATATTAACGATGGTATTGTTTATCTCCGGCAGCATAACCATAGCGATCAAACTGATAAAAAGGATTGTGGTACAGATTTTTCCGCTGATCAGGGCGCCCTTAAGCATCTTGCCGTTACGATATGTGATGCCGCCGGCAATTAATTGGAAACTCTCTTTTAAAACAAAAAGGATAATCAGGTATTTTAGGATGTTGTACTTAACCGTCAGACAAATGATCAATGTGAATTGGGTTGCCTTGTCAGCGACAGGGTCCAGTAGCTTACCAAGAGAAGAAATCATATTAAAGTGACGGGCGATTTTGCCATCTATCAAATCAGTCAAACAGGACACCGCCAATATAGCTGCCGCCAGATAATAGTCGGCGGTGCTTTTGGCGTTCAGATATATGGCCACATACACAGGAATCAAGAGAAGCCTGAAGAGACTTAATAGGTTCGGTATGGTGAATATTTCTCTTTTCCAGTTGTTCATTAGAAATTCCCTCCGGTAACACTACCTTTAATTGTATTATATCCCTATTTATGTATAATTCAAGTCAATGACAGAGAAATAAATTAAAATTTACAATTTTTTTAGAACGCTTGACGGCTGGCACTAAGAGAAAATTGCTTTACTAAGTATTTCCATGTTGTCTTATCTAATTCACCTGTTGCAGGCAAGCCTGAAAGAAATTGAAAGGCAGCCAATGCTTCCTTTGTGGGATCATCGAATACACCGTTGTGTTCAGGCTTGTTAATGGAAGGACTATCGTTTGACAACTGTATCAATAGGCTTTGCAGCAAATATATATACGCATTACGATCGCCAATGCGATATGCATCGCCGGGCTCTATAATGATCTCGATCGGTTCTGCTTTGCCGACGCGCACCAATGCCGGTTCATAAACGGCAACAATTGTGTCCCATGTAGATTGGTCGGCAATGCCTGTTACCGGCAAGTTGTACAGGCGCTGAAAGCTTGTGACAGCATTCATTGTCGACGGCCCGTAAATGCCGTCAGGAACCACGGTTGGCATACGAGCATCATCCTCTGCAATCACACGCAGCATGGTTTGCAGGCTTCTGATCGGTTGCTCGATAAAGGATTCTGTTGGCCTCATCTTACCACCTCCTGTCTTACCGGGTCTTGCCCACCGACGCTTAGGTCGCGACCGGGGAATTGGGTGAGCGTTGTTGTTCGTGCGTAATTTGTACGCGCTTGTGGTTGTGTAGCGTTGCTTCTTCGGAAATTACCGACAGGCTGAGCCTGGTTTGCCGGTGTTCTGTTGGACCGTGGAAAAGCTTCTGCATTTCTAAAGGCGGTATTTTCGATTCCGGAGAATTGATCGTATATTTCATCCCATGTAGCGGCATCGACTGTTCCTGTTTCAGGAAGACGGAATCTACGCTGCGCGGCCAACACAGCGGCACGCGTTGCCGGGCCGTATATGCCATCGACAGACAGGGGAGGAATGTCCGTAATAAACGCTGAAAGAACGGACAGCATATATTGCAGAAGTCGCACCTTATCGCCCGTATTGCCTGTTTGCAGTGAGTTTGGCGGTGCCCAACTGATGGCATAAAACTGCTGACCTGCGCTTCGTAGTTCGGAAAGGGAGGTTACTGCGGTATAAAGCTGTACGATTTTATACCAAGTAGCCGGTCCGACAATACCGTCCGGAGTCAAACCGAAAATCTGCTGAAAAGACCGCACAGACGCCTCGGTTCTGACCCCAAAAATACCGTCTATAGCTGGAATTTTAGGGATGGCCGGATAGTTCTGCGAGATTCGATTGAGGGAAACCTGTATAACGACAACATTTGGTCCATTGCTTCCGATACGCAATGGGGCGCCGGGATAGGACGAAGAGATCCCTCGTGTTGGCGCGTTTAATACGGTTTCGACATTGCCGTAGTAGCTTCTGAGGATCTGGGTGGAATTATAACCCTGTTGCGCCAGATTTTGGCTGCCCCATTGGCTGAGACCTTCGCAGGTGACGGTTGTTCCGTTGCAGAATTTTGCAGCCAGCGGTTCGACGAATCCCGGACGACGCAAATAGTCATTGAATAGCTCATCTACCAGTCGGGAGACGCTGTCAAAATAGCTGCGTCCTTTTACAAAAAACTGATCGTACGCGGTTGAACTGGTAATATCAAAGTCGTATCCTCGACTTCGGTAAAACTCCGTATATACGCGGTTAAGTGCAAAGGAAACGATAGCCAGAATATTTGCTCTGAGGGCACTCTCATCCCATGTAGGATAAATTTCGCTTGATGCAACATTTTTAACATAATCGGAAAATGAAACGGTCACATTCTCTCCGCCGGACGATGGCGGACCAATGTGCACGGTAATTCTTTCAGGTATAAACGGTGTTACTGTCGGCATATGTACCTCCTACAGATTCTGCGGTGGGGTATTGAAGATCTCCAGCTTGTTCCACCTGTCCGGAAGCTCCGCAAGTGGAATCATCGCTAGGTCCTGTAATGTTGTTGTGTTTGCGAAAATCTGCAAATTTTCAATTTCGATCGCCTCGTAATTTTCAAGACGCGCATACAGATTAACGACGGCAAATGGTGTAACGCCTGTATTTGGACTTTGGCTTTCTGAAAAATCCGGCACATTGACCTCTACTGGTATATCCAATGATCCGTTTCGATTTGTTAATCGTAGGGCAATCGTCTCCCCGGTGATCTGTGTTACAGAAACAGCAACATCCTTCAGTGGAATTTGGGCATAACTCTCGAATGCCCGGACCTGTATGTAGCCTTTTGCAGACAGAATAACCCCTCCTTTCAAATTCTATCTATGCTATGCAATGGAGAAAAAGAAAGTTCCAGGGGCTTAGAGGAACCCCTGGAGTTGATGGTTGTTTATTTCTTCGAAATCAATCAGCTTTTGTGCTAAATTTGCAACCTTCTTATCGGAAGCGGGGAACTGATTTAAATTTTTGTACCCCTTTATGATGCCACGGGTATTGCCTTGGATCATCATTGCAGCGGCCTTTGAGTTTGCATTTCCAAAGGACAACCGCGTTCTGGTCATCATATTTGTCATACCCTTTATTGCCGGATCCAGTTCTTTCAGTTCCCATCCTCTGGATGCAGCTATGCCATGCGCTTCCTGCTCAATTGCATCGTATTCACGCAGCTGAGAGGTAAGCTCTGAACGAAGGCCGGACTTTAATGGCGTATTCAAAATGCTGCGAATGCCGATCTGGCCCATTTGTGTTGTTTTCAGGATTGAAGAGAGAATATCTTTGCTACCTTTCATTTATATCACCCTTATCAGTATGTCGCCGAAGAAAAAAGCTATGCAAGAAATTTTTGTAATTGCATAGGATGTAGGGATTGAAAGGAGTGGGAGATATGTGTGCAATCGCTGGAATTTTGGGATTACCATATGATGCGAAGATTCTGGATCAAATGCTTAGGAGTATGCTGCATCGTGGTCCGGACGGAACAGGCAGCTATATGGAGAGGTCTTGTTGTTTGTTGCATAGTCGCTTGGCGATCGTCGACCCGGTTGGTGGCGCGCAGCCTATGTCGCTGCGATGGAACACTGAAGAATATGTGATTACATACAATGGTGAGTTATACAATACCGAGGAAATCCGCTGCGAACTGATCGGTCTTGGTCATGAGTTCTTGACCCATAGTGATACTGAGGTCGTATTACACGCATATGCGCAATGGCAGGACGCATCGGTTTGCAAAATGAATGGCATCTTTGCGTTTGCTGTCTGGGAGAAGCAAAGAAGGCGTCTTTTTCTTGCCCGTGACAGAATGGGTGTAAAACCGCTTTTCTATACGGATGTTTTGGGTGGATTGCTGTTTTCCTCGGAAATTAAGACATTGCTTTCCTACCCCGGTATGCCGCGAAAGCTAAATAGGGAAGGGGCAGCGCAGATTCTACTCTTCGGTCCGGGACGGATGCCGGGGAGCGGTGTGTTTCAGGATGTTCATGAGATAAGACCGAGCTGCTGTGGATATTATGAAGATGGCAAGCTGAGGTTGTGGCAATATTGGAAACTTCGCGACAGAGAACATACAGAGAGCTTTGATGAAACGGCGGAGTGCGTTCGTTATTTGGTCACAGATGCTATCCAGCGGCAAATGGTTTCAGATGTTTCGATCGGTACATTTTTGTCTGGTGGCTTGGATTCAAGCCTTATCTCATCGATTTGCGCTACGGAGCTTGCGAAAAATAACGAAACCTTGAACACCTTTTCGGTGGATTATGAAAACAATGACAAATTCTTTGTGCCCGGCAAATTTCAGCCAAACTCCGACCATTCCTACATCGATATTATGCAAAAGACCCTCGCAAGCAAGCATCATCGAACAGTTCTTAGCTTCAGCGAGCTTGTTGAGAATTTAGAAGCGTCAACGATCGCCCGTGACTTGCCCGGCATGGCGGATGTTGATTTTTCTCTTCTTGCCTTTTGCCGCGAGATCAGAAAAGAGGTCAAAATGGCGCTTTCCGGCGAATGCGCTGATGAGATATTTGGTGGCTATCCTTGGTATCGTGACCCTGAAATTCGTAAATTGAATGGTTTCCCTTGGGCACAGAATACAGCGCAAAGAGCTACATACCTGCATCAGGATATTCTTGCGGAGATCACACCCGATGCGTTTGTGAATGACCTATATTTGCAGACAATCCATGACAGCGATATTCTCCCTAACACTTCACCAACAGAAAGAAGAATGAAGGAAATGGTGAATTTAAATCAGATTTGGTTTATGCAAACGCTCCTTGACAGAAAGGATAGAATGAGCATGGCCTGCGGGCTCGAGGTTCGCGTGCCGTTCTGTGATTATCGGATCGCTGAATATCTATACGGTGTTCCGTGGGAGTATAAGGATTACAACAATAAGGAAAAAGGGCTCCTGCGATATGCAATGGAGGGCATATTGCCCAATGAGGTTTTGTGGAGAAAGAAGAGCCCGTATCCAAAGACATATGACCCTCAGTATCTGCAGGCTGTGAGTGCGTTGCTTAAGAGGTTACTTGATAAGACAGATGCGCCGATCTACGGTCTTGTTAACAGGCAAGCGCTTGCAGGATTGATGCAAACGGAATTCACTTGGCCGTGGTATGGGCAGCTTATGAAATTGCCTCAAACCATCGCATATTTTCTTCAGATCAATTTTTGGTTGGAGCATTATCAGGTACAGATCGTTTGAGCGTGCAAAATACAAAAAGCCTTTGGTGAGGATAGTCTTTACCGAAGGCTTTTTCGTTGTGTAAAGACCGCGATGTGGTTATGATTTCCAAAAGAAAATGATATATTTCGTTATTTTCGGATAATGTGATGATTTTTATATTTCCTGTTGTAATTTGAAAGAAAAGATGCTAATATATATAATACATTTGTGCGCCACGCAAAGACAGTGAAAAGAGGGATTGTGCTTGAAGTATGTTGTCGTGTTAGCTGACGGAATGGCAGATGTTGCCATCGAGGAATTGGGTGGAAAGACACCTCTGGAATATGCCAAGACCCCCTGTATGGATGAACTGGCTGCTCACGGTTCGGTGGGTATGGTGAGAACGGTTCCTTATGGAATGAAACCCGGCAGCGATGTTGCTAATCTGGCCGTTATGGGTTACAATCCGTTGAGTTGCTACTCCGGTCGTTCGCCTCTTGAGGCACTCAGTGTCGGAGTTTCCATGAAAGAAACGGATGTGGTCTTCCGGTGCAACCTTGTAACGCTTACTGAGAATGAGCCTTATGAGGAAAAGGTTATTCTCGACCATAGCTCCGGTGAGATTTCATCCGAAGATGCCGCGGTGCTTATGGATGCGGTACGCGAGGCGTTTCAGAACGAACAGTTCCGTTTTTATAACGGCACAAGCTACCGCCACATAACCATTTGGGACAACGGTGAGATTTTGGAGCTTGAAGCACCTCACGATCACTTGGGTCAGGTCATTGGTCAGTTCCTTCCTGAGAATCAGCTGTTCTTTGAAATGATGAAAAAGAGCTTTGATGTGCTTAACACGCATCCGTTGAATATTAAGCGCGCGCAAGAGGGTAAGAACAAGGCAAATTCCCTTTGGTTCTGGGGAGCCGGTACGAAGCCGTCCCTGCAGAATTTCCGCGAGAAGACGGGGCTTTCCGGCACAATGATCTCTGCAGTCGATCTGTTAAAGGGCATTGCCTATGGCTCAGGTATGGATGTTGTAAATGTTGAGGGCGCGACAGGATCACTCGATACAAACTATCTTGGCAAAGCCGATGCAGCTGTCAAGGCGCTTCTGAACGATGGTAAGGACTTTGTTTACATTCACATTGAGGCGCCGGATGAGATGGGCCATCAAGGCAATCTCCATCACAAAGTTGAATCTATCGAGCATATTGACGAGAAGGTCGTTTCGGTTGTAAAGCGTGCCTTAGATCGCGCGGGTGAGGACTACCGCATTTTGGTGCTCCCGGATCACCCGACCCCTGTTCATCTGCGTACGCATACATCGGAGCCCGTGCCATATGTGCTGTTCGATTCAACAAATTCCAATGAAAATACGACAACATTCTCCGAAAAGAACGCTGCGAAAAGCGGTGCTTTCTGTGAGGATGGCTATCGATTGTTAGAAATGTTTATTAACCGGGAGGAAGAGTAAAATGGCTAGAGTATATAATTTTTCCGCAGGCCCTGCTGTGTTGCCCGAGGAGGTGTTGCAGGAGGCTGCCAACGAAATGTTTGATTATAAGGGAACCGGCATGTCCGTAATGGAAATGAGCCACCGTTCCAAGGCGTATCAGCAAATTATTGACGAGGCTGAGGCTGATCTGCGTGACCTGATGAATATCCCTGAGAATTACAAGGTTTTGTTTTTACAAGGTGGCGCTTCTCAGCAGTTCGCAATGATTCCTATGAACCTGATGAAGAACGGTGTTGCCGACTATATCATTACCGGCCAGTGGGCAAAAAAGGCTTACGAAGAAGCGAGGATGTACGGCAAAGCAAATGCAGTGGCATCCTCTGCTGACAAGACCTTCTCCTATATTCCCGACTGCTCCGATCTGCCCATCAGTGATGATGCTGACTATGTCTACATCTGTGAGAACAATACCATTTACGGTACAAAATTTCATACTCTTCCCAACACAAAGGGAAAGCAGCTGGTGTCGGATGTATCCTCCTGCTTCCTGTCTGAGCCCGTGGATGTAACCAAGTACGGTATGATCTACGGCGGAGTGCAGAAGAACATTGGTCCTGCAGGTGTTGTAATCGCGATTATTCGTGAGGATCTTATCACAGATGAAGTACATCCCGGCACACCTACAATGTTAAAGTATAAGATCCACGCTGATAATGGCTCTATGTACAATACGCCTCCCGCATACGGCATTTACATTTGCGGCAAGGTATTTAAGTGGCTGAAGCAAATGGGCGGCCTGGAGGCTATGAAGGCCCACAATGTGAAGAAGGCAAAGATTCTTTACGACTTCTTAGATAGCAGCAAGCTGTTCCGCGGTACTGTTCGCAAGGAAGACCGTTCCTTGATGAATGTGCCCTTTGTCACAGGCGATGATGCACTTGATGCTGAGTTTGTCAAGGCAGCAACCGAGGCAGGCTTTGTAAACCTGAAGGGCCACCGTTCGGTTGGCGGTATGCGCGCTAGCATCTATAACGCAATGCCGATCGAGGGCGTTGAGAAGCTGGTCGCATTTATGAAAAAGTTTGAGGATGAACACAAGTAAAAGAGTATTGAAAAGAGGCACAATATGTTTGGATATCATTATTTGAATAACATCTCTGACAAAGGCACTGCCCTTTGGACAGATGATTATCAGTATACGGAGAACGCTGCGAAGGCAGAAGCGCTGCTGGTTCGCAGCGCAGCTATGCACGATATGGAATTCTCTCCTGACCTGTTGGCAGTTGCCCGTGCCGGCGCCGGTGTGAATAACATTCCTTTGGACCGTTGCGCGCAGGAGGGTATTGTTGTATTTAATACGCCCGGTGCGAATGCAAATGCTGTCGTTGAGTTGGCTCTGTGCGGTATGCTGCTCGGCAGCCGCGATATTATCGGCGGTATCAATTGGGTACAGACGATCAAGGATACTGAGGGCGTCGGCAAACAGGTAGAGAAGGGCAAGTCTAAGTTTGCGGGTCATGAAATTTCCGGCAAGAGCTTGGGTGTTATTGGCCTTGGCGCCATTGGCGGACCTCTTGCCAATGCTGCCTGCAAGCTGGGTATGACAGTTTATGGCTGCGACCCCTATATTTCTATTGATGCCGCTTGGCATCTGGACAGCAGCATCATCCCCGTAAAAACTAGGGATGATATTTATGCTAACTGCGATATTATTACACTTCATGTTCCTCTTGTGGATGATACCAGAAAGATGATCAATAAGCAGGCTATCTCCAAAATGCGCGACGGTGTGATCATTTTGAACTTTGCCCGTGATTTGCTTGTAGATGACGATGCAATGGAAGAGGCACTGAAGTCCGGCAAAGTAGCCCGGTATATCACGGATTTCCCCAACGACAAGACGGCCGGAATGGCAGGCGTTGTGGCGATCCCTCACTTGGGCGCATCTACGGAAGAGGCAGAGGATAACTGCGCTAAAATGGCTGTAAGACAGGTTATGAACTATCTGGAAAATGGCAACATTGTCAACTCTGTTAACTATCCCAACTGCGATATGGGTCGATGCACTAAAGCTGCAAGAATCACCATCTTGCACCAGAACATTCCTAACACCCTGAGCCCGTTTACATCTGTATTCGCAAAACGAAACATAAACATCTCTGACCTTATGAACCGCAGTAGAGGCGATTACGCTTACACCATGCTTGACTTGGACAGCGTCCCTCCTGAAGATGCGATTGAAGAGCTTCGCAATATCCACGGTGTTCTTCGCGTCAGACAGATCGGTTAAAAGCGCAAGCACTCCCGCTGTTAAGGTGGGAGTGCTTTTGTAAAACCTTGTAAATCAAAGGGTTTTCTTGACTATTTTTGTAAATATGATATAATAGGCGGCAAATGTTCTTTCTGCTATTTATGGAGGTTATTTGATGATAACAATCCAAGAGAATACAATCCTTCAACGAATCAATGCGTTGCTTTATAGACCTATTTACCTAGTGTTTATAGGTGGATTAACAATGCTGTCTAATATTTTCAGCCTTGAGCTGCCGGTGTATACGCTGTTTGTTCTAATTGCTGCATATGTGTGCTTGTTTGCGCGCGATTTACTGCCGCTTTTACCGCTCTTTATATGCGGCTATATCTCGCCATCCAGAAGCAATAATCCGGGCATCAATGTTGCGTCTGTGTTCTCGTTGCCTGGCAGCGGTTTATATTTGGGTATTCTTTTGCTTGGTGTTTTTTGTTGCCTTGTGTATCGTCTGGTAAAAGACCCTAATTTCGGTAGTAAGCGGTTTTGGAGTAAAAAGCGTGAACTGCTTAGCGGTATGCTGATTCTATCTGCAGCCTATGCCATTTCCGGATTGGGTAGTGGTCAGTTGTCTGAGCTTGGTTGGCGAAATTTTTTCTTTGCGTTCCTTCAATTTGCAGCGATCGTAGGCTTGTATTTCTTGTTCACGGGCGGTGTGCGCTGGGATCTCGCGCCAAAGGCATATTTGTTTTGGACTTGTACCTGCGTGGGTTATGCATTGCTGTTTGAACTTCTAAACCTGTATGTAACGGCAGGTGTGATCAATGATGGTGCTATCTACCGCAATAATATTTACACAGGCTGGGGTCACTACAATAACATTGGAGCAATGTTTGCGATGATTATTCCTATGCCGTTCTTCCTGACAGGAAAGGGCAAATACGCAAGCTTCGCTTACATTTCGGCAATTTTATTTTATGTTGGCTTGATATTTACTTGCTCTCGAGGTTCGATTCTGTTTGGAACTTTGATTTTTATTTCAGGTTACATACTTTCGCTGTGCCATAGGCAGCATGCCCGGCGCCAATATTGGATTCATTTTGGCGCTTTATCTGCCGTTGTGCTGGGAATCTTGTTTGTTGAGGATGAGTTTTTGCAGCTGTTCAGAGTGTTTGGTGAGATAGGTGTTGGTTCAACAGCTCGATTACGAATCTACCTGCTTGGTTTTGAACAGTTTGCGAACTATCCAGTTTTCGGTGGCTCCTTCTTTCCGGTAGATGCTGACATTTTCTCCTGGTCGAGTTCCGAGGCATTCGTGTCGTTTTTTCCGCCGCGTTGGCACAATACATTTGTTCAGCTCATCGCCACGGGCGGTGTTGTTTGTCTGGTTGCCTATGCTTACCACAGAATTCAAACCATAAAACTGTTTATCAAAAATTTCTCGGATGAGAAACTGTTTGCGGCGCTTTCTATCCTGGCGTTGCTTTTGACAAGCCTGCTGGATTGTCACTTCTTCAATATCGGTCCCGTGTTATTGTATTCTGCAACCCTCGCGGTGGTTGAGTGCCAATTGGTAAATAACGAAACCCGAACCATTTAGGTTCGGGTTTTTATTATTTTCCAAGCTCTTGGTTCCTTTTGTAGGCGGCCATAACGCATGCCTTGATTGTCTCGTAGAAGCCTCCGGTTTCCAATGCACGGACACCGGCAATTGTGCTTCCGCCGGGGGAGCAGACAGCATTCTTTAATGCCTCCGGGGATTGAGCGGTCTGTTGAACCATTTTAGCTGCGCCAATCATTGTTGCAGCAGCGTAGGACAGTGCCTTTTCCTGGGGGATGCCACAAGAGGCAGCGCCTTCTGCAAGTGCGTCCATAAACATATACATATAGGCAGGACCGCAGCCTGATACCACGCCGGCAGCATCAATCAACTCTTCCTCCAAATTGTCCCATTGACCGCAGGGTGAGACATCCTGCAGGAAATCGACAAGCACATCTTCTTCGACTAATGAGTTGTAGCTGTATAAGGTCAGTCCGGAGCCGACAGCAACGGGCGTATTAGGCATAATTCTAATAACGGGCAGGGAAGTGCCGACAAATTGCTCGATTCGGGAAATGGTTAGCCCTGCCGCCATTGAGATCAGCAGTGGCTTTCTCTCCTGCAGGATCGGCTGCAGGGGTTCTAAAACATCCTTCATCATTTGAGGCTTTACTGCAAGAAAGATCCGGTCGCAGGTTTTTGCGGCTGTGCTATTGTCCGCATATGTGCAGCCCAATTCCTCGGCAAGAGTGGCGGCCTTTCCTGATCGATCCGTGATGATGATGCTGTTAGTGGATTTGGACAAGGCTTTTGCAATGGCACTGCCCATATTTCCGCAACCAATAAAACCGTATTTCATAGCTTTCTCCTATCTGACATGGCCGTTGCCATGAATGATATATTTATAGCTGGTCAATTCTCTAAGTCCCATCGGGCCTCTTGCGTGCAGTTTTTGCGTGGAGATACCCATTTCACAGCCCAGTCCAAACTCTCCGCCGTCGGTGAATCGAGTGGATGCGTTGATATATACAGCGGCGCTGTCGATAGACGCAGTAAACAGTGCCTTTGCTGCGTCGTCATTTGTGATGATCGCTTCGCTGTGGCCGGTAGAGTGTGCAGAGATGTGCGCAATGGCTTCCTGAACATTCTCGACGCACTTGATAGCTAGAATATAGTCCAAAAACTCTGTGTCAAAGTCAATCTCGGCGGCCTTTGTACCGGGAATTACAGCAGCTGCTGATTCATCGAGCCGCAATTCAACACTGTGTGTGTGGTTTACGACCAAGTGGTTGTGTAGTAGCGGCAGAAAATCCTCTGCGATTGCTTTGTCGACCAACAAGACCTCTTCAGCATTGCAAACGCTGGGACGGCTGGTTTTTGCATTTTCAATAATCTTAAGAGCCATATCGAAATCTGCTGTCTTCTCAACATAAATATGGCAGATGCCAGTTCCGGTGGCAATACAAGGAACGGTAGCGTTTTGAACACAGGCATTGATAAGACCGGCGCCACCTCGGGGAATCAGTAGGTCCACATAGCCTTGCGCCTTCATTAAGGCTGTTGCGCTTTCACGGGAGGTATCGCCGACCAAATTTACAGCGTTTTCATTAATGCCGACAGATCTTAAACCGGTACGTAGGGCATCTACGATGGCGCAGGATGATCTGTATGCCTCTTTGCCGCCACGCAGGATGCAGACATTGCCGCTCTTTAATGTCAGTGCAGCGGCATCACTGGTGACATTAGGACGGCTTTCATAAATGATAGCAACAACACCGATAGGGGATGAGACCTTTTTGATTTTTAAGCCATCAGGTCGAATGTACTCATCAAGCAGCAAACCCACGGGATCAGGAAGAGTGGCAACCTGACGGATACCATCAGCCATGCCCCTTATACGCTCAGCTGTCAGGCGCAATCTGTCAAGCATAACAGGGGAGATGGTGTCTTTGGCCAGAATAAGATCTTCTTCGTTTGCAGATAAGATCATATGCTGACTTGCGAGCAAGGCATCCGCCATGGCGAACAGCGCAGAATTTTTTCGCTCTGTGGTCAGTTGTGCAATTTCTGATTTTGCCGCTTTTGCGGCTTTCAGCATATTATCCATGAGCCTTCTCCGTAAATGTGGTTCCAACAGGCTTTCCATCGACAACATCATAAATGTTTGCAGGATTGTTTCCGTTTGTGATGATCATATCGCAGCCACAGGACAGACAGATGCGTGCTGCCTCCAGCTTGGTGACCATACCACCTGTGCCAAGATTGCTGTTACTTGCGCCGGCCAGGGACAGAATGTGGTCATCAACAGCACTGGCCCACTGAATCAACTCTGCGTCAGGATTTAAGTGGGGATCTGCAGTGTAAAGTCCGTCAATATCAGATAGTAGGATCAGCTTCTCTGCAGATATGCTCTGTGCCACGATTGCGGCAAGTGTATCATTGTCACCAATGACGATTTCCTTTGTAGCAACTGTGTCATTTTCGTTGATTACGGGAATCACATTCATTTCTAAAAGGCGCGACAGCGTGTTGCTGAAGTTGTCGTGTCGTTCTTTGTTTTCCACATCATCACCTGTGATCAGCAGTTGTGCAACAGTGTGGTTGTATTCGCTGAACTGCTTATCGTATATGTACATGAGCTCGCATTGACCCACGGCGGCGGCTGCCTGCTTGCCGGGAATGTCCTTGGGGCGCTCTAATAAACCGAGTTTGCCTACACCCATTCCAATAGCGCCGGAGGTGACAATGATGACCTGATGACCGGCGTTTTTAACATCGCTGATGACCTTGCAAAGTTCTTCGAAGCGACGGATGTTCAAGTGGCCGGAGGCATATGCCAGAGTACTTGTACCGATTTTGATAACAATTCTCATGAAGTTCTCCTCCCAAATGTTGTTTTATAGTATTATATATCGATTTCGTTCATAAATAAAGGGGGAAAATTCCTTAATTATGTGGAGATTTGGGATATCATTTGCAACATTGTGTCTAAATTGCAAATGATGCAATTTCCTATATGAAAATCATAATATTGAAATAGAGGAAATTGATGGAGTTTGATGTTAGATATATTAAGGTTTGTCAACGATTATAACAAAGAAAATTTATCTTGAATTTTCCGTTTGGATATATTAAAATTGATATATGCGGGCAAGAAAAAGCATTTCATCTTTTCTGCTTTATTCGATATAATTCTATTGATTGCATAAATGTTATTTTGGGCTTAGTATGCATGCCTTTTTTATGCCCAAAAATCAGACCAACTATAAGTACAAAGTGATGTTGTTAGGAGGACATATGGAGTATCGCATTGAGCACGATTCTATGGGCGAAGTAAAGGTCCCTGTGGACAAATATTGGGGCGCACAGACGCAGCGCAGCCAGCAGAATTTCCCCATTGGTGTGGGCCTTGAAACAATGCCCCGCGAAATTACCCATGCGTTTGGTATTTTGAAAAAAGCAGCCGCTATGGCCAACCATCAGCTTCGTCCTGAGAAAATGACGGACGAAAAGCTGCAGGCAATTTCTGCTGCATGTGATGAAGTCATCTCCGGTACGCTGTATGAGCATTTTCCCTTGGTTGTTTGGCAGACAGGCTCCGGCACTCAGTCGAATATGAATGCCAACGAGGTCATTGCCAACCGCGGTAATGAAATTGCAGGTAAGAAGTTGCTGCATCCCAATGATGACATCAATATGAGTCAGTCCTCCAACGACACATTCCCCACTGCAATGCACATTGCTGCAGTTGCCGCAATTGAGGACAAGGTGCTTTCTGCGGTTGACCGCCTGATCAACACATTCATTCGCTTGGAAAAAGAGAATGAAGGCATTGTAAAGTCCGGCCGTACACATCTGCAGGATGCAACACCGATTTCCTTCTCTCAGGAGATCTCTGGCTGGAGAAGTAGCCTCGAGAAGGACAAGAAGCTCCTTGAGTTGTCCTTACCTGAACTGAAGAAGCTTGCATTGGGCGGCACTGCTGTTGGTACAGGCTTAAATGCACCGAAGGGCTTTGACGCTGCTGTTGCTGAAGCGGTTTCCAAGCTGACCGGTAAGGAGTTTAAAACAGAGAGCAATAAGTTCCATGCGCTCACATCTAAGGACGAACTAGTCTTTGCTCACGGCGCACTGAAGGCACTTGCTGCTGATTTGATGAAGATCGCAAACGATGTCCGCTGGCTGGCCTCTGGCCCCCGCGATGGCTTGGGTGAGATCTTTATTCCTGAGAATGAACCCGGCTCTTCCATTATGCCCGGCAAGGTGAATCCCACCCAGTGCGAAGCGGTGACTATGGTCGCTGTTCAGGTTATGGGTAATGATGTTGCTGTTGGTATCGCCGCATCCCAGGGCAACTTTGAACTGAATGTCTTTATGCCTGTGTGCATTTATAATTTCCTGCAATCTGCAAGACTGTTGTCGGATGCAATGCATTCCTTCCACGATAACTGCGTGGTTGGCATTAAGGCAAATAAGGAAAAAATGGCACACAACCTGCATAACTCCCTTATGCTGGTTACTGCGCTGAATCCCTATATTGGCTACGAAAATGCTGCAAAAACCGCGAAGCTTGCATACAAAGAGAACATCTCCCTGAAGGAAGCCTGTGTTCGTCTCGGTTTCTTAACCGAGGAACGCTTTGACGAAGTATTCCATCCGGAACAAATGATCTGAATAATAGGTGATTGATTATGACATATTCTTATTTTCCCGGTTGTACATTAAAGACGAAGGGTAAGGATCTGGATCGCTATGCCAGAATTTCCGCAACAGCTCTTGGGTTTGAACTGGACGAGATCCCTCAGTGGCAGTGCTGCGGCGCTGTGTATCCTATGTCCAAGGATGAAATTGGCACCCGTCTGAGTTCTGTTCGCGCATTGAACTCCGCAAAGGAGCAGGGCAGGGAACTGGTCACATTGTGCTCCGCCTGCCACCATGTGATTAAGCGTGTGAACGGTGATGTGAGAAACGATGAGCAGATCCGCGACAAGGTCAACCGCTACTTAAAGCTGGATGATACTTATAACGGTGAGACCAATGTTCTGCACTATCTGGAGGTTCTCCGTGACCGCGTCGGCTTTGATGCGCTGAAGGAAAAGGTCGTGAACCCACTGTCCGGCAAGAAGATCGGCGCTTACTATGGCTGTCTGCTTCTTCGCCCCGGTAAGGAAATGGGCTTTGACAATCCTGAGAACCCCACCATTCTCGAGGACTTTATCCGTGCAATCGGCGCTGAGCCTGTGATTTACGCAAAGCGCAACGAATGCTGCGGTGGTTATTGCACCATCGAGAACAAGAATTATGCCAAGAAACAGGTTGACGGCATTATGGATAATGCAAAGGCACAGGGCGCCGAGATGCTGATTACTGCTTGCCCGCTGTGCATGTACAACCTGAAAGAAAATGCCACCGACGGCCTGGATGTGAAGTACTTTACCGAACTTCTAGCCGAGGCACTGGGCTTAAAGGAGGAGTAAAATGGTTGAATTTGTAAAACGCATTTCCGGTGTCAATCCGAGAAAATGTATGAAATGTGGCAAATGTTCCGCTTCCTGCCCGGCATATGATGAGATGGAGTATCATCCTCATCAGTTCGTTGATATGGTCGAAACCGGCCGTATCGAGGAATTGATGAATTCCAAGGGCATTTACACCTGCTTGAGCTGCTTTGCTTGCGTGGAGCGTTGTCCTAGAAATGTTGAACCTGCCAAGCTGATCGAGGCTGTCCGCACAGCCGTTGTCAGACAGCAGGACAAGACCCACTTAAAGCCCGATGCAATCCCTGCACTGTTAGATGATGAACTGCCTCAACAGGCTATCACCAGCGCATTCAGAAAATATAGAAAGTGAGGAGAGAATAAATGCAGAGAATCGGTGTATTTGTCTGCTGGTGTGGCAGTAACATTGCTGCAACAGTAGATGTTGAAAAAGTTTCTCAGGTACTGGCACAGGAACCCGGTGTTGTTTTCTCCACCAACTATCAGTATATGTGCTCTCAGGCCGGCCAGGAGATGATCCAGCAGTCCATTAAAGAGTACAATCTGACAGGCGTTGTCATTTGCTCCTGCTCTCCCAGAATGCATGAGACCACCTTCCGCAAGACCTGTGAGAAGGCCGGTATCAACCCCCATATGGTTGAGATCGCAAACATCCGTGAGCAGTGCTCTTGGATCCATAAGGACAAGGAAATCGGCACAGAGAAGGCCGTTATTCTTGGCCGTGCTGCCATTGCTAAGGTGCACCTGAACACCCCCTTGACCGCAGGTACCAGTCCTGTTGTGAAGCGCGCATTGGTTATCGGTGGTGGCATTGCTGGTATTCAAACGGCACTCGATATTGCTGATGCCGGTTTTGAGGTCGACATCGTTGAAAAGCAGCCCACGATCGGCGGCAAGATGACACAGATCGATAAGACTTTCCCGACCCTCGACTGTGCTGCTTGTATTTTGACCCCTAAGATGGTTGACGCTGCTCAGAACGAGAAGATCCACATCTACTCCTATTCTGAGGTCGAGGCTGTTAAGGGCTTTGTCGGTAACTTCAATGTTACAATCAAGAAAAAGGCTCGTTTCGTTGATGAAACTAAGTGTACCGGTTGTGGTCTGTGTACCGAAAAGTGCCCCCAGAAGAAGGTGCCCAACCTGTTCAATCTGGGCCTTGATAACCGTAGAGCTATCTACATTCCCTTTGCTCAGGCAGTTCCTAAGGTTGCAACCATCGACGCAGACTACTGCACCATGCTGAAATCCGGCAAGTGCGGCGTTTGCTCCAAGGTTTGTACCGCAGGCGCTATTGATTACCAGCAGAAGGACGAGCTTGTTGAACAGCAGTACGGTGCGATTGTTGTAGCCACCGGCTTCAACCCCATCAAGCTGGACAAGTATGATGAGTTTGCATATTCTCAGAGCCCTGATGTGGTTACAAGCCTTGAGTTCGAGCGTTTAATGAACGCTGCCGGTCCTACCGGCGGTACTCTGCTTCGTCCCTCCGACGGAGAGCATCCCCACACCATCGTGTTTGTACAGTGTGTTGGCTCTCGTTGCGATGACGGAAAGGGCAAGCCCTACTGCTCCAAGATCTGCTGTATGTATACCGCAAAGCATGCAATGCTCTGCCGTGAAAAGTATCCCGATACTGATGTTTACGTATTCTATATCGATGTGCGTACACCCGGTAAGAACTTTGATGAGTTCTACCGCCGCGCAGTAGAGGAATATGGTGTTCACTACATCAAGGGTATGGTTGGCAAGGTCGTGCCTCAGGACGGTAAGCTGAAGGTTCAGGCTTCCGACCTGCTTGGTAATCGTCAGCTGCATATCGATGCCGATATGGTCGTTTTGGCCGCAGCCATTGAGCCGGACGAAACTGCCCGTCCTTTGGCCACCAAGCTGACCGCTTCTATGGACACGAACGACTTCTTTACTGAAGCTCATCCCAAGCTGCGTCCCGTGGAGAGCCCCACAGCAGGTATTTTCCTGTCCGGCGCCTGCCAAGGCCCCAAGGATATCCCGGAAACTGTTGCACAGGCGAGCGCGGCAGCAGCGAAGGTTATCGGTCTTCTGTGCAAGGATAACCTCACCTGCAACCCCTGCACCGCTGAGCCCAATGAGATGATGTGCAACGGCTGTAGCAGCTGTGAAAAGGTCTGTCCCTACGGTGCAATTACTTATGTGGATAAGGAATTCCGCGGTCCTAACAGAACAACGCTCATTCGCCGTGTGGCACAGGTCAATCCTGCAGTTTGCCAGGGCTGCGGCGCATGTACGGTTGCTTGCCCCAGCGGCGCAATGGACCTGAAGGGATTCTCTAATAGTCAAATTATGGCGGAGGTAGATGCAATATGTCGGTAACTGAAAATTTTCAGCCCACGATTGTGGCATTCTGCTGCAACTGGTGCTCCTACGCAGGTGCAGACCTGTCCGGAACAAACCGTCTGCAATATCCTGCCAATGTTAAAATCATTCGTATTCCTTGTTCCTGCCGTTTGAACCCGATGTTCATTCTGCGCGCTTTCCAGAAGGGCGCTGACGGCGTGATCCTGTGTGGCTGCCACCCCGGTGACTGTCACTACACCACCGGCAACTACTATGCTCGCCGCCGTATGACTCTGCTGTTCTCTATGCTTGACTTTATGGGCATTGAGCGCGGCCGGACCCGTGTTGAGTGGGTGTCTGCGGCTGAGGGCGCAAAGTTTGCCGCAACTATGAATGAATTTGTCGAAACCATTACAAAACTTGGCCCGAACCGGAGATTGGAGGACTTACGATGCAGAAAAGATTAAAAGATAAAGCATTGGAGCTGCTTCAAAATGGTACAGTTAACCGTGTTCTCGGCTGGAAGATCGGTGAATTCTTCTACGATCTGACACCTGCTGTTTTTGAATCGGCAGAGGAAGTGGAAAAGGATTTTGTTTACTCCGGATTCTCCGGCGCAAACCTTTCCAAGTACTTGATTGCCCAATCCAGAAAGGAGGGCAAGATTGCTGTATTCCTGAAGCCTTGCGACTCCTATTCCTTCCAGCAGCTTTTGAAGGAGCATAGAATCCTCCGTGAAAATGTATTCGTTGTGGGTATTTCCTGCGACGGTATGCTGGACATCGAGAAGATTCGCGCTGCCGGTTGTGACGGTGTGACTGCTGTCCGTGAGAATGGCGATTCTATCGAGGTTGAAACCCTCTATGGCAATTCTACCCTGAATCGTAACGATTGCCTGTTGGAGCGCTGCTTGGTTTGCAAGAGCAAGAAGGTCGTCCAGTTCGATGAAATGATCGGCGAGCAGGGTGAGGAGCAGGCCAGCGATCGTTTTGATATGGTTGCCAAGCTGGAGGCTATGAGCCCCGAGCAGCGTTTCGAGTTCTGGCGTGGTGAATTGTCCCGCTGTATCCGCTGCAATGCCTGCAGAAATGTTTGCCCGGCCTGCAGCTGTGAAAAGTGCGTCTTTGATAACGACAAGTCCGGCCTGCGCAATAAGGCCGCTGCAGACTCCTTCGAAGAGAATCTGTTCCATGTTATTCGCGCATTCCATGTTGCCGGTCGCTGTACTGACTGTGGCGAATGCAGCCGCGTATGTCCTCAAAACATTCCGCTACATCTGCTGAACAGAAAGTTCATTAAGGATATCAACGAGCTTTACGGTGAATATCAGGCCGGCGCCGATATGGAAACCAAGTCTCCGCTCACCAACTTTACTGTTGATGACTGTGAACCCTCCATTGTACACGAAAGAGGAGGTGCCAGAGAATGAAAAAGATTGCAAGAAGTGAATTGAACAATCTGTTTGCTGCCATTTCCGGGCAGAAGCAGTTGTTTGTGCCTGCTGACACCAAGGCCGGCCAGGCGCAGTTCACCCTGTGGCAGGATGACATTGAGCTGACAGAGAAGCTCAACACAGTCCGCAGCGCTAAGGATCTGTTTTTTCCTCAGGTAGAGCAGCTCGTTAACTTTAAGGTTAGCGGTAAGAAGATGGAAATCATCGAAAACCGCTACGAAACTGAGCCTTTTGTGGTGTTTGGTGTTCGTGCCTGCGATTGCCGTAGCTTCGACATTTTGGATTCTGTTTTCCTGTCTGATCCTGTAGATACCTTCTATCAGACCCGTAGAGAGAATGGCCTTGTTATTACGATGGCTTGTTCTCGTCCTGAAGAAACCTGCTTCTGCGGTGCTTTTGGCATCGACGCTGCAAATCCTGCCGGTGATATTACTTGCTGGATGGATGAGAATACTCTGTACTGGCAGGCAAACACCCAGAAAGGTGAAGAATTGACAGCGACCCTACCTATGCTGGCTGATTGCGAGTGTGATGCTGTCGCTGTTATGCAGGAAAAGACTCGCAGCATCATGAAGAAGCTGCCTCTGAATGATTTGGATTTGTCCGGCTTTGAGAGCGATAAGCTGATGGAACTGTTCAAATCCGATGTTTGGGATGAGCTTTCTGAGAGCTGTCTGGGTTGCGGCACTTGCACCTTCGTTTGTCCGACCTGTCAGTGTTATGATGTTCAGGACTTCGACAACGGTAGGGAAGTGCGTCGGTTCCGTTGCTGGGACAGCTGCATGTACTCTGATTTCACAATGATGGCCCATGGCACAAACCGTCCCACTCAGAAGGAGCGGTTCCGTCAGCGCTTTATGCATAAGCTGGTTTACTATCCCAGCAATAACAACGGTGTATTTGGCTGTGTCGGTTGTGGCAGATGCCTGCAGAAGTGCCCGATCCATATGAATATTGTGAAGGTCGCAAAGAAACTGAAGGAGGCTGCCAAATGAGACAGGATCCGCTGATCCCCATGCTCGGGGAAGTTACTATGATTCGTACCGACACACCGGATGTTAAGACATTCCGTGTTGTTGGTGTAGATGGAAAGAAGCCCTTTGTACATATTCCCGGTCAATGCGCAATGCTCTCCATTCCCGGTGTTGGTGAAGCGCTGTTTTCTATCACTTCTTCTCCCACAGAAGAAGATTATGTTGATTTTTCTATTAAAAAATGTGGCTGTGTTACCCAGTGGCTCCACTCAATGGAGGTTGGCCAGCAGGTGACCATTCGCGGACCTTACGGCAACGGTTTCCCGGTTGATACCGAGCTGGCCGGTAAGGATTTGCTGTTCATTGCCGGTGGTATCGGCCTGGCTCCTTTGCATTCCGTTATTAACTACTGCCGCCACTACCGTGACCGTTACGGTAAGATCGACATCGTTTACGGTTCCCGTTCTAAGGATGATCTGGTGGATTTCCCCGAGATCATCAACGAATGGTGCAAGGAAGACGGTATCAATGTTCACCTGACAATCGACAACCCTCAGGAGGGTTGGGATGGTCACGTTGGTTTCGTGCCGAACTATGTTAAGGAATTGGCATTCGATACCTCCAAGACCGTGCTGATGTGTGGCCCTCCCATTATGATCAAGTTCACATTGGCCGGCCTGCAGGAGCTGGGCTTTAACAAGAGCCAGGTTTATACCACATTTGAGTTAAAGATGAAGTGCGCACTGGGTAAGTGCGGTCGCTGCAACATCGGCGATAAGTACGTCTGTAAGGACGGTCCTGTTTTCCGTTTGGATGAAATGGACGAACTGCCGGACGAATACTAAGGAGAATTTGCTATGGGAAATTTAGTAAGTGTCTATTTTTTCGGTAAAAAGTATCAGGTTCCCGAGAGCCTGACAATTATGGAAGCAATGGAGTACGCAGGCTATCAGTTGGTTCGTGGCTGCGGCTGCCGTAACGGCTTCTGTGGCGCTTGCGCTACCATTTATCGTATTGCCGGTGACCGCACCCTGCGCGCTTGCCTGGCCTGCTCTACAAAGGTAGAGGACAATATGTATGTCGCAACCCTGCCTTTCTTCCCGCTGGTTAAGGCTGTATATGACATCGAGAAGGTCAAGCCCACCGAGCAGATCATGATGCAGCTGTATCCTGAGATCTATTCCTGCATCGGCTGTAATGCTTGTACAAACGCTTGTACCCAAGGTCTGAATGTGATGCAGTACATTGCATACGCACAGCGCGGCGAGTATGAGAAGTGTGCAGAGGAATCCTTTGACTGCGTAATGTGTGGCGTTTGCTCCACTCGTTGCCCTGCGGAGATTTCACATCCTCAGGTTGCCATGCTGGCACGCCGTCTGAACGGTAAGTATCTGGCACCTCACTGCGATCATCTTGATGAGCGTATTGAGGAAATCAATAGCGGTAAATATGAACTGCTTCTTGAGAACCTGATGGGCAAGCCTATCAGCGAGATGCAGGAGCTGTACAACAACCGCGACATTGAAAAGTAAGGAGGTTTGAGCGATGTATACCGATCCGATTATGCAAAAATCCATTGAATTGGTGGAAGCAGCCCGTGAGGCTAACATTCGCCTGGACCCCAGAAGAATGACTGCAGAGGAGAAGGACGTTCTCCTGAAGACCTACCATCCCGACTACCGCACCGAGCAGTTTGAAGAACTGAAGATCGGCCCGAATAAGGGCGGCAAGGTGCCTATCGAGTTGGCTAAGCTGCTGCAGGGCAACCCTCGTATTACTGCTGAGCAGATCGACCTGTCCAAGCCTGACTACGATGTAGATGTTCTGGTTATTGGCGGCGGCGGCGCAGGCTCTTCCGCAGCTATTGAGGCACACGAGAACGGCGCTAATGTAATGGTCGTTACCAAGCTGCGTATTGGTGATGCCAACACCATGATGGCTGAAGGCGGCATTCAGGCTGCTGATAAACCCAATGACAGCCCTGCGCAGCATTTCTTGGATGCTTTTGGCGGCGGACACTTCGCTGCACAGAAGGATCTGCTGTACAAACTGGTTACCGACGCTCCCGAAGCAATTCGTTGGCTGTCTGAGCTGGGTGTTGAGTTCGACAAGGCACCTGACGGCACTATGATCACTACCCACGGCGGCGGTACATCCCGTAAGAGAATGCACGCAGCCAAGGACTATTCCGGCGCTGAAATTATGCGTACTCTGCGCGATGAAGTGCTGAACAGAAACATTCCTGTTGTTGATTTTACTTCCGTTATCGAACTGATTAAGGACGATAAGGGCTGCTGCGCAGGCGCAGTGCTGATGAATATGGAGACCAAGGAACTGCTGATTGCCAAGGCAAAGACCGTTGTGCTGGCCACCGGTGGCGCAGGACGCCTCCACTACCAAGGTTTCCCCACATCTAACCACTACGGTGCAACTGCCGACGGCTTGGTTCTGGCTTACCGTGCAGGTGCAAGACTTCTGTACCCCGAAACTTTGCAGTATCACCCCACCGGCGCTGCATTCCCCGCACAGATCTACGGCGCGTTGGTAACTGAGAAGGTTCGTTCTCTGGGCGCAATGCTGATTAACGCCAAGGGCGAGGCTTTTATGAATCCTCTGGAAACCCGCGACGTATCCGCTGCATCCATCATTCGTGAATGCTCCGACCGCGGCAATGGCGTTCCCACTCCGGAAGGCTTTGGCGTTTGGCTGGATACTCCTATGATTGAACTGAAGCACGGCGAGGGCACTATTGAAGCCCGTATCCCTGCTATGATGCGTATGTTCGGTAAACACGGTATCGACATCCGTAAAGAGCCGATTTTGATTTACCCCACTTTGCATTACCAGAACGGCGGCGTTAAGATCACTGATGACGGCCAGACCGATATTGAAAATCTGTTTGCAGCAGGTGAGGTCGTCGGCGGTATTCACGGCCGTAACCGTTTGATGGGTAACAGCTTGTTGGATATTATCGTATTTGGCCGTAACGCTGGTCAGCAGGCCTCCAAGAAGGCAAAGGAAGTTTCTGTTGGCAACCTGACCTTGGGTCATCTGGATGCATTCAACAAAGAACTGAAGGATGCTCAGCTGGATACCGGTGTCGCATCTCCCAAGCTGCTGCCTGACTATGCCAGAAGAAATAACGTAGGTTAATGGAGGCATAACAATATGGAATTATTTGGCGGAGTTTTGGTGTTGAAAAACCTTCCCACCATACTCCTTGTGGTGTTTGGCGTATTGCTTGTAGGTTATCTTCTCGGACGTATTACTATCAAGGGTGTATCCCTTGGTGATGCAGGCGTATTTGTTATTGCACTTGTGTGCGGTGCACTTCTCTTTACGATGTCTGAAGCAGGTGAGCTTATCTTCGCACTTTCTCCCAAGGCGTATGATTTTAGCGATGCTCTCACCCTTGTAGAGCAGTTGGGACTCATTCTCTTTGTTACCTCAGTCGGCTTTATTGCAGGACCCAAATTCTTCGGTAACTTCAAGAGAAACTTTACTTCCTATGTAATGCTCGGCCTCATTATCATCTTGGCAGGTGGCCTTAGTGCTGTTGCATGTATTTATATAGGCGATGGCATCGGCTATGGTTCTACTATCGAGAATCGTGATGGATTTGTGGCTATGATTGTAGGCCTGCTTTCCGGATCGCTTACCTCTACGCCTGCTTTCAGCGCAGCTAAAGCTACTGTTGATCCTTCTCTTCAGGGCCTTGTTTCGGTTGGTCATGGTATTGCATATATCTTCGGTGTTATCGGTGTTGTTCTCTTTGTGCAACTCATACCGAAGGTCACCAAGGCCGATATGAACAAGGAAAGAGAACTGCTTATTATCAAGGAGGAAGAATCCAAAGAAAAGAAGATTTTCGGCAAGCTCTTTGAGATCGATCATATGGGTATTGCTGCTTTTTCCTTCGCAGCTATCCTCGGTGCGCTTGTTGGAGCAATCAAGATACCGCTTTCTTCTGAAGGTCTTTCCGGAACCTGCTTCTCCCTGACTACTACAGGCGGATGTCTCCTGACCTCTTTGGTTATGGGTCATTTCTCTAGGATTGGCAGAGTCAATATTATGCCTGCTCAATCTACACTTAAGCTCTTCCGTGAGCTGGGTCTTGTGCTGTTTTTGGCTGGTGCCGGTATCCCCGGTGGTGCAGAGTTTGTAGAGAACTTTGACGCTATGTACTTTGTGTACGGTGTCATTATGACTGTTGCTCCCATGGTTATTGGCTTCCTGTTTGCAAAGTTTGTTCTTAAACTGAGCCTTCTTAATAACCTGGGCTCTCTTACCGGTGGTATGACCTCTACTCCTGCGCTGGGCACCCTTATCAGCACCGCAGGTACAGAGGATGTGGCAGCTGCCTATGCTGCAACCTATCCCATTGCACTGATTGCGGTGGTGTTGGTTTCCCAGTTCCTTATCATTCTGTTTTAATAATTAAACATAAAAAAGCAACCGATTTTATGTCGGTTGCTTTTTTGCGCGATATATACTACAATGGTATCAGCATTATGATATGGCGGTGTATTATTATGAATATGAAGCACATACAGTATCTTGTCGAAATTGAACGCGTTCGCTCAATTTCGCAGGCTGCTGAAAATCTCTATATCGGACAGCCGAACCTTAGCAGAATTCTTAGAGAAGTAGAGGAGGATATCGGTTTCCCCATATTTTTACGGACAAATCACGGTGTCGTACCAACGGATAGGGGAGCAACCTTCCTCCAGCACGCCCGAAATATCCTTCGTGAAATGGATTCTATTCAGACTCTGAATCCGAATCAATTGATTGAAGATCGTCTGCGTATTTGTATCCCCAGATCGGCAGCGGCATTTCAACTTGTAGCTGATTTTATAAAAACAGCCTGCGAAAATAAAAACATCAAGATGGAAGTCCGCGAATGTCATGCGAGGCGTTGCATAGAGATGCTCTCTGACGGTGATGCTGAAATCGGAATCATCCGTTTTCGCGAGGGCTACGAAAATTACTTTCAGGAAGTGGCTACTGCAGCTAAATTGACATTTAAGCTGTTATCCGGCTACGAGGACAAGATCTTGATGCACAAAAGTCATCCCTTGGCAGGCTGCGATAAGATTAAGGCAGATATGCTTTCTGAGTATGTACAGATCGCTCATGGCGACAACTTTTTCTTACCGCAAAAGTCCGACGATGTGGTTCGCAGCCGAATTTATACGGTGGACAGACAGGCACAAATGACGCTTCTTACAACGGTTCCCGGTAGCTTTATGTGGTCTGTACCGCAGGAAAAAAAGATGCTGCAGATGTACGGTCTTGTGCAAAAAAGTTGCTCCGGATATGCGAAGCGTTACTCAGAAGCCCTTGTATATAATCATCAGCACGCAATGAACCAAATTGAGTTGGCATTCTTAAATAAGTTCCTTGCATAGAAGAAAAAAGCAGGCAATAAATATTGCCTGCTTTTTTTATTTTACATATTCGTCAAGAAGGTAGGGATGAATGCCAAGTGTGTTACAAATATTGCGATATTCAGCCTTCAGCTCTGCAACTCGCTTTTCCTTGACGGGAGTATGCTTTACGCCGCGGATAAGTACATTTTTCGGCGTCTCTTCCGGATCGATCAGCTCCAGCGCAGTAACATCATATCCGTGTATCTCCAAAACCTTGCACCGCAAAGCATCGGTCGCCGCATCTGCCAGTTTCTGCTTCAATATAGAGTGTTCAAGAAGGAAATCTGTGTATGTACCCTGCGGTTTTAACTGATGCATCATTTCGTGATGGCAACAGGGGGTAGACAGTATCACACGGGAGCCGGAGTCAATGCCTTTTGCGAGCACGATATCTGTTGCTATATCACAAGCGTGTAGGGAGACCGTCAGGTCCGGTGTTCTTCTGATCTGGAAGGACCGAATGTCACCGGCAATAAAATGCAGACCCGTATAATTCAGCTTGGAAGCAATATCATTGCAAAAAGCGACCACATCTGCCTTCAGATCTACGCAATCCATCGTTACATTGTAGTTTCGGATGACGGTGAAATAATAATATAGCGCAAAGCTTAAATAGCTCTTACCGCAACACAGGTCAAGAATATATAAGTCCTTTGTTGTGGCAATGGTGTCCTCTACATCTGCTACAATTTCGAGAAATCGGTTGATCTGACGGAATTTTGCACGCTTTTTATCATAAATGGAACCGTTGGGATCCTGCACGCCTAACGCCACCAAGAAATCTACTGGTGCGTCATTTGGGATAATGTACCTTTTGGAACGGTTGTGTGCAAGGCTGACGGATACGGCCTTATCGCGCTTAATACGGTCTATAACCGTGATCTTGTCCTTGCGGGAAACCTTTACTTCGCAATCGCCGTTGCTTGTGACAATGTTCATCTGCTTATATTCTGCAGGAATAAGTTTTACGATAGAGTCCGCTGCATCTGCGGCTGGAATGTTCTTCTGGATCGCCTTTCCATCCGCCATAAACGTCTCAATTGCCAGATATAGTTTTCCCTTGATTTCGACCAAACGGCCCGTAGAGCGCAGCACCGTGTCGCTTACAGGCTTACTCAAGGTCAGCTTCTGCAGAATTTTGTGATTGATCACATAAGATAAAATTTCCTTCATAAGAACACCCATTCAACATAGATAGTAGTAATCGTATAAAAAGATGGACTGCCCATCGGGTAGTCCATCTTTTGGTCGGAGTGTCGGGATTTGAACCCGAGGCCTCTTGGACCCGAACCAAGCGCGATACCAAACTTCGCCACACCCCGATGACGAGAAACATTATATTGAAAAAACAAGCCATTGTCAAGTAATGTAACACATTTTCTGACCGTATACTGCAATTGGAGGTGTGCCAATGAGTTATCGAATACAGTATAGCCATGAGTTTGCTAAGCATTATCCGATAAAGAAAAATAGAAAGCGAGGCTTGTTACCGTTTGCAATCATAATGGTCGCTTTGCTTGTTGCTTATTTGGTGTTTGGGACAGGAATTGCAGACATTTTCCTGCCGGGAGATCAAGATGTGGCAGCATCTGCGTTTTCGGGGTTGGTTGAAAGTGTTGAGTCCGGAAACTCCATCAGAAATGCTTTATTAGATCTTTGCCGCGAAATTATAAAAAGTGGGGCATATGATGCAGTTAACGGTTAAAAGCAATACCTATATATATTTAACCATTCTTCTGTTCCTTGTTCCGCTGCCGTGGTTAACTTCTTGGTTTATTGCCGCCTGCATACACGAACTGTGCCATTATCTTGCAGTGAGAGGATGCCAAGGCAGGGTAGAGCGGTTAACAATCTCTGTCGGTGGTGCGCAAATGTACAGTACTCCAATGTCTGATGTCAAACGCGTTATTTGTACACTAAGCGGACCGGTGGGCGGTCTTCTGCCGGTGATATTATACCGTACCTTTCCGCGTGTTGCGATCTGCGCGTGGATTCTTTCAGCGTATAATTTACTTCCTCTTCTTCCGTTAGACGGTGGACATGTCCTGCTGATTCTTATGTCCAACAGCAAATGGTTTAGCAGAATGCAAACTTTTCTCTTGGCAGCATTCGTTCTCTTTGGAATTTATGCACTTGTGGTTATGAAAATTGGGATTCTTCCATTAACAATTGCAGTTATTCTTTTCGTTAAGAACAGAAAAACACCTTGCAAAAAAGGCTCACGCAGAGTACAATAGACCTACTCATTCTATACGAGGTATACCTATGACGGAATTGTTGCAAAGAATCCTTCCCACTGTGCAGAAGCCTGCGCGTTACACCGGTGGAGAATTCAATGAAATTAAAAAAGAACTGTCCGATGTGCGGGTCCGTGTGGCGTTTTGTTTCCCGGACACTTATGAAATCGGTATGTCCAATATCGGTATGCGGATCCTTTACGGCGTAATGAATCAGATGGATGGTGTCTGGTGTGAGCGTGTCTTTATGCCTTGGGGCGATATGCGTGAGGCGATGATCAATAACGGCTTGCCCCTTTGGGCTCTGGAAAGCCAGAATCCTATCAAGGATTTTGATATGATTGCTTTTACCATCGGATACGAAATGTGCTATACCAATATCCTGCATATGCTTATGCTGGCCGGAATTCCCATTCATGCAAAGGATCGCAAGGGCCTGAAAAATATTGTATTTGCCGGGGGCGTGTGCGCGTTTAATCCCGAGCCTCTGGTGGACTTTGTGGACTTCTTTTCTCTCGGTGAAGGAGAAGAAATCACAGAAGAGATTATCAGTTTATATGACAGAGCCAAGGCTGAGGAATGGAGCAAGGATGCTTTCCTGATGGAGGTCTCCAAGATCCCCGGCATATATGTGCCGTCTTTTTACGATCACACATATAATCCCGACGGAACCATTGCGGCTATCACGCCGATTAACAATGCGCCCAAGACGATCGCAAAGAGAATCGTGGAAAATCTTGATGCGGCATTTTATCCCACAAAAATGATCGTGCCTTCTACCGAAATCGTTCACGACCGTGCGAATCTTGAAATTTTCCGCGGATGTATTCGCGGATGCCGATTCTGTCAAGCCGGTTTTTCTTGCCGCCCCGTTCGTAAAAAGAGCCCTGAGGTGCTGTATAAGCAGGCGATTGAAATTCTCGAGGACTCCGGACAGAATGAGATTACTATCTCCAGCCTTTCTACATCCGATTACCGTGAGCTGAAAGAGCTTACTGACAATCTGATTCCTTATTGCGAAAGCCAGAAAATTAACCTGTCTGTCCCTTCCTTGCGTGCCGATAATTTTTCCAGAGAGCTTATGACGAAGCTGCAAACACTTCGCAAGAGCGGCCTTACCTTTGCACCGGAAGCCGGTACACAGCGACTGCGCGATGTTATTAATAAGAATCTGACCGAGGAAGAAATTTTGACGACCTGTGAAAACGCATTCTCCGGCGGTTGGAATAATGTGAAGCTATATTTTATGCTTGGTCTGCCTACTGAAACAGATGAGGATGTGCTGGGCATTGCTGATTTGGTTTATAAGGTTATCCGAACTTGGAAAGAGCACGCAACCAATAAGAAGCGTGGTCTTCGCGTGCATGTTGCAACTGCTTATTTTGTACCAAAACCCCATACGCCGTTCCAATGGGAGAAGCAAATCGGGCCACAGGAATATTTGCGCCGTTGCAGACTACTGAAGGATCATTTTTATTCCAAATCCATAGAATATAACTACCACACACCCGACATCAGTCGTCTGGAGGCCGTTACCGCCCGAGGTGACCGCAGACTCGGTCGTGTTATCGAGGAAGCAGCCAAGAATGGCGCAATGCTTGATGGCTGGGACGAGTACTTCAATTATCAGGTATGGATGGATGCGTTCGAAACCTGCGGTGTTGACCCTGACTATTACACGGTTCGTGGTTTTGGCGAGGATGAGATTCTTCCTTGGGATACCATCGATGTTGGCGTTTCCAAGAAGTTCCTGCTTCGTGAAAGAAAGCAGGCCTATGCCGAGAAAATCACCCCCGATTGCCGTCACGGTTGCAGTGGCTGTGGCGCGGATAAACTCTTACAGGAGGTAAAGTGCGATGCCTAGATTGCTGTTTGAAAAAACCGGAAACGCTGTCTGGAGCTCTCACCTTGACCTGATGCGCATTTTCCAACGCGCCTTCAAGCGCGCCGGTTTACCGCTGACCCACACACAGGGCTTTAACCCCAGACCTTCTGTTTCCATTGCGATGCCTCTTTCGGTTGGTGTTGAGAGCGTGTGTGAGCTGCTGGATTTTGATTTGGACGGAGATAGTGTACCGTGCGATGAAATCACAGATCGCTTGAACAAAGTGCTTGTATCCGGCGTCCGCGTTCTTGAGACTTATCATGCCGGCAGAAAGCTGCGGGAACTTGCGCTCCTGCATTCAATGGTTACCTTGGAGTATGATGATGGCATTCCTGAGAATGCAATAAATGTCATTGAAGCTCTTTTTAAAAAAGAATCGATCACCGTTCCCAAGAAAGGTAAGAATGGTATTCAGGATCAAGACATCATTCCAATGATCCAAAGTCTTGATGTAAAGAGAACAGGGGAGAAGGAACTTGTTCTTGACTGCATTGTATGCTGCCAAAACCCTACGCTCAACCCTATGCAGCTGGTGGCAGCGATCAATCTGTACTTACCCGAATTGACTCCAAGCTTTGCGAGGTGCAAGCGTGTGGAGATATTTGACGGGAATCATACTGTATTTCGATAAGGAGTCTGCATTATGGAAGTAAATCCTAATTATGTTTTGGAGGAATGTCCGATCTGTCACGGCGCCGGCCTCGTTATGCATGAGGGTGGCTGGAATGTGCAGGTCGAGTGTGCTGATTGCAGCGCGCACACCGTTTATGTTGAGTACGAATCTGAGGCGCAAAAAGCCGCTGCTGAAGAGCAGGTCGTGCGTCTTTGGAACCTCGGAAAAGTTGTGCGTACAGAAATTGGCGAGTAATCGCGAAAATTTTTAAAAAAGTGCTTGCATTTTCTTGCTAAGTGTGTTATCATACGGGGGCTGTATGAAGATGCAAGCAAATATCCGGGTTTGGCGAAGTTTGGTATCGCGCTTGAATGGGGTTCAAGAGGCCGCTGGTTCGAATCCAGTAACTCGGACCAAATAAGCAGGAATCACTTTTGTGACTCCTGCTTATTTTCTTTTTTTGATGAATCTTAACTGCATATTACGGCCCAACGGCAAATAATAAACCTCAGGGTGGCAAAAATATCCGATTATTCACAGAAAATTATATATTTTGGAAAAATTCCTCTTGATTTTTGTTTTTAAATGTGCTAAAATACAGCGGTCTGAAAACAAGGTGAGTCCTCTGTGGCGCCGGGAACCATATCGCCGGAGCAATCGTCGCACGAACGCCTAATATTAAGGAGGACAAAGATATGGATTTAGTTAAGGCTCTGTCCAGCCAGTACATGAAGGAAGAACTGCCCGAAATGCGGGTTGGCGACACTGTTCGTGTGCATGTGCGGATCAAGGAAGGCTCCCGTGAGCGTATTCAGGTTTTTGAAGGCGTTATCATTGCACGGAAGCACGGCGGCATCGGTGAGACCATCACTGTTCGTCGCGTCAGCTACGGTGTAGGCTGTGAAAAGGTATTCCCTGTTCACTCTCCCCGTATTGCCAGCGTTGAGACTGTTCGCAAGGGTAAAGTGCGTCGCGCTAAGCTGTACTACCTGCGTGATCGTTTCGGCAAGGCTGCAAAGATCAAGGAAAAGGTCTAATTTAAAATTCCGTAAAAAAAGAGGGGAAACCCTCTTTTTTTATTTGCAAAAATCGTTTATAATATATGTTGAAATATTTTACAGTCTGGAGGCTGTTTTATGGATGAGAAAGATTTGCCGGAGTTGAATCGGCAGGAGGGCCTCGAGGATATTCCCAAAGCAGTTGAACAAGAGTTGGATGACACATCTGCTCCTGATGTTTGTGATGCTTTCGATAAAATTGAAAATGTACAGTTATTGTCTGCGGATGAATTAACTGCGTTAGTGGGCACACTTGAAAACTCTGCAAATGAATTGGGTGATATCGTCGAAGAAATGAATGTTATCGCAAACGAGGATGCTTCTGACTCACAGGAATTGGCAGAGGAGCAGGGTAAAGCTCGGCAGAGTATGCAGAAGACCATCCTTTCCTATCTGCACGATATTGCATTTGGCATGGTTGCAATTTTGCTTTTGTTTATGATTGTATTCCGCGTTGTTGTAGTATCCGGCCCTTCAATGCAGCAAACTTTGCAGCACGGAGACTGCCTTGTGCTGCTTAACAGCGTTTTCTACCGTGAGCCTAGGGTTGGTGATATTGTTGTTGCTACCAAGTCTTCCTATAAGGATGGCGAGCCTATCATCAAGCGTGTTATTGCCACCGAGGGTCAAGTAGTTGATATTGATTTTGAGAAGGGTATTGTATATGTGGACGGAAATGCACTGATTGAGCCCTATGTTAACACACCCACCAATCTGTACGAGGGTGTCTCTTTTCCGTTGACCGTGAAAGAAAACTGTGTTTTCGTTATGGGCGATAACCGAAACGACTCTAAGGACAGCCGTAGCATTGAAATCGGTCAGATTGACCGCCGAGAACTCCTTGGAAAGGCGCTGTTTTTGGTAATTCCAGGCGTTACGGAAAGCGTTGGCGAACGCGAATTTGACAGAATCGGAGTGCTGTGGTAATGGAACAGGATAAAATGAATATTCAATGGTATCCCGGTCACATGACAAAAACAAGGCGTCAGATCGAAGCGGATCTGAAGCTAGTAGATGCCGTTTGTGAGATCGTAGATGCCAGAATTCCCATATCCAGCCGAAACCCGGACATTGATGCGATTTGCGGCACAAAGCCCAGAATCATTGTCTTGAATAGAATGGATCTTGCCGATAACGAAGCCACCAAAAAATGGATGCAGTATTTCAAATCCAAAGGATTTGCAACAGTTGCTACCGATTGCAAGACCAAAAAGGGTATTTCCAATTTCGAGCCTGCAGTTCGTTCTGTACTAAAGGAGAAAATCGAGCGCAATGCTGCCAAGGGTATGAACAAACCTCTTAAGGTTATGATCGTCGGTATCCCGAATGTGGGTAAATCTACACTGATCAACCAAATATCCGGCCGCAAAGGTGCAAAGGCTGAAAACCGCCCCGGCGTTACCCGTGGCAAACAGTGGGTTGCAGTGAATCCCAGCCTGTTACTGCTCGATACCCCCGGTATCTTGTGGCCGAAGTTTGAAGACCCCAATGTTGGTATGATGCTTGCATATACCGGCGCTGTAAAAGAGGGCGTCATAGATGTTGAGGAGCTTTCAGCGCGATTGATGGAATTGTTACTGAAGTTTTATCCCGATACGCTTAAAGAGCGCTATAAGGTCGAGGCAGAGCAGGGAACTCCGGGTTATATGCTCCTTGAAATGGCCGGTCAAAAACGCGGTTATTTACTGGCTCGCGGTGAGATACACACAGAGAGAATGGCGAAGGTGTTGTTGGACGAATACCGTTCAGGCAAGCTGGGCCATTTTACACTTGAAATGCCGGAGGAACAGCTGTGATCGACATGTGGGAATTCGAGCATAAATATAAGGCAGAGGGTTTTCGCAGTATTTGTGGTGTTGATGAGGCCGGCCGTGGTCCGCTTGCAGGACCGGTTTGTGCCGCTGCGGTTATTTTGCCTATGGACATTGAGATTCCCGGGCTAAACGATAGCAAGAAGTTGACCGACAAAAAGCGCAGAGAATTGTTTCCTATTATTTGTGAGAAAGCCATTGCCTACGGTATCGCATTTGCTGACCACAGGGAAATTGATGCAATCAATATTCTGCAGGCTACATATCTAGCGATGGAGCGCGCAATCTCTATGTTGCAGGTCAAGCCTGATTTGGCGTTGATTGACGGTAATCGAGCCAAGGATTTTGGTTTGCCTTGCCAGACCATTGTTGGCGGTGACGGACGCAGCGCAAGTATTGCTGCGGCATCTGTACTGGCAAAGGTGACCCGTGACAATTATATGGTTGACATGGCAGAGCACTATCCGCAATATGCCTTTGATGTACATAAAGGTTACGGTACAAAAGTCCACTATTCCGCTCTTGCAGAGTACGGATCCAGTCCTATCCATCGTATGACTTTTTTAAAGAAATTTTATGGGACAAAATAATGTTGTGGGTGCGTGGGGCGAGGCCCTTGCCGCCCAGTATTTACAAAAAAAGAAGTTCACGATTCAAGCTTGCGGCTATCGTTGCCGTTTTGGCGAGATCGACCTTATCGTTTCAAACAACGAAAACCTTGTTTTTGTTGAGGTGAAGCTTCGCAAGAACAATTCTTTTGCCAATGCGAAGGAGTTTGTGGATTATCACAAGCAAAACCGAATCCGCACCACAGCGGAGATGTACCTATCGCAGTACCCCACGGAGCTTCAACCGCGTTTTGATGTAATTGAGATTTATGCGCCGCAGGGTTTGGATACAAAAAGGCCAAAAATCAACCATTTGGAAGGTGCGTTTGAATGAGATTTCCTGTATTTGATTTACATTGCGACACTTCCTTAGGCTTGGCCGGGATTTATTCGAAGAATCCTGCCAGCCTGCGGAAGAATGATCTTCATATCGACCTTGAGCGCGCCGGACAGCTGTGTGGCTACGCACAGTGCTTTGGCTGTTTCACCACGACATTGTCGGAATTTCCGAAAAATGTTGCCGTTGCGGATGTTTTTGAGAAGGAAATGACAGCGGTTTTACGAGAGATTGAAGGCAATGGTGATTTGATTGGCCTTGCCTATTCGGCAAAGGAAATCGAAGAGAACAGACAGCAGGGTATTATGTCCGGCATTCTTACCATTGAAGGTCCGGCTGGCTTTGATTTCAATGCTGAGCTGCTTGAAAATCTCTATCAGATCGGTTTTCGGATCACAACACTTGGTTGGAATGAGCAAAACCCTCTCACAGGCTCCTGCGTCACCGGTGGTGGGCTGACAGAGCAGGGAAGGGAATATGTTCGGCAGGCGCAAAAAGTCGGTATGGCCGTAGATGTGAGCCATATCAGCGATGAAGGTTTTTGGGATATTATAGAAATCACGGAAAAGCCGATTCTAGCATCCCATTCCAATAGTCGCACATTGTGGAATATTCCTCGAAATCTGACCGATGAAATGTATCTTGCGATCTGCAAAACAGGTGGTACTGTCGGCATCAATTTATACAGTGAATTCTTGGGAGATAAGGCAGATATTGATACCGTTTGCGATCATATATTCCATTTTCTGGGTATTGCCGGAGATGACAAGCACATCTCTCTCGGCTCGGATTTTGATGGTATGGAAAGCCTTCCGACCGGAATCACCGGTGTTCAGGATTATGACAAATTGGCTGATCGCCTTTTGGCCCGTGGCCTTAGCGCGGAAGCCGTACATCACATTTTCTGGGATAACGCATTAGGAGTGATAGAAAAATGCTCTATGTAAGCACGAGAAACACAGTTGACACATTCACCGCATATCACGCATTACACGAGGCCTTTGCGCCCGATGGTGGTATATATGTACCTTTTCATTTGCCGGAATTTTCAAGCGCTGATCTGCTGAGAATGCGCGAGAATTCCTGCTGTAATGCGATCGCTGAGATTTTAAATTTATTCTTCGGTGCACATCTGTCCGGACGGGATGTAGAGTGTGCGATTGGTCGGGCGCCGTTTAAAATTGAAACATTGGGACAAAGGCTGGTTATTGCCGAGGTCTGGCGTAATCCTGACGGTAGCTCCAAATACCTCATTGATACGCTGTATAGATTGTCCTGTGGCGATTCATATACCGGCGCAAATCCAACCGGTTGGTCTTTGATCGCAATTCAAATTGCGCTCTTGTTCGGCATTTATGCTGCGATGGATATGACACTGACTGAAAAACTGGATATCGCGCTTCCTGCCGGAGATTTCTCAGAGATTGTATCGATTCTCTATGGCAAAGCAATGGGTCTGCCGATCGGTTATTCGATATGCGCTTGCAGTGAGAGCAGCGCTGTATGGGACTTCATATGCAGAGGTGAGCTGTTAACAAATATGCATCCGCCTGTGTATTTTGAAGCATTTGTATACAAGGTGCTTGGTGCGGACGAGGTACGCCGTTATTTGGATGTTTGTACACAAAAGCGTGCGTTCTTCATTAATGAAGCGCAGCATTTAACAATTGCTTTTGATTTTGCTGCTTCTGTGGTGAGTACGCAGCGGATCGATTCTGTTATTACGGGTATGTACCAATCCAATAAATACAATATGGATCACAATGCGGCGCTTTCTTATTCGGCGCTGCAGGACTACCGCGCTCGGAACGGTTCAAACAAAAATACACTTATTCTGGCTAAAAAACGTAGCTATTAAAGGGGAGATTCGATGGCGCTCTACGCAATCGGAGATCTGCATCTTAGTCTCAACTCGCAAAAACCAATGGATGTTTTCGGCGGCGCTTGGTGTGGGTATATGGAAAAACTGAAGGCTGGTTTTTCTGTTGTAAAGCCCGAAGACACCACTGTCTTGATGGGCGACATATCGTGGGCATTGGACCTGGAAGGTGCCCGTGATGACTTTGCGTGGATCAACGAGATCGCCGGCCGAAAGATAATTCTGAAGGGAAATCACGACTATTGGTGGAGCACCGCGGCTAAATTCCAGGCTTTCTGTGCTGAAAACGAGTTTGATGGGATGCACATTCTCAATAACAACCATTTTGAATATGAAGGCTTCGCTATCTGTGGTTCTCGCGGCTGGTTTTTCGAGGAAGAGCGTAGCAGTGACCATGACGAGAAGGTGTTTAAACGGGAACTGATTCGTTTGGAGGCATCCTTAAGGTCAGCAGGCGACCTGCCCAAGCTGGTATTTCTTCACTATCCACCGAGATATAAAGGTTATACCTGTGACGAAATGCTGGAGCTCTTTGAACGCTATCAAGTAAGGCATTGTTTTTATGGCCACTTGCACGGTGCTAGCCATTCTTTGGCCTTGGAAGGGCAGTGGGACGGTATTGCGTATAAACTTTTGTCTGCAGACCGACTGAACTTTCAACCATATCGCATATTTTAATAAAAATTGTAAGAAAATAGTGGACATTTGTAACATTGTTTGTTAAAATAGTTCGGATGTAAAAAATGAATTGAGTTGTCACATTGTCAATTCAAAATTTGGGAGGAAAAAATATGAATATCAAGAGCAACGAAAGAAACGGTAACAAGACCACTATCGTGGTGGAGATCGATAAGGAATTGATGGAATCCGGCGTTCAGAAGGCCTACCTGAAGGCTCGTAAGAACATTATGATTCCCGGCTTCCGTAAGGGCAAGGCTCCTCGTAAGATGATCGAAGCTATGTATGGCGCACATGTATTCTACGAAGATGGTCTGGAAGAGATCTTCCCCGAGGTTTACGAATTTGCTGTTGTTAAGCAGGAAGTAAAGGCTGTTGGACGTCCCAGCCTGACCGATATGGACATCAGCGAAGATGGCATCGTTACCATCACTATGACTACCGATGTTTACCCTGAGGTCACTCTGGGTGATTACAAGGGCCTGAAGGTCGAGAAGGCTAAGGCTACTGTTACCGATGAGCAGGTTCAGGCTGAACTGGATCGTATGGCTCAGAACGTTGCTTCCACCGAGACTGTTGAGCGTGCTGCCGAAATGGGCGACACTGCTAACATTGATTTCGAAGGTTTCGACAACGGCGTTGCATTCAACGGCGGCAAGGGCGAGAACTTTGATCTGAAGCTGGGCTCCGGTTCCTTTGTTCCCGGCTTTGAGGAGCAGGTTGTCGGTATGGCTGCAGGCGAGGAGAAGGATATTGATATCACTTTTCCCGAAGACTATCAGGCTGACCTGGCCGGCAAGGCTGTCGTTTTCCATGTGAAGGTCAACAAGGTCACCGTTACCAACGTTCCTGCACAGGATGATGAGTTTGCAAAGGATGTTTCTGAGTTCGAGACTCTGGAAGCACTGAAGGAAGATATTCGCGCTAAGGCTCTGGAATCTGCACAGAAGCAGATCGATGCAGCATTTGAGCAGGCTTGCGTAGATAAGGCTGCTGAGAATGTTACCGTTGAGATGCCCGAATCTTTGATCGAGATGGAGCTGGATAACCAGATGGAGCGCTTTGGCTATCAGCTGCAGATGAGTGGCTACTCCATGGATCAGTACGCTAAGATGATGGGCGGCGATATGAGCGCAATGCGCAACGCATTCCGTCCTGCTGCAGAAAAGCAGGCTAAGGCAAACGTAATGTTGGCTAAGATCATCGAGACTGAGCAGATCACTGTCACCGATGAGGACATCGCTGCAGAGTATGAGGCAATGGCTAAGCAGTACGAGATGGATGTAGAGAGAATCAAGGAAATGGTCCCTGCTGAGGAACTCAAGTCTAGCATCGAGACCCGTAAGGCTGTCAAGGTGATCGTCGACTCCGCTGTTGCTACCGCTCCTAAGAAGCCCAGAAAGAAGCCCGCAAAGAAGACTGAGGCCAAGGTCGAGGAGACCGCTGAAGCTGAAGCAAAGGTAGAGGAATAATTTTCCATATAAATGGTTAAAATGTTTCAAGCCTTGAAAGGAGACATAACCATGAGTTTAGTACCTTATGTAGTTGAACAGACCAGCCGTGGAGAACGCAGCTATGATATTTTCTCCCGGCTGCTCAATGATCGGATTATCTTTTTGTCTGAAGAAGTGAACGATACAACTGCCAGCCTGATCGTTGCGCAGCTTTTGTATCTGGAAGCACAGGACCCGGATAAGGATATCCAGTTTTATATCAATAGTCCCGGCGGCAGCGTTACAGCCGGTATGGCCATCTACGATACAATGCAGTACATCAAGTGTGATGTCGCTACCATTTGCGTGGGTATGGCTGCATCTATGGGCGCATTCCTGCTGTCTGCCGGCACAAGGGGTAAGCGCATGGCGCTGCCCAACTCCGAAATTATGATTCATCAGCCTTCTGCAGGCACTCAGGGCCAGATCACCGATATGGCTATTCATATGAAGCGCCTGGAGACCATTAAGGCTCGCATGAATCGCATCTTAGCTGACAATACCGGCAAGTCTGTTGAAGAAGTAACCGACGCCTGTGAGCGCGATAACTTTATGACTTCCGAGGAAGCTAAGGAATTCGGTATCATTGACCGCGTTCTTGAGCGTCACTAATATTTAGAAAGGCGGACGAGTTCATGTCAAAAACAGATGAACAGCCGATTAGTTGTTCTTTCTGCGGCAAACGGGAAACACAAGCCCGGCTAATCGCAGGTCCCGGTGTATACATCTGTAGTGATTGTGTGCAAGCCTGCTGTGATTTGTTGCGTGAGGACGAACACACCTCTGAAATGCCGCAAAATCTGCCTACGCCGGCAGAAATGAAAGCATTTATGGACGGTTATATCATTGGTCAGGACGCTGCAAAAATCGCCTTAGCTGTGGCTGTTTATAACCATTATAAGCGTATTTATCTGGCAGCTGAATCTGATGTAGAGCTTCAGAAGAGCAACATTTTGTTGATTGGCCCGACAGGTTCTGGTAAGACCCTCTTTGCCCAGACCTTGGCTAAGATTCTGGATGTTCCTTTTGCAATTGCCGATGCCACCACACTGACCGAAGCCGGCTATGTGGGTGATGACGTGGAAAATATCCTTGTCAGACTTCTGCAGGCTGCTGATTTTGATCTTGAGCGAGCAGAGCGTGGCATTATTTACATCGATGAGATGGATAAGATCGCCCGAAAGAGCGAAAACACATCTATTACTCGCGATGTTTCCGGCGAGGGTGTTCAGCAGGCATTGCTGAAAATTCTGGAAGGCACAGTTGCCAATGTGCCGCCTCAGGGTGGCAGAAAGCATCCCCAACAGGAGACAATTCCTGTTGATACATCCAACATTCTCTTTATCTGCGGCGGTGCTTTTGATGGTCTTGAAAAGATCATCGAGACGAGAACGGATAAATCCGCAATCGGTTTTGACGCACCCGTGCAAAGTAAGAGTAAGCGTGATATCGGTAAATTGCTTTCTCAGGTTCAGCCTCACGATCTGATCAAGTTTGGCATTATCCCTGAACTGGTTGGCCGTATGCCCGTGATTACCAGCTTGGAGGGACTGAATCAGGCAGATCTGGTGCGAATCTTGACCGAGCCGAAGAACGCACTCACAAAGCAGTATCAGGCCTTGCTTGCAATGGACGGCGTGGAATTGGAGTTTCAGGCAAAAGCGCTTGAAGCTGTTGCCCAGAAGGCCGTTGACCGTCAAATCGGCGCGCGCGGCTTGCGCGCAGTAATGGAGGAGACAATGACAAAGATCATGTATGTCATTCCTTCAGATCTTACCATCAAAAAGGTTATCATTACACCCGAATCCGTAGAAGGTAAGGAACCGAAAATCATTCGGGACAAAACCAAGCCCCGTATGAAGTTAACTGCAAATCAATAATCCGATAAGGGGGTAGATTTCTACCCCTTTTTTGGTTATTCAGGAAGGAGTATGGACATGAGTGATAAATTTGTATCCGGCCGATTACCGGTTTTAGCCCTGCGCGGCTTGGCTGTTTTCCCGGATCAGACTGTCCATTTTGATATTGGCCGAGTAAAATCCGCCTTGGCGCTGGAATATGCGATGAAGCATGACCAAATGCTCTTCTTGGCACCCCAGAAGAACATTTTGGACGATGACCCCGATTTTGAGCAGCTTTATACAATCGGTACCGTTGCAAAGATCAAGCAGGTCCTGAAGTCGAAAAATGACGAGGTTCGTGTACTCGTTGCCGGATTATGCCGCGCTAAAATTACAAGATCAACGCAAAACGAGCCGTATTTGGCCGGTGAAATTGAAGTTGTTCCCGAAAATCCTGCTAAGGACACGCTGCGAAGCAGAGCTCTGTGTCGCGAAGCGTCCTTACTGTATAATACCTATTGTGATCTTGTTGAGCATCCTGCTCACGCGATCCAGTTCAAAATCCTCGCTTCGGAAAGCTGCGGATATATAGCAGATGCGATCGCACAAAATTCCGGCATAGACTACCGGGACAAAGCGAAAATGCTGGCGCAGCTGAACCCGGTTCGCCGGCTGGAGCAGACACTGAAGCTGCTGCAGAAGGAAATTCAGGTTCTGCATATTGAAGCGGATATTCAGGAGAAGACCCGCGCCAATATGGATCAGGAACAGCGTGATTACTACCTGCGTGAACAGATGAAATCTATTCGCGAGGAGCTTGGCGAAGGCGACGATATGGCCGAATTTGCCGAATATGAGAAGAATATTCTGCTTTTGAATTTACCGGAAAGCGCTGAAGAGAAGCTGCGAAAGGACCTGCAGCGTCTGAAAAAGCAACCCTATGGCTCTGCTGAGGCTTCAGTTCTTCGTAACTATCTGGATACAGTGCTCGAATTACCTTGGAACAGCTCCACTAAGGAGCGCATAGATGTTTCTGCCGCGCGAAAGATTCTTGAACGGGATCATTACGGCCTTAAGAAGGTCAAGGAAAGAATTTTGGAGACCATCGCTGTGCGTCAGATCGCGCCCGAAATGCCGCCGCAGATTTTGTGCCTTGTTGGCCCTCCGGGTGTGGGTAAAACATCGATCGCTTACTCAATCGCAAAAAGCCTTAACCGAAAAATGGCACGCATCGCATTGGGCGGCGTGCACGATGAAGCAGATATTCGCGGCCATAGAAAGACCTATGTGGGAGCAATGCCCGGCAGAATCCTCTCAGCGTTGATTCAAGCCGGTAGTTCAAATCCCGTCCTCTTGCTTGATGAGGTGGATAAAATGGGTTCTGATTATCGTGGTGACCCCAGCGCTGCATTGCTTGAGGTGCTGGACGGCGAACAGAATAAAACCTACCGGGATCACTATTTAGAGATTCCGTTTGACTTGAGCAACGCAATGTTCATTACAACGGCAAACACGCTCGACACCATTCCCAGACCGCTGCTTGACAGAATGGAGATTATTGAGCTTGGTTCCTATACAGATGAGGAAAAGCTGATGATCGCTAAAAACCACCTGATCCCAAAGCAGTATGCCAAGCACGGAATCAAGAAGAGTATGCTGAAGATCACCGATGATGCAATTCGTGAGATCATTCGCTGCTATACTAAGGAATCCGGCGTGCGCAATCTGGAACGAGCAATTGCTGATATCTGCAGAAAGGCAGATATGCGCTTTATTTCCGACGAAGGTATTAAGCGCGTCACGGTTTCCGGCTCTAGTATCGAAGAATTCCTTGGCACCAGAAAATTTCTGCCCGATCGCTTGCCCTGTGCGGACCAGGTTGGTTTAGTAACCGGTCTGGCATGGACATCCGTTGGTGGAGAGACTCTTGAGGTCGAAGTCAATGTGATGGATGGTTCCGGCAAGCTGGAGCTGACAGGCAACCTTGGCGATGTTATGAAAGAATCTGCCCACGCAGCCCTTAGTTATATCCGCGCAAACTGCCTGAAGCTTGGAATTGCCGCAGATTTCTATAAGACGAAAGATATTCATGTGCATTTCCCGGAGGGCGCTGTGCCTAAGGACGGCCCGTCTGCCGGCATTGCCGTTTGTACCGCTATGGTTTCTGCTCTGACAGGTGTTTCTGTGCGGCGTGATATTGCTATGACGGGTGAGATCTCGATTCGCGGTCGAGTTCTGCCGATCGGTGGCCTGAAGGAAAAGACAATGGCTGCGATGCGCCACGGTATCCACACCGTAATCATTCCGAAGGACAACGAACGAGATCTGAACGAAATCGATCCCACCGTCAGAAAAGCTTTGAATTTTGTTACAGCGCAATTTGTTGACACCGTTCTTGAGACAGCCCTGAACCGGGTAAATGAGATCGTGCCTGCGATTATTCCCGAGATCCACGAGGATATAAAGAACATCTCCCGAAATCGCGTGATCCAGCAGTGAGGTGAAATTATGAATTTTAACAATGTTGAATTTCTGATTTCTGCAGCGTCGCCTAAGGATTTCCCGGGAAATCGATTGCCTGAAATTGCTTTTGCCGGTAAATCTAATGTAGGCAAATCCTCGGTGATCAATCGCATTTTGAATCGTAAGAACTTTGCTCGTGTTGGAGAAAAGCCGGGCAAAACGATTCATGTCAACTACTTTACCATCGACAAACGCTGCTATTTTGTTGACCTGCCGGGATACGGCTATGCTAAGGTGTCCCAGCAAGAGAAGGATCGCTGGGGCAAACTGATGGAGAATTACTTTGCTGCCCAGAGAATCGATCTTGGCGTCCTGATCGTCGATGCCCGCCACGCTCCCACTAACAATGATATTACGATGGCAAACTGGTTTATGGAAAGCGGTTGCCCGTTTGTTGTGGTTGCAAATAAGCTGGATAAGCTGAAAAAAAGCGAAATCGAGCCCAATATGGCTCGCATTCGTGAGGATCTGGAGCTGCCTGAGGATTGTCAGGTGATTCCTTTCTCAGCACAAAGCGGTGCAGGCCGCGATGTATTGGTGCGCATAATCATCGATACTTCAGATAAATAAACGAAACCCCCACAGACAACAGCCTGTGGGGGTTTTTCTTACATTTTTGCCTTCGCTTTTTTCAGCGCGTTTGCAAGCTGATCGGGGCAGGAGGTAGGCTTTGAGCCGCAGTGGATTCCATCCATTCTGCTGATTGCTTCATCAATATCCATACCTTCAACAAGCTTACTGATGCCTTGCAGGTTGCCGTTGCAACCACCCATAAACGAAACATTATGGATCTTGCCATCGTCAACCTCGAAGAAGATCATCTGCGAGCAGGTGCCTTTTGTCTTATATTCAAATTGCATAATACTTATCCTTTCTTTACACAATAATATCCGAAATTTTGCCGCCAACCAACGCAATCAAATCCGCTGGAGGAACGATCATTTGGTGGCCGCGTTCACCGGCAGATATTGCAATCTCATCAAACAGCTGACATGTCTCATCAAAATATGTTGGGTAGCGCTTCTTCATCCCAACAGGTGAGCAGCCACCGCGAATGTAACCTGTTAGCCCCAGAAGATCCTTGACCGGCACCATTGCCATATCCTTGTCACCGGTAGCTTTTGCGGCTTTCTTTAAATCCAGTTCGCAGCTAACAGGAACGCAAAACACATTGATGCCGGTACGACTACCGCGTGCAACCAATGTTTTGAACACCTGTTCCGGCGGAAAACCCAGTGCATCGGCCGCATGAATACCGCTCAAATCGTCTATATCATATTCGTAAAACGCCTCACGGCAAGGGATCTTTGCTTGATTGACCAAACGGACAGCGTTTGTTTTTGATGCCATTGTTATCACCGAGAGATATTATACGACAATTTTTCTGTTCTTGCAAGGGTGAATTGAACTGAAAATTCAGGTTATCCTATGTTGGGAGGGATTTATTATGGATGAAAAGAAAAATGTTAATGAGGAACAGGACAAGCTGCTTGAGCTGGGTTCTGAGGTAAGCAAAAGCGAAAACGGTAACATTTATACGCTGACTATTATCGGGCAGATCGAAGGTCATCAGGTATTACCCGAGAATGTAAAGACAACGAAATATGAGCATATTTTGCCCCTTTTAGCAGGTTTGGAAGAAAGTGACGAAATTGACGGACTTCTTTTGCTGCTAAATACTGTTGGAGGCGATATCGAGGCCGGTCTTGCTATTGCAGAAATGATCGCCGGTATGAAGAAACCCACAGTTTCCCTTGTTCTTGGCGGCGGACATTCGATTGGTATTCCACTTGCGGTTTGCACGAAAAAGTCCTTTATAACACGCACAGCCAGTATGACCGTACACCCGGTGCGTATGACCGGCCTTGTAGTCGGTGCGCCGCAGACCTTTCGTTACTTCCATCGCATCCAGGAACAAATAACAGATTTTGTCACTGCAAATTCTCATATAACAAAAGGAAAATTTGAGGGATATATGATGGCGACAGGGGAGATGGCCACCGATGTCGGCACCATCTTGTACGGCAAAGATGCCGTCGCATCCGGCTTGATCGATTCTCTCGGGGATTTGAATGATGCGCTTACAGAGCTTCACGCAATGATACGCATGCAAAAGACGGAATCGAAATAATTTTCAGCATATACTGGAAATTCGCACGAGAATATGATATTATTATGTTGAATCAGTAGGGAGGAGGCAGAAACCATATGGATGTGTTGAAAAACCTTATATACGGGCTTGTTTCAGGCATTACTGAGTTTCTGCCTGTCTCATCCGGCGCACACCAAGGATTGATCCGTTATATTTTCGGAATCGGTGCCAGAGATTCTCTTCAGAATCTTCTGGTACATATCGGTGTCCTTTTTGCCGTAATTCTGGGCTACCGCGAAACCGTCATTCGGCTACATCGGGAGCAAAAAAATCTTGCCTCCGGCAGAAGAAAGGCAAAATCTCTCGATCTTAAGGTAGCCTACGACCTTAAGCTTATAAAGACTGCAGCCATTCCGCTGTTTATTGGGCTGATCCTGTCATTTGCAACATTTAAATTAGAAAATAGCCTTCTGGCAGTCATGTCATTCTTGCTGCTCAACGCCCTTGTCTTGCTGGTTGCCGACCATGCTCCGCAAGGAAATAAGGACGCAAGAACGCTGACAGGTTTAGATGGCATTGTAATTGGTGTGCTGGGCTCTCTGTCAGCGCTTCCCGGCATTTCCAGAACAGGTATGATCACATCATATTCCACACTGCGTGGTGCTGACCGCGAGCGCAGCACCTCGTGGGCAATCGTTCTTTGTATTCCTGCGATGATGTTTGCTATCATCTTTGATTTCTACGGGATGTTTAGCTATGGAGTCGGTTCGCTGACCTTTTCCGGTTTTTTAGGATGTATCGTATCCGGCATTTCCGCATTCTTTGGCGGATACCTCGGTATATCGTTGCTTCAGACGGTCGTATCACACTCCGGATTTTCCGGTTTTGCATACTATTCGCTTGGTGCATCGTTTTTATCGTTTATTCTCTACCTGATTACATGATTGGGAGGTTAATATGGCAGAAAAGAAAGTAAAATCTCAGGCTGAAAAGGTTGCTTCAGCACAAAAAGATAAAGCAAATAAAAAGCAAGCCTCTGCTAAAAAGGAGGAGAATGTTAAGGTGAAAATGCCTCCGAAGGAACGGCAAATCCCGATCCGCGTTATTACCTCTGTCATTTTCTTCTTTGCATTTGTACTGCTGCTGATTATCTTTTTTAAGCCGGAGGGCGCGCTAATCAACTTCCTGATGGCCTTTGTTCACGGATTGGTTGGCCGTACAGGCTTTATAGTGGCCATCCCCGGTTTCTTGTACTTATTTATCATTCACGCATTCAGTGGCAATCGCCCAGTCATTATGCGTTCTGTTTGTGTCGGTGCATTTATTCTGCTGTGTGGCTGTATCTCTCATTTAGCTCTGGATCCGCAAGGACTTCCCGGTGGCTTAAAGGTTATTGTCGCACTGTATGACGGTGGTGTACACGAAACAACTGCAGGTGTGATCTGCGGCGGCCTCACAATGCTGATAAAGTGGCTCTGCGGCGAGATCGTTAGTTATATCATCTTCATTATTGCTGCGCTGCTCACATTGCTTGGCGCGATGCAGATCACTGTCACCAGCATTATTCGGGCAATCCAGGAGCGGCCTCGCGCCAATGTCGACGAGACACCTGTTGAGCGTCCTGAGCCTGCTGCGATTGTTGTTAATCATATTGCCAACAAACATATTGAATATAAGGAACACCAGCGTGAGCGCCGCGCTCAGCGTGCAGAAGAGGCCGCACAACAGCCTCAACAGCCGGTTTCCCATCCGATTCCCACCGGTAACATAGAAGAAAGCAGAAAACAGGACATTTTCCGCCAGATTGACCTGGAGGTAGATGAGCCTGTGGCCGCATCAACAGTTAATAAATCCGAATATAATATCGATCAGGAAATTATGCTGGAAAAGCCGCGGAAAATGCCGCCGCTTGATTTAAATGAACAGATCGTTGAACAGCCAATTCAGCAGCCGATTGCGCCGCCTAAACAGGATATTATTACCAAACAGGATGCAAAGGACGCAGCAGAAGAGGTCGCCGATGAGATCGAGGCTGCCCTTAGCGAGCAAAAGCCTGCCTATAATTTCCCGCCCATTGATCTGTTGAAGGTATCTGATCGCAGTATGTCTGACGGCACGATGGAAATGCGTGAAAATTCCTATCGATTGAACGAAACATTGGCAAGCTTTAAGATCGAAGCGCATATTATCAATGTTACACGCGGCCCCAGCGTCACCAGATACGAGGTTGAGCTGCAAAAGGGCGTTCGCTTGAACAAACTGACAGCAGTTGCTGATGATATTGCTTTGAGTTTAGGCGCTACCGGTGTCAGAATCGCTGCAATACCCGGCAAGATTTCTGTTGTGGGCATTGAAGTGCCCAATCGCGCTGTAACAATGGTATCTCTGCGAGATGTGATCGATTCTCAGGAGTTTAACGGGGCTAAGTCCAAATCTACATTTGCCGTTGGCAAAGACATTGGCGGCAACTGCATCGTTGGTAACATCGCACGGCTTCCCCATATGCTGATCGCCGGTACGACCGGTTCCGGTAAGTCTGTCTGTATGAATTCTATCATCATTTCCTTGCTGTATAAGGCAAGTCCCGATGATGTGAAGCTCATTATGGTCGACCCGAAAATGGTCGAATTGGGCATTTATAACGGAATTCCGCATTTGCTGATCCCCGTTGTTACAGACCCGAAAAAGGCTGCAGGTTCGCTGCAGTGGGCTGTTTCTGAAATGATGCGCCGCTATAAGGCTATGTCCGATGCAGGTGTCCGGGATCTTGAATCCTATAACAGTATTGTTGAAAGTCAGGAAACAGATGCTCGTAAGCTTCCGCAGGTGGTTGTTATCATCGACGAGTTGGCTGATCTTATGCTGGTTGCAGCTAAGGAAGTGGAAGAATCTATTTGTCGCATCGCACAAATGGGTCGTGCTGCAGGCATCCACCTGATCATTGCAACACAGCGTCCTTCTGCAGATGTGATCACAGGCCTTATGAAGGCAAATATTCCGTCAAGAATTGCTTTCTCTGTTGCATCTGCAATGGAATCTCGCATCATTTTGGATACACAGGGCGCTGAAAAGCTGGTAGGTAAGGGTGACATGCTCTATGCACCTATCGGTAACGGCAAGCCAAAGCGTGTCCAGGGTTGCTTTGTCAGCGATTCCGAAGTGGAAGCCGTCGCAACCTATGTAAAAGAAAACTTCAAGACCAACTACGACCAAGAGGTCATTGAGGAGATCGAACGCAAGGCTATGCAGACCGGCAATAAGCCCTCCGCATCCGATCCTGAACCCAACTCTGATGAGATGGCAGGCGATGAGATGCTGCCTGCTGCTGTCGATGTTATTTTGGAGACCGGTCAGGCCTCTGTATCTATGCTGCAAAGACGGCTGAAGCTAGGATATGCGCGTGCAGCAAGAATCGTCGACGAAATGGAAGAACGTGGCATTGTAGGCCCGTTCCAAGGCAGTAAGCCTCGTGACATCCTGATAACAAAGGACCAGTGGGCCGTTATGCGCAATGGCGGCACTGCCCAGATGAATTTTGAGGATATGGATGACAGCGATACTGCTGTTCCTGAGGATTTCTGATATCTATTCCGGGTGTATACCCGTTTTAGAACACGCTGAATTTTTCAGCAAAAATTATTGCATCGCATCCGTATAGGCGGAGCGACAGCAGGAGGTAATAAAATGAACAGTAAAGTTAAGAAAATCGTTGGAATCGGTATATTTACCGCAATTGTGCTTGTCTTACAGTTTTTGGGCGGCGGCATCAAATTTGGAATGTTTTCTATTTCGTTGGTACTGCTGCCGATCGTTGTGGGAGCTGCTGTCTATGGATGGCAGGCAGGCGCTTGGCTCGGTCTGGTGTTTGGTGTCGCTGTTTTGCTCAGCGGCGATGCATCTGCCTTTCTTGCGGTCAATCCGATCGGCACTGTTGTGACTGTGCTGGTTAAAGGAACGCTTGCCGGTCTGTTATCCGGTCTTGCGTACAAATTTGTTCTGTTTTTCCTGAACAAACATACAAAAAAGCGGCTTAATATAATTAAGATTGATTACGCCATCGGCGAATGCTGTGAGGACGGTGTTTACAGATACATTTCCCGCAACAATCGCTACTTGTCCGTGGTCGTGGCTGCCGTAATTTGCCCGATCGTGAATACAGGTATTTTCCTCATTGGATGTAAGCTGTTCTTCTTTGAAACTATTTCTCAGTGGGGCGCGGTAGCAGGCTTTGAAAATGCTGCAAGTTATCTGTTTATTGGCTTGGCAGGTGTAAATTTCCTGATTGAACTGGCCACCAATCTTATATTAAGTCCCGTTATCGTTCGGCTTATCGCCTATGCAAAAAAATGAAATAAGCGCTAGCAGCTGGCAGTTTACTGTCAGCTGCTTTTTTATTGTCATAATGCTCTTTCGTATGCATATTCTTAAACAGGAGTGATGCAAATGAACTGTGCATGGCAGGCGTATCTCAACTTACTGCCACACCGAATGCGGCAGACAGTTGACCAAATCGGTCGAGACACACTGCAGGAATTACGCATGCGGATCGGACAAGCTCCCGAGCTCATTTTTCAAGATCAAACAAAAAGGCTGTCACAGCTGATTACAGGCGCGGATATTGCGTTTGTCATTAATTCCGCTTCACAATATTCACCTTGGTCAGCAAACACTGTAAGTCAGGGATATGTCACAGCCGCCGGTGGACACCGAATTGGGATCTGCGGTGTATGTACGATACAAAACGGAAGAATCTCAGGAATCGGACAGCCAACATCGCTGTGCCTACGGGTAGCGCGGGATTTTGTCGGTTGTGGAAAAAAAGCAGAAGTTCTACAGAGCTCCATTCTGATCGTAGGACCGCCTGGTAGCGGAAAAACAACACTTCTGCGGGACTTAATCAGATTAAAGTCAAATCTGGGGCAGGGGAGCGTAGCTGTTGTAGACGAGCGCGAGGAAATATTCCCATTACATAAGGGTAATTCCTGCTTTTCTGTTGGAGGCAGCACAGACATTCTGTCCGGCTGTCGCAAGGCTGAAGGCATTGTGTCAGTCCTTCGCAGTATGACCCCAGCGTGGATAGCTGTCGATGAAATCACAGCGCAAGAGGACGCTGAGGCCCTTCTGCACGCAGGGTGGTGCGGGGTGAATCTGATGGCAACGGCCCATGCCGGTTCTGTTTCGGATCTAAACACCCGGCCAATATATAAATCGTTACTTAACAGCCGTCTGTTTTCCAATATCATTGTATTGAAAAAGGACAAGTCGTGGACCTTGGAAAGGATCATATGATGGTTTTTAAAATTATCGGCGCTATCCTGATTGTTGCATCCTGCGGAAGCGTAGGCTTTTGCCTTGCCGCGCAGCATCGCGCCGAGGAGAAATCCCTTCGGAATCTTATGAATATTCTTGATTTTATGGAATGTGAGCTACGATATAAGCTAACTGCATTGCCGGAACTTTGCAAGCAGGCAGCTGTCACATTTCCGAATGTTTCGGGTAAATTTTTCTTAGCTCTTTCGACTGCTATGGAATCGCAGGCAACTCCGGATATGGAATCGTGTGTCAGACACGCTCTGAACGCAAATAAGAACTTACCTGAAATAACCCGAAAGGTGCTCGAGAGTCTAGGTAAAACCATCGGTAGATTCGATTTAGAAGGACAACTGAAGGGCTTGGCTGCTTGTCAAAATGAATGTAAACGCAATTTGGATTTACTGGAAAATGACAGAGAATCCAGATTGCGTAGCTACCAGACACTGGGGTTATGCGCCGGCGCAGCCCTTGCAATATTACTTATCTAGTGAATTATGGAAGTTGACCTGATTTTTAAAATTGCCGCGATCGGCATAATAATCTCCATACTGAACCAAGTTCTTACGCGTTCCGGCAGGGAAGAGCAGGCTACAATGACGACACTTACGGGTCTAATCGTTGTTCTGATGATGGTAGCACAGAAAATATCTGATCTGTTTGACTTGGTCAAACGACTCTTTGATTTGTAATGGAAGCATATTTAAAGGCTACGGCCTGTGTATTGGTAGCTTTGATTCTTTGGATCTGTCTGAATAAATCCGGAAAGGATTTTTCAGTTCTGTTAACTCTGTGTGTTTGCGCTGTTATTGTCAGCGCATCGGTTTTGTTTTTAGAACCTGTAGTTGCATTTATACGGAAAATCGCCGGTGTCGGTCTTTTGGATGATGGATTGCTTTCAACGATTTTGAAGGTCGTTGGGATCGGACTGATCGCAGAAATCTGCTCACTGATCTGTAAGGATGCCGGCAATGAATCTATGGGGAAGATTTTACAGATACTTTCTTCTTGCGTGGTCCTTTGGTTGTCTATCCCGGTATTTGAAGAGCTTCTTTCACTACTCGATAAGATTTTAGGTAAAGTATGAGAAAACTGATAATATGGCTTGTTCTGATTTTCTGTCTCGCGCTCCCTGTGTGTGCATTGGAGTTTAATGCACCACAAGCGCCGGAGGAGGCGCAGCAATATATGCCGGAAGATACGGAATCCTTCTCTGAAGGGTTATTTTATATTATTCGCACAGCGATCAGTGCAGCGCACCCATCACTTGCAAATGTGTCAGGTATATGCCTGCGGCTGATCGTCACAATATTGCTGATCAAAATACTTTCCGGCATATCTGACGAGGAATTAAGTGCTGTTCGGTTGACCGGCGCGGTAGTGATAGGACTTTTGCTTCTGGATCCGATCAATTCTATGATCCGACTCAGCACAAACACCGTAACGGAAATGACCGAATACGGAAAGCTATTACTGCCGGTTATGACCGCAGCAATGGCAGCACAAGGCGGAACCACATCATCTGCTGCGCTCTACACAGGAACAGTTATTTTCAGTACATTCCTAACTACGATAATCACACGCTTGATCGTACCAGCTCTTTACATATATCTTTGTATTTGCGTTGCTGACAGTGCAATAAAACAGGAAATGCTCAGCAAGATACGGGATTTTATGAAGTGGCTTATGACTTGGAGTCTAAAGATCATTCTATATATTTTCACAGGCTATATGAGCATCACCGGTGTGATCAGTGGGACTGTGGATGCTTCAGCATTGAAAGCCGCAAAGCTCACAATATCGGGTGTTGTCCCTGTTATTGGCAGTGTTCTTTCAGACACCTCCGAAACAATATTGGTCAGCGCCGGAATTATGAAGAATGCGGCCGGTATATACGGTATTCTTGCGGTTGTAGCAATATTCATAGGCCCTTTTCTGGAAATTGGCGTCCAGTATCTTATGCTGAAGCTTACCGGTGCGATCTGCAATATAATTGGAAATAAGCAAACCGTTTCATTGGTCAATAACTTTTCAACAGGTATGGGTGTTGTTTTGGCAATGACCGGAACAGTTTGCGTTTTACTTTTGATCAGTCTTGCGTGCTTTATGAAGGGGATCTCCTGATGGGTAGTATAAAAGCGTATGTTTTCCGAATTATTGCGGCGGCTATCGTGTGCAGCATTGCCGGATGTCTTCTTAAAGACAAAACGCCGTCCGGCAGAATGGTGCATCTGCTTTGCGGCATTTTAATGTCAATCACAATCCTATCGCCAATCGCCGGTATTTCTTTTCAGAACCTTACAAATATCTATAGCAGCATTTCGCTGGATGCAGAACAATATGTGACAGACGGAAAAAAGGCCGCACAGGAAGATGCTGCCGATATCATAAAGTCACAGACAGAAGCATATATCTTGGACAAAGCCAAAAGTTTGGGTTTACAGATTGCTGTGGAGGTGGAACTGGATGTCAGCAACTATTCGGTCCCCTGTGGGGCTGTGATTACCGGCGCGGTATCTCCCTATGCAAAAGGAACTCTTGAAACATATATGCAGGAGCAGTTAGGAATTCCAAAGGAGAATCAACAATGGAATTAAAGCAGATTGCCGGAAGGTTTCAGGGAATCGTCAGCAAATACAAATATGCAGCAATTGTTCTGGTCATTGGTATTGTACTGCTGCTAATACCGGGTAAATCAACACGGGAAAAGCAAAAAACATCGCAACCAGCGCAGCAAACGGAAACCTATACATTGACAAGCAAGGAACTTGCGGAGATCCTGCAATCCATCGATGGGGCAGGGAAGGTGCAGGTAATGCTGTCTGTAGCAAATGGCGAAAAAACGCAGTACATATCGGACAAGGATGTATCGGAAAACAGCACAAAAAACGATACAGTCATTATCACAAACGCAGACAGAAGCGAGGTTGGCCTGATTGAGCAGATCAACCCACCGGTCTATCGCGGTGCAATCGTGGTTTGCCAAGGCGCGGACAGCGCGCAGGTCCGCCTATCGATCACCCAAGCTGTTTCAAAGATCACCGGTCTGGGCACCGACAATATATGTGTTTTGAAAATGAAATGAGTGGAGGCATAAAATATGAAAAAGTGGAAGAAAAATCTTGTCGCAGCGGCGGTTCTTTTGACAGTATGCGGAGGAATATACGCAAACTGGGCATATGGGCAGTCGCAATCGGTAGCTGACCTGACAAACACATTGGACGAGGATAAAATTATGTCAGCTGATAAGCTCGTTATGGCTGACGGAAGCACAAATCCCGATGAGATCGTAAACACAATGACAGATTATTTTGCAGCAGTACGGCTTTCACGGCAAGAGGCACGAGACAGCGCTGTAAGTCTGTTGCAGGAAGCGATGGCATACGGTGACGCCGAGAGCGGCACCTCCAACTCGCAGCTACAGGAGCTAGTGAACGTCGCGCTCAATGAGGCCCAAATCGAAAGCTTGGTCATAGCAAAGGGGTACGCGGATTGTGTTGCTTACATATCCGATGAATCCATATCCGTTGCAGTTGCCGCACCTGAAGGCGGTCTGCAGCAGCAGGATGTCGCTGTTGTTACGGACATTATTTTGAATCAATCGAAATTTACCACTGAGCAAATTTATGTTGTTGAGGTAAAATGACAAGTTCTCCCGGAGAATACTCCGGGAGATTTTTCTGTTGTTGCCGGATACCGGCAGAAGAAAAGTATTGTATTTTTATAATTTTGTGGTACAATAAACAAAAGTATGTCGCATATGTATGCGGCTGTATTTTAGGAGGTATTCCAATGGCTGAGAACAAGCAATATGTGAAACAAATTCAGAACAATGGTTCTGTGATGATCTCTGAAGATGTCATCGCAGCAATTGTGGCTCATGCAGCCAGTGAAGTTGACGGTGTCGTCAGTTCCAATTCCAAAACCGGCGTTGACCTGGTTGAATTGATCGGTAAGAAGAACTGGGGCAAAGGAACAAAGATCACTGTATTGGAAGATAATTCCATTTCCGTTGAGTGCAATGTATGTGTCAGCTACGGTCACAGCGTTGTGGATGTTGCCAACGAGGTTCAGGCCGCTATTACTGGCGCGCTGGAGGCCATGGCCAGCATCAAGATCGCATCTGTTGATGTAAATGTCTGCGGAATCGTCCGTCAGTGAGGTAGCTTTATGACAAGAGCCAATGCCAGAGAACTGGCAGTGCATTTGATCTATTCCAGAGAATTTACCGGCGATGATCCTGAGCTTGTAATTGCAACGCGCCTGGAAAAAGAATACTACAATAAGCTTTCTGCTGAAAATCCCGTTTATGAGGATCGTCCCAGCCACGCCCAAAGAGCATATATCGATCATGTTGTCACCGGCGTTGTAAATCGTCTTGATGACCTGAATAAGATCATTGCCGAGTACTCGATCGACTGGGATGTTTCCCGCATTTCAAAATTAACGCGCGCTATTATGCAGCTGGCTATTTTTGAAATTATGTACGTAGACGATGTGCCTACAGGCGTCGCCATTTCCGAAGCAGTTCGTATTGTAAAGCTCTATGACAGCAGTGATGCCGGTTCCTTTGTGAACGGAATTTTGGGTACATTTGCAAGAAGCTTAGCGCCAGAGGTAAATGCATGAGTGTCATCGGCTTTGATACCAGTAACTACACAACATCCATCGCTTACTATAACGGAATCGATGGTATGAATTGTTCTAAGCTCCTTCCTGTACGGGAAGGGGAGTTGGGTCTGCGCCAAAGCGACGCTGTTTTTCAGCATATTAAAAGCCTGCCGGAACTATCCGACAGGCTATTTTCCCATATATCCGTTCGTGATGTTACTGCGATTGGTGTCAGCACCCGGCCCAGAGCCGTTGATGGCAGCTATATGCCTTGTTTTCAAGTTGGATACACGCACGCAAAACTGCTGTCTGATGCCATCAAGGTGCCTCTGATCGAGTGCTCCCATCAGCAAGGACATGTTGCAGCCTCCTTGTGGAGCGCAGGTCGATTGGACTTAATGGATCAAACCCATCTAGCCTGGCACCTGTCCGGCGGAACGACCGAGCTTCTGCTTGTCGAGCCTGACGGCAGGAATGTAAAATGCACTTGCATCGGAGGCACATCTGATATTTCTGCCGGTCAACTGATCGACCGTACCGGCCAGCTTCTACAGTTGCCTTTTCCGTCCGGAAAGCATTTGGACGCGCTTTGGAAGGATGCAAGGAACACGGATGTTTTTAAGGTAAAATGCCCTGAATTTACATTCTCGCTTTCAGGTGTTCAAAACAAGGTCAGCGACTACTTTAATTCCTGTCAGGATAAGGTTGAAACTGCGGCTTACGCGCTTCGTTGCGTTTGCCACGCTGTTATAACCGCTACAAAAAATGTACGAAAGGCATATCCGGGACTTCCTGTGGTATTTTCCGGCGGTGTAGCATCCAATTCTATGCTTCGCCAAGCCATTGCCTCCCTTGATCCAGTGTTCTCCGCACCCGAATTCTCTACAGACAACGCTATGGGTGTTGCTGTATTGGCCCACCGACTTCAGGAGTGATCACATGTCTCAAAAAATTCTCTCTGTCACGCAGATAAATGAATATATCCGCGCAATGATGGATGAGGACGCTCTGCTTGCCGGTGTTGCTGTTCGCGGTGAGATCAGCAATTACAAGGTTTATCCGTCCGGTCATCATTATTTCACCATCAAGGATGATGGCGCCGCGCTGAAATGTGTTATGTTTCGCGGCAACGCCACACGGCTGCGCTTTCGCCCCGATAATGGTATGCAAGTGCTCGCCATGGGCAAGATTTCCGTTTATCCGAGAGACGGCGCATACCAACTGTACTGCACGAGTCTTGTTTTGGATGGGGTAGGGGACCTATATACTGCATTTGAGCAGCTTAAGACCAAGCTGGCAAATGACGGTTTATTTGATCAACAGCATAAAAAACCAATTCCTAAGTATCCTGAAACAATTGGTATCATTACCAGTTCTGCCGGCGCAGCTGTACACGATATGTTGCGTATTCTTAACAAGAGATTTCCGCTGGTCATGGTTCGGTTGCTGCCTGTTCGCGTACAGGGTGCAGAAGCACCCGGGGAGATTGTCGCAGCGATCGCCTATGCAAACAGATATCAATTGGCAGATCTGCTGATCGTAGGCCGCGGCGGTGGCTCTATCGAAGATCTTTGGGCATTCAATGATGAGCTTGTTGCGCGCGCAATATACGATTCTGAAATACCGGTTATTTCAGCCGTCGGCCACGAACCTGATGTAACGATTTCCGATTTTGTTGCCGATATGCGCGCCGCGACCCCTTCAAATGCTGCTGAATTAGCTGTGCAAGATCAGAACGCCCTTCGTCAGACATTGGATTCCATGCTGTCTGCGATGCAAACGACGCTTACGCGGCAGCTGAACGCCTCAAGAAGGCAACTGCAGGTACTCAGCGCCAGTTCTGCTTTAAAAAGTCCGGATGTCTACCTGCAGCAGACGCGCAAGAACCTTTGGACATTGCGCGATAAGCTGCTGGCAGCACAAAATCTTAGCATCAGCCGAAAGAGGGAAACCTTTCTTGGCTTTGCATCGAAGCTTGATGCGCTTAGTCCGCTTAAGGTTATAACGCGCGGCTATGCTGTCGCGCACAGCGACAACGGCGATGTGATTCGCTCTGTTAAACAAGCAAATCCGAATGACCCCATTACCGTCACATTCCACGACGGCACTATCCACGCAACTGTTACCGAAATTAAGGAGAACGAATTATGAGCCAAAAGAAAGCAACATTTGAAGAAAACATCTCACGGCTTGAGCAAATCGTGCGCGCAATGGAGCGTGGCGATGTAGCCCTTGAGGAATCTTTGAAATTGTTCCAAGAAGGCACAGAACTGGTCCGTGTCTGCGAAAAGCTTTTGGACGATGCGCAGCTGCAGGTCAGTAAAATCACCGCAGGCGCAGACGGTGCGCCTGTTGAGGAGGCCTTTCATGTTGAATTATAAGGAACAAACGAAGGAATACCTTAACTGTATCGAGGCTTATCTGGAAAAAGAATGCTTCCTGCAGGACGAACCGCAAAAAGAGCTGTTCGAGGCTATGCGTTACAGTTTGCTGGCCGGCGGCAAGCGGCTGAGACCGATTTTTGTCTTTGATTTTTGCAGGATGTGCGGCGGAAGCTGGGCTGATGCCGTGCCGTTTGCTGCAGCCATCGAAATGATCCATACATACAGCCTGATCCACGATGATTTGCCTTGTATGGACAACGATGACTACCGCCGAGGCAGATTGACAAATCACAAGGTTTACGGTGAAGCCATTGCGGTTTTAGCCGGTGACGCTCTGCTGACTGCGGCTTTTCGCTTTATTGCAACAGCGTCTTTTTCTGCCGATATCCGTATTCGCGCGGTAGAAATCCTTTCTGAATGTGCCGGTGAATTGGGTATGGTCGGCGGCCAGGTCTTGGATATGAGGAGCGAAGACAGACAATGCACAAAGCAAGAGGTTCTTGATATTCAGAGCCGTAAAACAGGCGCGCTTTTCCGAGCTGCCTGTATGCTGGGTGTTTTAGCTGCAAACGGTGACGCAGAAAAGCTTAAAGCAGCAGAAACCTTTGCCGCTAACTTTGGCTTGGCATTCCAGATCCGTGATGATGTTCTGGATGTGATCGGTGACGCTCAGGAGCTTGGCAAGGCCGTTGGTGTAGATGCGGCCAAAAATACATTCGTGCAGCTGTACGGCTTGGATATCTGCAATGAGATGGTACATTCACACACACAAGAGGCGTTAAAATCCCTAGAGAGCTTTGACAATGCGCTATATATGGAAGCCTTGGCAAATGAATTGATTACACGAAGAGTTTAATCCTTTAGAAGGAGGTATTTTTATGGAAAAACTCCGTTATGGAATGGTGGGCGGCGGACCCGGCTCATTCATCGGAGATGCACACCGCAAAGCTATCAATATCGACGCACAAGCAATACTTGTTGCCGGTTGTTTTTCCAGATCTCCTGAAAAATGCGACGAAACTGCCGCAGCCTTGGGCATTGACCGTGAGCGGTGCTATTATTCCTATGAGGAAATGGCAAATGCAGAGAAATGTAGGGAAGATGGCATTGATTTTGTTGTGGTCGTAACACCGAATGTGTCACACTATCCCGTATGCAAAGCATTTCTTGAGGCCGGAATTCATGTTGCTTGCGATAAGCCTCTGTGTCTGACAGTGGAGCAGTCAGATGAGCTGTGTCGATTGGCAGACGCGAATGGTCTGCTGTTTATGGTGACCTACATCTACATGGGACATGTTACCGCAAAGCACATCCGAAACTATATAGCGCAAGGCAAGCTTGGCAAGATCCGTACCGTAATGGCTGAATATCCTCAAGGATGGCTTGCCCATGAAGGGGAGACCGGCGGCAAGCAAGGTCAGTGGCGCTGTGATCCTCTGCAATCCGGCGGTGTGAACTGCCTTGGTGATCTGGGAACGCATGTTGAGAACGCTGTCGCAACAATGACAGGCCTAAAGATTCGGCGTGTGTTGGCAAAAATGGATGTCGTTGTACCGGGCCGTGTGCTGGATGACAATGACATGGTTCTTGTGGAATTTGAAGGCGGCGCAACCGGTTGTTACTGGACAAGCCAGCTTGCAATCGGTCACGATAATGACCTGCGGATTCGAATATACGGTGAAAAGGGTTCTATTTTATGGTCGCAGGAGTCCTGCGAGAAGATCACTATCATTGATGCTGACGGCACAATTGTTGAACGCCATCGCGGAAACGCCGGCATTGATGCAAACGCCGCTGCCTATGGTCGATTACCCTCAGGTCACACAGAAGGCTGGTTGGAGGCTATGGCCAACCTGTATTGTGCATTCATCCGTTGTGTTCGTGCAAAAGCGGACGGAACTTTAACACAAGATATGATCGATTATCCCACCGTTCACGACGGTGCAGACGGCATCAAGTTCGTACAAGCCTGCCTGCGTTCCAATGCTGACGGAAATGTATGGGTAGATATTCAGTAAATATTTGTGCCTGCTCGATATGAGCAGGCACTTTCTTTATTTATCGAACGCAGGATTCATATAATAGACATTCTTCTGATTAAGCTTTTCCCTAAGCAGTTGCATGGCCTCACCAATCTTACTAAATCAAAAAATCTCTTAAATACCCTGATATATGTTAGAATTTTGTCTTTCAATATATTTTAGTTTATGTTATAATTCTATTAGATAAACTTGAATTTATCTAACTGTTCATAGACTTGAATTTCAAAATTAACAAGGAGGGCAAAATGAAAAAGATACTTATTTCTGTGATTTGTATTGTTCTGGTTTTCTCTTTAACAGCGTGCGGTAATAACGAGCGCCAAAAGCAAGAGATTGCTTCAATGTTTGAGTCATTTGATAAATCAGAAAATATTACCCTGCTTACATGCTTTGAACTTGTTGTGAACGGAACACATTACGACCTGGGTGATATTAAATACAATGAGCGGCAATGCAATATTGTCTTTTTAGAAGAAAATGGATTTTACTCTTACACCTATAATCAAGATAATCTTTCTGTAGAATTTTTGTATACCCTCTATGAAACGTTTGAAACGACTTCTTTGGGCACAGAAACCGTGCCTTCAAAAATAATTAACGCTTTTTGGGGAGACAACTGTTTTTGGTTTAGAATGGATAATCCCAATACGGACGAATTTCAACAAATGTATTATTCTTGGTGCATTGATACAAAGCAAATGAATATTGTTGATAGCGATAACATTTCTGACAATTATGAATACTCCAAAGACAGCAATCGTTCCACAAGATATGCGTTCACATACACCTCAAAAGCACTTTGGAATTTTCTCGAAATTACAGACAACGAAAGCGGTATTACCAAAAAAGTTGATAGTTCTATCTTGAATACTTTTGAAGAAGGAAAGAAAATCAAAAAAACAAAATCTTCAACAGTATATAATATCTCACACGCCTTTGAAGATGATGGAAACATATATTTTGTATCAATTTTTGGAGTAAATCCTCTTGGTGACCCTTGCTATTGTTATGTATATAAGTGGAATTTTGAAACGGAAGAATGTGAGTTTTATACTTCCATTTATTTTGAATTCTATCAAGAATGGGTCACTGATATGTACATCAAGTAGTTAGACAAATTCCAATTTGTCTAATATTTTAGAGCAGATGGGTAGCCCATCTGCTCTTTTTTGTTACATGTCAAACGCAGGGTTCATATAATACACATTCTTCTGATTCAGTTTTTCACGCAATAGCTGCATTGCCTCACCGAAGCGTTGGAAGTGTACGATTTCGCGCTCTCGGAGGAATTTGATCACATTGTTGACATCAGGGTCGTCACTTAAGCGCAGAATGTTATCATAGGTCACTCTCGCTTTTTGCTCAGCCGCCAGGTCTTCCGTCAGATCTGCGATCGGGTCACCCTTCACAGCTATACTTGCTGCATTCCACGGGAAGCCGGAAGCGGCAGTAGGGTAGACCCCGGCGGTATGATCCACGAAATAAGGCGCAAAGGCAGAGTCCTGAATTTGCGAATCCTTCAGATTTCGCGTCAACTGATGCACAATTGCACCAATCATCTCCAGGTGACCGAGTTCCTCGGTGCCAATATCCGTCAGTAAGCCTTTCAATTCATCATAGGGCATACTGTACCGCTGAGAGAGGTAACGAAGTGATGCACCAAGCTCACCATCCGGGCCACCGTATTGAGATATAATAACTGACGCCAGCCGGGGATTGGGGTTGGCAATCTTTACGGGATATTGCAGTTTTTTATCATAAATAAACATACTTTACACCTCCGGATTTCCTGCGTATTCCCAAGGCCATGGATCGTCAAGCCAGCTATATCTGCCTGCCATCGGCGAGCTATGGGTAAGAGGTCCGCAATCCTTTTCGTACTTTTCACGGCCCTTTGCATACATCTTCTGTAATGATTCAAATACCTCAAAGGCTTCTTTATCATCCCTATGGGTGTCCAGGTACAGCGCAAGCTCCTGAAGCGCAAAGCCCATTGTCTGCAGTTCTGTCATTGGGGTCATTGGCAGCTCTTTTTGGTTCACCATATTCGTAAATGGCAGATCCAGTCCGGGAAACAGCGTACCTCTTACAATGGCTGCTCTGAGCTCATACTTAGGTGGGTCCTCCATTTGAAAAGGCACATAGGGGTTGGCCAACGGTGCATTTGCCGGCAATCTGCCGTACATGCCCTGATGGACCATTTTGTTCGTGTCCATTTCCATTCCTCCATTCTAAATTTGGAACAATTTGTTCCGCGTCATACTATGCCGAATTATGGTGGAAGGTTCATTTTTGATGGTTGCTTTGCATAGTCTCAGTTAGAGGTGGTGTAATGAAAAAGATACGATATATGTCATTTGTCCCTGTATATATGGTCGTTTTAGCGGTCTTTATGGCACTTGCCATTTGGGGCAGCAAGGCGGTCACCGCAATTTCAGCGTCAGCGCCAATCAGCGATCGAAAAACAGTTATCATTGATGCAGGACACGGGGGAGTTGATGGCGGCGCGACCTCTTGCACCGGTGTTCTTGAAAGTCAGATCAATCTGGAAATTGCCCTAAAACTCGACGATTTAATGCATTTTCTTGGTATTAATACGCAAATGATCCGTACCACCGATTGTTCAATTTACACAGAAGGGGAGACCATCGCGCAAAAAAAGGTATCCGATTTAAAAGAACGGGTCAAAATCGTCAACAATATTGACAACGGACTCCTGGTCAGCATTCATCAAAATCATTTTTCCGATGATAAGTACAGCGGTGCACAAGTGTTTTATGCGGAAACGGAAGGCAGCAAGGAGCTGGCAGGTAACCTACAAAAGGCCCTTATTCAAACCGTCAATCCCGGTAGTCGCAGAGCAACTAAGAAAGCAGACAGCGTATACCTTATGCAACACATTCAATGTACGGGCATTCTGCTCGAATGCGGCTTTCTTTCAAACAGCAACGAAGAATATTTATTGCGAGACGATGGCTATCAAAAAAGAATCTGTAGCGTGATCGCAAGCACAGTCAGCAATCATTTATTCAACACTTGACCGAGGATAAACGGATTGGTATAATGTTTATATAAATATACGCAAGGAGATTGTCACCTATGGCGAAAACAAAAACAGTGTTTTACTGCACTTCCTGCGGTAATGAGAGCCCCAAATGGACAGGACAATGCTCATCCTGCGGAGCGTGGAACACAATGCAGGAGCATCAGGAGCGTCCCAGCCCTGTCGGGCGCGGAAAAGCTGCGCCTGTTGGTGTCAGCAGAAGCCCGCAAAAGCTCTCAGAGGTCAACACAGGCGACGAGGTGCGCTTCTCAACAGGTATGGGTGAATTGGACCGCGTTTTAGGCGGCGGTGCAGTGGCGGGAAGCCTGATTTTAGTCGGCGGTGCGCCCGGAATCGGCAAATCCACGCTGTTATTACAGATTTGCAACAGCCTGTGTACAGAAAGAAGCGTGCTTTATATATCCGGCGAGGAGAGCGAACGGCAGCTGAAGCTACGCGCTGATCGTCTTACCGTATCTCCGTCGTCCCTTTATATCCTATCCGAAACGCGTCTTTCTGATATTCTGGAATCCGTTGAAGCCACCGCCCCGGATATCGTGATCATCGACTCCATACAAACCTTATATAACGAGCTTAATGAATCGACACCCGGCAGTATTTCTCAGGTTAAGGATTGCACGATGGCACTTATGCAGCTGTCAAAATCAAAGGGAATCACAATTTTTGTGGTTGGACACATCAATAAAGATGGTGCAATTGCCGGACCTAAGGTTTTGGAGCATATGGTGGATTGTGTGCTTTATTTTGAAGGAGAGGCAAATACGCCATATCGACTGCTCCGCGCCGCCAAAAACAGATTTGGATCCACAAACGAAATCGGTGTATTTGAAATGGCGGATAGGGGACTGGTAGAGGTTCCCAATCCATCGCAAATGTTGTTGAATGGACGCCCACAGGGCGCTCCCGGAACCTGTGTCGCTTGTGTTATGGAGGGAACAAGACCGGTATTGGCCGAGGTTCAGGCTCTTGTTTCAAAAACAAGCTTCCAGAATCCCAGAAGAACAGCAGATGGTTTTGATTTCAATCGTGCTGTTCTGCTTATGGCTGTCGCGGAAAAGCGCGCCAACCTCAAGCTCAGCGCTTTTGATGCCTATATCAATGTGATTGGCGGCCTTCATTTAGATGAACCGGGCGCAGATCTGCCCGTTGTGCTTGCAATCGCATCTTCTTACCGAGATACACCTGTGGACAAGGAACTTGTTGCCATCGGTGAGGTTGGTTTGACCGGTGAAATTCGCTCCGTGCGACATATTAACCAGCGGCTTTCCGAGGTGGCAAGACTTGGATTTAAGCGATGCATCATTCCCAAAAACAATGCCGAAAAGTTAGAAGTTCCGGAAAATTTAACGGTTTATCCCGTGAAAAATCTGATGGAAGCCATCGAAATGGCGCTATAAAACACTTAAACCAGGAGATACTGTTGTATTTCCTGGTTTTTCCCTTATTTATTGCCAAATTGCACTCCAGAATGTTTTGAATTTTTGTTAAAATTAGCTCTTGCAATACGGATACAATAGTGGTAATATACGGCATGCATAGAATTTTATTACGAAGAAGGAATGTTTGTGGAAACAATCTTAATCGGATTGGCCGTTGCTATGATCTGCGGCCTGCTTATGTCCCGCCTGACCAAGCTTCTGAAGCTGCCTGCAGTTACTGCGTATCTTGTCGCAGGTCTTATCTTAGGACCGTTCTGCTTAGGCGCGCTCGGCATCAAAGGACTTGGCTTCAGCAGCATTGAAAATGTGGAAAGCTACAAGATTATCACACAGGTCGCACTGGGCTTCATCGCATTTTCAATGGGTAACGAATTTCGTCTGTCGCAAATTAAGAGTATGGGCGGCAAGGCGATCTTTATCGGTGTTGCACAGGCTGCCGGAACAACGATTCTTGTTGATGCCATTTTGATTCTTTTGCATATCTTGATGCCCAATGTTTTGAGTCTTCCAGCAGCTATCACCCTTGGTGCAATCGCCTCTGCAACGGCACCTGCAGCTACATTGATGGTTGTGCGTCAATATAAGGCAGATGGTCCGTTGACCCGTTTGCTTATGTTAGCCGTGGCTGTAGACGATGCCGTCGGCCTATTGCTGTTTTCTGTGTCTTTCGGAATTGCGAATGCCATTCAAAACGGTGCCGCCAGTGCGATCGATGTGGTCGTTGAACCAATACTTGAAATCCTACTCTCGATCGGTTTGGGCGCAATTATGGGCTGGCTGCTGAACAAAGTGGAATATTTCTTCCATTCTCGCAGCAAGCGTATGACCATTTCTGTAGCCTTCGTAATGCTGACCGTCGGTCTATCGATGATCGACTTCCACATTGGTCAGGTTCATATCAGCTTTTCTCTGCTTTTGGTTTGTATGATGACAGGCACGATTTTCTGCAACATCTGTGATACCTCAGAGGAGCTGATGAACCGTGTCGAAAATTGGACCGTGCCGATCAGCCTCTTATTCTTTGTGATATCAGGTGCTGAGTTGGATCTGAATGTTTTGGTCAATCCTATCACACTCCTTGTCGGTGTTATTTATATTTTAGCGCGTTCTGTAGGTAAATATTTCTTTGCTTATCTAAGCTGCCGTTTGATGAAATGCAACGAAAAAATCACGAAAAACCTTGGTATTACACTGTTTCCGCAGGCTGGTGTTGCTCTTGGAATGGCTCTATCTGCCACAGTTTTGAGTGACGGTCTTTTGGTTCGGAATGTGATTCTGTTCAGCGTGTTGATCTATGAATTGATCGGTCCTGCGCTGACAAAACGGTCCTTAACGAAGGCCGGCGAGATCGATCCCGAAGGCAAGACAAGCGCCCGTATGCTCAACACCCCCAAGCCCCCTGTGGACATTCATAATTGACAATTGCATAAAAACAACTTCTCCGGCTGCAAATGCTGCCGGAGAAGGGGAGTGGAGGCCTATTCTTCGGAGAAGTCCAGTTTGGACAGAGGATTGGCCTCCGCTGCTATTTTCAGTTCTGTATTTTCAATGTGTGTATAGATTTGTGTAGTGTTTAAGTTTTCGTGGCCTAAAACTTCCTGAACGGTTTTCACATCCACACCACCGGAAAGCATCATTGTTGCCGCTGTATGACGAAGCTTATGGGCTGAATACTGGGTAGCATCCAGGCCGGCTACAAGCATATGTTTTTTAACCAGTCGATGTACAGCCGTAACGCTGATCCGATTGCTGTCTCTCGACCCAAAGAGCGCACGGTTATCGGAAAGGACAATTTTATTTCGCTCTTCCATATAGGCATCAATGGCCTTTCTACAGGCAGCGCCAAAATAAACAATACGCTCTTTGTTGCCTTTACCGACAACACGGATTCTGTCCTCATACACATCGGAAATATTCAGCCCGACTAGCTCACTTCTACGGATACCGCAGTTGAGAAACAGCATCAAAATCGCGTAATCACGCTTTTCGTTCGTTCCGGAAACAGATCGCAAAAGTGCTGCAGATTGTTCCATAGTAAGGTATTTTGGCAGGCTTTTCCGAAGCTTTGGGTACTCAAAATCCGCGACAGGATTTTCTGTTAATTGCTTAGTCCGAACAGTTAAGTACTTATAAAATGACTTGATTGCGGAGAGTTTTCTTGCTCTTGCAGAGGACTCAATGCCATACTCAGGTGCCATAGAATCGGGATTGATCACTCTGTCGTTAGCAAGGTAGGAAAGGAAATCAAATATATCTGATGTGGTGATCTTACGGATAAATTCAATATCAACATCACGAATGTCAATGTCATCCAATTTTGTAGTGATCGGCATATCGTTCCGCATCAGGCGAATAAATCGAAGGAACATCCGCAAATCCAAATAGTACTCAGATATCGTTCTTTGAGATTGGCCCTTGATGGTTTCGTGATAGGCGAGAAAATCTCTTAAAATTTGCGGGCAACCAACATATTTTTCCATAAAAATCACTCCAAAACCGAAAATTTATATGTGAACAAATTAGCGTATTTGAATATAGCTCAAAATGATAGCAAAAGCAGGTAACAGTAGCATAAATTTAATCTACAAAGTCCACGCCTACCGGTAACCGTACTGATGTATATCATTGTAAAATCCAATAGAAAGAATTAGAGCCTGAAGTCAATTAGCAAGCAATACAGCATTATGATCGTTTTAACTGCAACAGTATGGTATGTCATACAGCAAGACAGAATTCGCTGGATCGACCATCATTATAATATAATTTAATTATAGTATAAAGGAACTAAAACAGCAATAGATGATATCGAACAGAATAAAAGCAAACGATATGTTATATATAGTAATATAGAATTGATGCGCAACAAAGCTTGCAAAGGACATTATGGACGAATGGCCAGATTGCTCATTTTAGAGTATAAAGTTGCTGCAATCGGGTCCGATTGACCCTGATTTATGTTCCTTGGCTATATTATAGCACATTTGCGCCGCGAACGCAACAAAATTTTTATTTTGTTGCGTTCGCTCTTTTTGTGGGTACATTTCCCTATCAAGTAATATTTGGAGTTGATGTGATATGCAGCATAAATCAATACCGCCCTTGAAGATCTCGCAGCGTGTGATGTGCTGTATGGTTGCCCTGCTCCTGATCTTCTCCCTTGCTTTTATGCCTATTAAAGTTTCAGCGATGAAATCGACCTTTGATAAAGATGAAGGCTATGTAGGTAAATTGACTTCTAGCGGTGGCGGTGCTGTCAAAGTGGCTGCTGGTACTGGTTTGATGGTTGTGATGATCGCTGCTGCTGGCGATTTTGCTGAAGCCGCTGCATCTGGCATTGTTAGCCTTTGGAATGACTTATCCTCTGGTGTTAAATCCTGGTTTGAAAAGGACGCTGTGGCTGCCCTTGATGGTGCTCCTGTTCGTGTTCCTGAAGATGTAAAGGATGAACTGGAAGAAAAAGGCGCTCAATATGGTGTCTCCTTCCCTGCCGGTGATCTGTACCTTCGTCCTATTACTGGTGAGTTGGATCTGTCTTCTCTTACTTTTGAAGACTGTTTCGCTATGAGCCTTCAGGAGTTGATGGTTTACAATTTGTCACTTTTGAGTACTATGAAGCTTGCTCTTACTGACTTCCGGTATGATGCTTATGCTCAGTACAAAGTGATGCACAATGCCTTTTATGAGCAGATCGTGGAAACACGCTTGGCTCTTAATAATACTATTCAGGCTTCTGCGAGTGGTATATATGATCGGCTCGGATCTGTAGCAACTCGAATGGAAATTCAATTTGTTGAATCTCGGCAGGCTCTTCTCAATAAAATCAGCACTGTTTCTTCGGATATTTATAGTAATATCTCTCTAGTCCGTAGTCAGATCGTTGAACAGCTGATCCAGAGTCGTGGTGCTGTTACTAATTCTTTATCTGGCATTAAGTCGGCTATTGACAGTATTGCGGCTGATGTTGGCTCCCTTGCCGGATCTAAGGACGATACCGAAGATCAGATTGCAATTGCTCCTCCCTTTTCTGTTCCTAATTTGAAGTCTAAGATCTCATCTATTGCTGATGGCTTTAATCGGCTTTTCCAGCGGCCTGATGATGACGAGGAATACCCTTATATTCCGTGGCTGCCTTTTAACCTGTTCTCGAAGGACGATGGATCCAATGGATTCTTTCTGAGTATGTTTGATGACTCTGAGTTCATCAATACATTGAAGGGCTTCTTTGAGTTCGTTTCTGCTCTTTGGTTGCTTTTCCCTCTTGCAATCCGTTATCTTATTACCTTTGGCTTCGGTACTCCAATTATCGTTGGCCTAGCAAAAATGTTCGCGGGGTGATTTTGTGTTCCAACAAGTTTTGGATTTTGTCTCTTGGATGCCTGATGAGTTTTACGCTTTGGCCTCTTCTGTGATTTCCTTGTTTGGTCTTTTCGTTGCTTGTCGGATTCTAAAATTGATTTGGGATGCTCTCCCGATCGCATAAGGATGTGAATATATGATCCAATTTGTGAAATTGCTCTTTGATTGTGTTTGGAGTCTTCTGAGCATTAAGTGGCCTGGCTTCAATTTCCCGATCGGCTATGCCTTTCTTGGCGTTGCTCTTTCCGTTATAGTGCTGCGTTTGTGTGGTACTGTCCTTGGCCTTGGTATAGGCTCGGCTTCTATGAATTTTGGCTCTTCAGCTGGTCATAAGCCTTTTCCCTTTGGCTCTCCCGGACCTCGGTTGGGTTCCGGATCTCAGCAGCAGCTGCTGCTCTCATCTAACCCTCGAAAGGATGATGAATTTTGATGCGTGATGTGATGATCCAGATTCTTGGATCCTACTCCCCTATTGACGGATCTCCGGACTGGTCGTACATTGCCGGAGCTGCCGTCTTCTGCATTTGCCTGTATTCGATGTTTCGGCTTCTGGCATTGGTCTTTAAGAGGTGATTCTCTTGATCGTGACAATGATAAATAACTCGATCGACTTCATTCGCACGGTAGCGAGCTTTTTCTCCTCCGGCTTTGGTCTGATCTTCGCCGGTCTGATCTTGCTGATCTTCATCTCCGGTACAGTAAAATCCCTGATTTCTTGAAGGTGATGTCTATGCTGCAGTTTTTTCCTGCTTTGTTTGATAGCTTTTCGATTCTGTTCGCGGCAGAACCGGTGCTATATATTTTATCAATTATGGGTCTGACTTTGGTCTTGTATGCGATATCCATACTGATCAGAGGTCGCTAGAAAGGAGTTATTATGGAAGGTACTTCTGCTATGGCTAGTATCCTTGAGCCGGTTGGTGAGATTTTCACCGCTGCTGTCGGTTGGGTCGGTGATGTTGCTGAAGCAATTATGTCTCAGCCCATTCTGCTGTGCTTTGCCGTGATCCCTCTGGTCGGCTTGGGTGTTGGTCTCTTCAAGAGATTGATCTCCGTTAATTAACAAAACAACGGCGCCAAAAACGCAGTTGGCGCCGTTGCTCGAAATACTATGAAAGGAGAATACTAAAATGGATGCTATTTTGACTCCTGTTGGTCAGGTATTCACTCAGGCTGTGACTTGGGTTGGTACTGTTGCTCAGACTATTATGGAAACCCCCATCCTGCTGTGCTTCGCGATCATTCCTCTGGTTGGTCTCGGTGTCGGTCTGTTCAAGCGGCTGATCTCCGTTAACTGATCCCCCGTTTCGCTCATTCGTCCATCTACCTCTGGCTTCGGCCCTCTGTGTCTCTCATCGGCGCGGAGGGTCGTCGTATTATGGTGCTAAATTATGAAAATTGACATTGTAAAACTGAAAAATAAACTAAAGTCCATTAGGCTGCCTAAGCGTAAATGTAAGATCCCCCATATCGTAAGTGTGTATTTCGGAGTCCCTGGATCCGGTAAGACAACATTCGCTGCCTGGCTTGTCCGGCACGATCTGCGTCGTGGAGGTAATGTCTGGAGTAATGTTCCGATCACCGGTGCATACAAGTTGGATCCACCAGCTGACATTGGCCGTTGGATGATTGAGGACGGTCGCGTGATCATCGATGAGGCAGGTATCGAGTACAATAACCGTGACTTCAAAGACTTCTCCGATAAATCACTCTACTTCTTCAAGTATCACCGGCACTACCGGCTCGCAATTGATTTGTTCTCCCAGGGATGGAATGACTGCGATAAGAAGATCCGCGATCTGGCTCAGAGGTTGTATGTGGTGAAGAAGTCTCTGATCCCCTTCTTCGTGTACCGGCGTAGGATCGCCAAGAAGGTCGGCATCAATGAGCTCACAAAGGAGATCATCGATGAATATTATTTTGTTCCCCTCTCCCGGAAGTACATCTTCAGCCCTCCGCTGTGGCATATGTTCAATACGCTTTCCCGGAAACGCTTCCCCACTAAGGTATGGCAGCAGTGGTGAATGCATTAAACCCTAGGGATATGTTCCCTAGGGTTTGTGTATTACGCTTTCCTGCAGCCCCGTGCGTCAGGTTCTTATACCCTCCATAATTGTTTGTTTGCAACGGCAAAGCGCGCCGTCGCTTTGCTTGTCGATCATGGAGTGCATAGAAAAACCCATGTCAAGATAACCGTGGAATAAATACCAGTGCGCACACTGGTTTTTATGCCGCGAAAGTATCTTGACGTGAGGAGGTTTTTCTATGTGCTATTGTAACACGCTGAAGATCTCCCTGGGCGTGGATCTGAGTTGCTGCAGCACCTGAATTGTGTTACAAACCTCTCACCGGCGCTCCGGTGATGGGTTTCAATTCCCCGACTGCCATTAAAATGGGCGGGGTAAAGCGGGTCATTTTCGAAGAAAACAGCCGTAGGCTGCCCGAAGGGTGATGGGCTTTTGGTTCTGCAAGAACCACATCTTCTAGCCCGCAGGCGAAAATGCGCGCGCTGAGGGTA
>JAZLCU010000055.1:0-10390 GCA_045614325.1 Faecousia sp. | reverse complement strand
TGGGCTCCGGATCCCGGTACAGAAGTCCGGGGAGCGCTGCCCGCTTTGTGCCCTCATCCAGGCCCACTCTCCGCAGGCAGTCCAATATCCGCTTTTCTTTATCTAAAAGGTACAGATTACAGGTCCTTCCCATAAGCTCCGCCACCAGATGCTTTTGGGTCGGATCGCCCATTTCGTCAATGCAATCAAAGGTAAAGGTGGCACACCGCTCCATAGGAGGCTGAGAAACACCGGCTAATCGCGCGCCCATCAAATGCTTACGCAGCAGCATACAAAACATCGGCGGTTCGGCGGGATTTTCGGGGTTCGAAGCGGTCAAATGCAGCCGCGGCGCAGTGGGATTCATACCGAACAGCAGCTTTTGCCGTGCCGATGGGCTTTTCAGGTGCAAAAGTACTGTGTCCCGGCCCGGCTGATGAATTTTCTCAATTCGCGCGCCCACTAAGTTTTCCCGAATCTCCGACAAAACCGCGGTTAAAACAAACGCATCAAAAGCCATTTACTCGTCCTCTTTGATCATAATGCGGAATAGTTCATTCAGACGCTCTGTGCGTCCGAGCAGATACAGCGCGCCAAAAAGCGCCTCCAAGCCGGTAGCCTTGGCATATTCTGCCCTTGTTGCGGATTTGGGGGAGGCGTGGGTGTGGGCATTCTTGCCCCGACGGAAGAAATCCATTTCCTCCTCGGTCAAAAACGGCTTCAGCTTGTCTGCAAATGTCGCTTGTGTAGGCGCTTTTACCAGCTTGACGGTGTCCTTATGAAGCTTCAAAACCGTCTGCTCGCCGGAGGCACAAAGATGCGCCCGACACATCAGCTCATACACGCCGTCACCAATGTGGGCAAGCCCTAAGTTGGAAATGGCATTTACCTGCTGCAGAGTCAAATTCATTTGAAAATAATTTTCCAAAACGATACTCCTTTATAGGGGAATGGCAAAATGGCAACTGTAAAAGTTGCCATTTTATGCCGATATTCAAAATTACTTGGAAGTAGAGGTGGAACGCAGGGTAACATCGTGGTAGCCGCCCTCAACGATAGAAACGGAGGACACCAAAGTCATCTTTGCGTTCTTCTGCAGGTCGGGAATGGTCAGCTCGCCGCAGTTGCACATAGTGGACTTGACCTTGTAAAGGCTGGCCTCCACATTGTCGTGCAGGGTACCGGCGTAAGTAACATAGGAGTCAACGCCCTCTTCAAAGGTCAGCTTGGTGTTGCCGCCCAGGTCGTAGCGCTGCCAGTTACGGGCGCGGTTAGAGCCTTCACCCCAGTACTCCTTCATATAAGAGCCGTTCACCAGCACCTTAGGTGTGGGGGACTCGTCGAAACGGGCAAAGTAACGACCCAACATCAGGAAGTCAGCGCCCATAGCCAAAGCTAGAGTCATATGGTAATCGTGAACGATACCGCCGTCGGAGCAGATAGGCACATAAATACCGGTTTCTGCGAAGTACTCATCACGGGCTGCAGCCACTTCGATCAGAGCAGTAGCCTGTCCGCGGCCGATGCCCTTGGTCTCACGGGTGATGCAGATAGAACCGCCGCCGATACCGACCTTCACAAAGTCAGCGCCGGCCTTAGCCAGGAACATAAAGCCATCTCTGTCAACAACATTACCTGCGCCGATCTTCACATCGTCGCCGTAGTTGTCGCGAACCCACTTGATGGTATTGGCCTGCCAGCAGGAGTAACCCTCGGAGGAGTCGATGCACAGACAGTCAGCGCCGGCTGCCAACAGCGCAGGAACACGCTCAGCGTAGTCGCGAGTGTTGATGCCTGCGCCTACCAGATAGCGCTTCTTGCTGTCCAGCAATTCCTGGGGATTGGCCTTATGGGAGGCGTAGTCCTTACGGAATACGAAATACATCAGACGGTCATCCTTGTCCACGATGGGCAGGCTGTTCAGCTTGTGCTCCCAAATGATGTCGTTGGCTTCCTTCAGTGTGGTTTCTGCAGGAGCAACAATCAGGTTTTCACGGGGAGTCATAAAGGTGGATACCTTTTCGGCAATATCCATACGGGATACGCGGTAATCACGGCCGGTCACGATACCCAGCAATTTGCCGGTAGCGGTGCCGTCATCGGTAATAGCCACGGTGGAGAAACCGTTGCGCTCTTTCAGCGCCAAAACGTCTGCCAAAGTGGCATCGGGAGTCAGGTTGGAGGCGGAAACCACAAAACCTGCCTTGTAGCCCTTGACCTTTGCGACCATAGCCGCCTGGGACTCAATGGATTGAGAACCGAAAATGAAACTCAGGCCGCCTTCTTTTGCCAAAGCAATGGCCAAAGTATCATTGGAAACAGACTGCATAATAGCGGAAGTCATAGGAATGTTCAGACTGATTGCCGGCTCTTCCACGCCCTTGCGGTACTTGGTGAGGGGGGTGCGCAGAGACACGTTGCTGGGAATGCAGTTTTCGGAAGTATAGCCGGGGATCAGCAGATATTCACTGAATGTGTGGCTGGGTTCCGGATAATAATAGGCCATTGAGAGTTCCTCCTAAATGTAATTTTTCTTTCATCACAGAAATGTATAAAGTTGTGTCTTATATCATATCACACCGAACGATCGTTTTCAAGAGTTCGTATGCAGAAAGAAAGCCGAAATTTTCAGAAAGAACATTGCATTTTTTAGAAGAAAGTGATATATTGTATAATTAGGAAAACAGGGCAATTTTATCATGCTTTAAGAAAGAAGGAGCCACAAGTATGGCAGTACAGGAAAAGATTCGTAATATAGCCATTATCGCCCACGTTGACCACGGCAAAACCACCTTGGTCGATGAGATGCTGAAACAGGGCGGTATTTACCGGGAAAACCAGGCAACCCAGGACCGTGTTATGGACTCCGGTGATTTGGAACGGGAGCGTGGTATTACCATTTTGGCCAAAAACACTTCCGTCCGGTACAAGGATTACAAGATCAACATTGTTGACACACCGGGCCACGCGGACTTCGGCGGCGAAGTGGAGCGTATTCTCAAAATGGTCAACGGCGTTATTCTGCTTGTTGACGCGGCAGAAGGCCCTATGCCCCAGACCCGCTTTGTGCTGAGCAAGGCCCTGGAACTGGGTCATAAAGTCATCGTGGCGGTGAATAAAATCGACAAGCCCGATGCCCGCATCCACGAGGTAATGGACGAAGTTCTGGAACTGCTTCTGGAACTGGATGCAACCGACGAGCAGTTCAATTCTCCCACCGTTTTCTGCTCCGGTCGGCAAGGAACAGCCAGTTACGGCCCGGATGAACCCGGCGCGGATCTGGTCCCTCTGTTTGAAACCATCGTCAACTATGTGCCTGCGCCTCAGGGCGATAAAGACGCGCCCCTGCAACTGCTGGTTTCTGCCATTGACTACAACGAGTATGTGGGCAGAATCGCCGTTGGTCGTGTGGAGCGCGGTACAATCAAAGTGAACCAGGAAGTTACTATCTGCGACTTCCATAACGAAGAAATCAAGCAAAAGGGCAAAGTTGTTGCCCTCTACACCTATGACGGCCTGGGCAAAGCGCCCGTGCAGGAGGCATCCGCAGGTGAAATTGTGGCCCTTTCCGGTATGGCGGACATTACCATCGGCAGAACCCTCTGCGCAACCGATGCCATTGAACCGCTGCCCTTTGTAAAAATCAGCGACCCCACCATCGAAATGACATTCGCTGTCAACGATTCTCCCTTTGCAGGCAGAGAGGGTAAGTTTGTTACCTCCCGAAACCTGCGTGACCGTTTGGAAAAGGAACTACTGAAGGATGTGTCCTTGCACGTGACGGAGCAGGGCAGCGACGCATTCAATGTGGCGGGCCGCGGTGAGATGCACTTGTCCATTTTGATGGAGACTATGCGCCGGGAAGGCTATGAGTTCTCCGTTTCCACACCCCGCGTGCTGACAAAAACCATCGACGGCAAACTCTGCGAACCCATCGAGCGTATGGTGGCGGACGTGCCGGAAGAATGTATGGGTACTGTCATCGAGAAAATGGGTCGTAGAAAAGGCGATTTGCTGTCTATGACCCCCATGGGCGCCCGTTTCCGTTTAGAATTTTTGGTTCCCTCCCGTGGCTTGTTTGGCTACCGGAATGAATTTTTGACCGATACAAGAGGCGAGGGCATTATGTCCTCTGTCCTTGACAGTTATGCACCTATGAAGGGTGAGGTGGAGCGCCGCCTGACCGGCTCTCTCATCTCCTTTGAAACAGGTGAAGCCGTCACCTACGGCCTGCATGCCGCACAGGAGCGTGGCGCTCTGTTCATCGGCCCCGGCACACCGGTTTATGCCGGTATGGTTGTGGGTATCTGTAGCCGTAACGAGGATATGACCGTTAATGTCTGTAAGAAAAAGCAGCTGACCAATATGCGCGCTTCCGGCTCGGACGAGGCTTTGCGCCTTGTAACCCCTAGAAACTACTCTTTGGAGCAGTGCCTGGAGTTTTTGGCGGACGATGAAATTCTGGAATGTACACCCAAGAGCCTGCGTATCCGCAAGCGCACGTTGGACCACAGCCAGCGTATGCGTGAACTGATGAAAAAGCGGGCCGGACAGGAGTAAACAATGAAACGAATTCTCACCATTCAGGACTTGTCCTGCGTGGGCAGGTGCAGCTTGACGGTGGCCCTGCCGATCCTTTCGGCAATGGGGATTTCCTGCAGTGTGTTGCCCACGGCGGTGCTTTCCACCCATACGGGATTTCCCGAACCTCATATCCGCTCGCTTACCGAGGATATGGAACCTATCTGTGACCACTGGCAGAAGATCGGCGCAGAGTTTGACGCAATCTTGGTTGGGTATCTGGCCAACCCTGAGCAAGCCGAGGTGGTTCTGCAGGTGATGCAGACCTTTGATTGCCCGGTCATTTTAGACCCGGCAATGGCAGACCACGGCAAATTGTATTCGGGCATTACCCAAGACCACGTTGACGCTATGCGGGATTTAGCCTCTATGGCAGAGGTGTTGATCCCCAATGTAACGGAAGCAGCAATGCTCACCGGCGTTCCTTATCAGGAGCAGACTGACGGACAGTATTTGCGTATGATGCTGGAGCGTTTGTGCAAGATCAAAACCAAAACCGTTGTGATCACAGGAACGACCCCATCGCCGGATTGCACCGGCTTTGCCGGTATCCACAAAGAGGAGGGAATGTTCTCCTATAAAGCCACCCGGCGATTAAACCGCCAGCACGGCACAGGCGATATGTTCAGCGCGGTCTTTGCCGGCGCATATGTCTTGGGCCGCGACCCTATGGAAGCAGGTGAACTGGCCGCCCAGTTTGTTGAGAGAGTGCTGGATGCAACCGGTGAAACCACGCCCTTCGGTGGTGAATTTGAAACCCAACTACCTTGGCTGTGGCAACAATTATAAAAATAAAATAGACTCCCGAATTTCGGAAGTCTACCATAATGCAGCAAACCGCATCATCTTCATTGGTGATGCGGTTTTTCAACCTGTAGTTGAAAAAACTCGTTCAAGATGTTATTGGTAGCAGAAGATTGCAATGATATAATATAAGCACAAGGCAGGCGCCGCCTTAATCATTTGGAGGTATGATTATGAATATTGGAAATAAAATTAAAGAACTGAGAAAGCAACGTGGTGTTACGCAAGAACAACTTGCTGATAGCATAGGTGTTTCTTTTCAGGCGGTTAGCAAATGGGAAAATAACATAGCATTGCCCGATATCACACTTGCTCCCTCTTTGGCAAGTTATTTTGGTGTATCTATGGATGTATTGTTTGATTTCCATTTAAAAGATATTGAGAAAAAAGCACTTTCTATCGCCAAAGAAAGTTGGAAATATCGCGATTCTGATTGGGGAAAAGCACAACAAGTTTTAAATGAAGGTTTGAAACAATATCCTGATAACGATATTTTGCTGATGAATCTACTTTATGTCACGGATTACGGCAAGAATCCTGACGATGTGTTGACAATCGCATCAAAAGTTATTGATATCACAAAAGACGAGGCAATCAAATATGACGCTTATCGATTCATGGCTTATGCTTATAAAGTTAAAAACGATTATGAAAGTGCGAGAAAAACACTGGATCAAATACCTGAAATATACTTCTCAAGGCTAAGCGAAAAAGCCTGTGTTTTGACGGGAGAAGAAAAATGGAATTCCGCATGCAAAGAAGAGAGACAGGCCTTACACATTTTAATGCTTATGAAAGATAGAATTGCAGAATGTCATATAGAAAAAGGTGATCTTAAAAAAGCATTAAGGGAATACGAAAAAGCGCTTGGTGTGCTGGAAATATTAGAAGCATCTTCTAGATGGGATGGTTGGCGTGAACAATTTCAAGAAAGTATAAACGATCTGAAAGAAAAACTAAAAAACAATAGATAGTCTTTTGTGTCCATAAAAGCGCCGCCCCGCCTCGCGCGGGGCTGCGGTGCATTACGAAAAATCCTTTTTCTTTCCTGCAAACGGTTTGTATTTTTCAATGATTGCCTGCATTTGCGGCGTGTCTTTTAATTTTTGATATGAATCACTTTCCAGAAGGTATCCCAGTTCCCTCGCCACATCATTTTGCTCAGTTGAGGAATTGGTATTGCGCCTGTCAAATACATTCCCTCGGACAAGGAAAGATGTGTGCGTAGAGGTTTGGGGAAGATCGTCATACGCCTTTGCGTACTGTAGGCCTTTTTCAAAATTTTCAAAAGCCGCATCCAAATTGTGTGTGCGAACATATCGGTGGGCGATAAAAAGATATAATTCCCCCAAATGATAATTACAGAAGCCGTAATCTCCGTCGTCGAACACCAACTCCAGTAAAGAGATTGCCTTTTTACATATCCGAATCGCCTCGTCGAGATTATTTTCACGATAGGCCATATTACGGAATTTTACAACAAGGGTTTCTACATATGTTGCAATGTTAAGCCGTACTTGCGCAAGCCATTCCTCCGTACCGCGGTCATAACACTGCTCCAGTTCTTCGCCCTGGGTATGATAAAGTTCGGGGAATCGCTTAGCAGTTTCAATCATCTTCTCACCCTGACCATCCAAACCGTATAGGCCCCCGAGAATCGAAAGGGCCGAATAACGCACTTGATCTACCGTGCATTCATTCAATACCCTTTCGCAGAGACAGTACAGTTCCTCCTTGTGTACTTCGGCGCCGTATGGATCCGTGCAATTCGGATCATAGGTAAGTTTCCACATATATTCCTCAATAATTCTCCAGTCGTTGGGGAATTCCTGATAAGCCTGCACAATTAGGTCAAAGGTCTCTTGTTCCTTGCCGAGTGCGCACAGTCTATCGCGTTTATTGATGATTTCTTGGATTCTTTCCTCGGCCTTGGCGGCATCCAGCCCAAGCAGTTCGTCGGTGGACACACCGAAATAGGACGCTAACAGAAGTACCATACTTATATCGGGAAGCGTCTCGTTCCTTTCCCATTTAGAAACGGCGGCTGTTGAAACATACATACGTTCTGCGAGAGTTTCTTGTGTAATGCCTTTTTGTCTGCGAAGGCGTTTGATGTTATCGCCAATGTAAAGTTGCATATCCTCACCTCATATCTAAAGAATTGAATCACCGGTGTTTCTGGTTATAATATACACAAGAAAAGACGCTATAACAAGATACGGACACGACATGTGTTTTAACCGACAGTTGAAAAAATTAATTGATAATATATTTGGATAATAAAAACGGTATAACCGTAAGTCGGTTATACCGTTTTGCATTTGGTAAAGTTGATGCTGCGCCTATTTTAAGATTCGTAGCCGGGTTTGCCAAGCAGTTTGAACATATTCCGCTTATAGAATTCCACGCCCGGCTGGTTGAAGGGATTCACACCCAGCAGGTACGCGGACACACCGCAGGACAGTTCAAAGAAGTAGAACATCTCGCCCAACTTTTCGTTGTTCAGTTCGCCCATATCAATGGTGATAACCGGCACATCGCCGTCTACGTGAGCGGCCAAGGTGCCAAGATATGCCTGCTCATCCACATGGTCGAGGGTTCTGCCGGCCAAGTAGTTAAGGCCGTCCAGATCCTTCAGATCACTGCCGATGGTCAGCGTCTGGGCAGGGGGAGCAAAACGAATCATGGTTTCAAAAATGTTGCGCTCACCTTGCTGGATCATCTGACCCAAAGAGTGCAGATCTGCGGTAAACTCAGCGGCAACAGGGAAGATGCCCTTGCCGTCCTTGCCTTCGGATTCGCCGAACAGCTGCTGCCACCAGCCGCCCATCATGCGGAAGCCCGGCTCAAAGGACTCGAGAATCTCGATGGACTTGCCGTTTCTGTACAGCAAGTTCCGAATGGCTGCATACAGCCAAACGGGATTTTCAAAGGAGCGAATGTCGTATTCTTCCTTAGCCTTATATGCGCCCCGCATTACTTCCATAGGATCAATGCCTGCAACGGCCAAGGGGAGCAAACCAACTGCGGTCAGCACACTGTAACGGCCGCCCACATCGGGAGGAATCACGAAACTCTCCCAGCCTTCCTCAGTAGCCATTTGACGCAGTGCGCCCTTTTCGGGGTCGGTAATTGCATATGTACGAGCCTTAGCACCGGCAGTGCCGTATTTGCGCTCCAACAGCCAGCGCAATGCGCGGGTGGCGATGGCCGGCTCGGTGGTGGTGCCGGATTTGGAAACGATAGCGATGGAGAAATCCTTGCCCTCCAGCAATCTGACCAGCTCGTTCCAACCTCTTGTGGAGAGGGTGTTGCCGGCAAAGAAGATCTGGGGATCACCCTTGCCCTTGCCAATGTTGTGGTTGCAGCCCTGCATCAGCTCGATGGCAGCGCGAGGGCCTAAGTAAGAGCCGCCGATGCCGATTACAACGAATACATCAGAGGTCTCGCGGATGCGCTTTGCAGCAGCACGAATGCGCTCGATTTCTTCGTTAGTCTCTGCAACAGGCAGGTCCAGCCAACCTAAAAAGTCATTGCCGTCGCCGGTTCCTTCTGTCAATGTTTTGTGGGCGTCGAATACCTCTTTTTCAATGGCCAAAAGGTCGGGAAGAGAAAGCTGACCCCAAACATTGGAAATATCTACTTGAATCATAAAACAAAATTATCCTTTCGCAATTTGCTTAATACTATGTTACAATAAAAGTGTGATTTTCGCAAGTATAACATAGGAAAAAATTCACTTTTTCTATAATTTTAAGGCAAACCTATGGTAATTTCAACAGAAACAGTGTATAATCAATAAAAAATTACGGAGGTGCTTTTTATGCACTACGGCTTTGGTGTAGACCTTGGCGGAACCACCGTCAAGCTTGCCTGTTTTCAAGAAGACGGAACGATGCTTTCTAAATGGGAAATTCCCACAGTTACCGACAATAACGGCGAGAAAATCTTGCCCGATATTGCCGCATCTGTGCTTTCCTACATAAAGGAAAACAATGTCTCTATCGAGCAGATTCGTGGCATCGGTATCGGCGTGCCCGGGTCTGTTAACAAGGACGGCATCGTAGCCGGCTGCGACAATCTGGGTTGGGGAAGAACGGATGTACAGAGGGTGTTGTCCACACTGACCGGCCTGCCTGTAAAAGCAGGTAACGATGCAACGGTTGCAGCCCTTGGAGAGTGCTGGAAGGGAAGCGGCCACGGCTGTGAGAATATGGTGCTGATCACCTTGGGCACCGGCGTCGGCGGTGGCATTATTTTAAACGGAAAACCCCTGTACGGCACTCACGGCGCAGCCGGTGAGATCGGCCATATGGTATTAAACCGCAACGAGACCCGAGTCTGCGGCTGCGGCAAACGGGGCTGCGTAGAGCAGTACTGCTCTGCTACCGGCATAGTTAGAATGGCGAAAGATTATTTAGACGAAAATCCCGCGGATTCTTCTTTGCGTAAATTGGAAACCATCACCTGTAAGGATGTGTTTGATGGGGCTGCCAATCAGGATGTAGCAGCAACTGAGGTTCTGGAACAAGTCTATGCGTATATGGCTGAATTTATTGCCAATATCTGCTGTGTACTCAATCCCGGTCAGATCGTGATCGGCGGCGGTGTGAGCAAGGCCGGCCAGCCGCTGCTTGACGGCATCAAGCGCCACATTGGCCGCTATATTTACCACGCGGCCGCAAATGTGGAATTTGCGTTGGCAACACTTGGAAATGACGCGGGCGTTTACGGCGCTGTGAAGCTGATTTTGGAATAAAAAAGCAATAAAAAACTGCCGACCGTTTGGTCGGCAGTTTTATTATGTTCAGTTAAGCAATTACAGCAGAGTGGAGAAGTGCTTAATGGTGCGAACCATCTGAGAAACGTAGGAGTTCTCGTTGTCGTACCAAGAAACAACCTGAACCTGAGTCATGCCGCCGGGCAGCTTGTTGACCATGGTCTGAGTTGCATCGAACAGAGAACCGAAACGCATACCGATGATGTCGGAAGAAACGATCTCATCCTCGGTGTAGCCGTAGGACTC